>NZ_JBQQBX010000047.1:0-40848 GCF_052245475.1 Streptomyces sp. 7N604 | reverse complement strand
CCCCCCCCCCCTTGGGGACGGGCCCCCGAAACCGTACGCCGTCAGGCCAGCAGCGCGGGAATCGTCGCGTCGTGCGCCTGCTTGAGCTCGGCCAGCGGGATGCTGAACTGCCCCTGGACGTCGAGCGCGTCGCCGTCCACGACACCGATCCGTGCCGCCGGAAGTCCGCGCGCGCCGCACATGTCGGTGAAGCGCAGCTCCTCGCTGCGCGGCACGGCCACCACCGCGCGGCCCGCCGACTCCGAGAAGAGGAAGACGAAGGGGTCCCCCGCGGCGGAGCCGCTATCGGAGGCAGTGTCGGGCACGACGATCCGGACGCCCTTCCCGCCTCGCAGGCAGGACTCGACCAGGGCCTGGACCAGCCCGCCGTCAGAAACGTCGTGCGCCGCGTCGATCATGCCGTCCCGCGACGCCGAGATCAGAATCTCGGCGAGCAGCTTCTCGCGCTCCAGGTCCACCTTCGGCGGAAGCCCGCCGAGGTGCTCGTGGACCACCTGGGACCAGGCGGAACCGCCCAGTTCCTCCCTGGTCTCGCCGAGCAGGTAGACCAGGTGGCCCTCGTCCGCGAACGCGATCGGCGTGCGGCGCGCGACATCGTCGATCACACCGAGCACCGCCACCACCGGGGTCGGGTGGATCGCGGCCTCGCCGGTCTGGTTGTACAGCGACACATTGCCGCCGGTCACCGGGGTCCCCAGCACCTGGCAGCCATCCGCGAGACCACGACAGGCCTCCGCGAACTGCCACATGACCGCCGGGTCCTCCGGCGAGCCGAAGTTGAGGCAGTCGGAGATGGCGAGCGGCTTCGCGCCGGACGCGGCGACGTTCCGGTACGCCTCGGCGAGCGCGAGCTGCGCGCCCGCGTACGGGTCGAGCTTCGCGTAGCGCCCGTTGCCGTCCGTCGCGACGGCGACCCCGAGGCCCGTCTCCTCGTCGATCCGCACCATGCCGGAGTCCTCCGGCTGCGCGAGCACCGTGTTGCCCTGCACGAAGCGGTCGTACTGGTCCGTGACCCAGGACTTGGACGACTGGTTCGGTGATGAGACCAGCGCGAGGACCTGCTTGCGCAGCTCGTCGCCGCCGGCCGGGCGCGGAAGCCGGGACGCGTCGTCGGCCTGCAGCGCGTCCTGCCACTCCGGGCGGGCGTACGGCCGCTGGTACACCGGGCCCTCATGGGCCACGGTCCGCGGCGGCACGTCCACGATCTGCTCGCCGTGCCAGAAGATCTCCAACCGCTCGCCGTCCGTCACCTCGCCGATCACGGTGGCGATGACATCCCACTTCTCGCAGATCTCCAGGAACCGGCCGACCTTCCCCGGCTCGACGATCGCGCACATGCGCTCCTGCGACTCGCTCATGAGGATCTCCTCGGGCGAGAGCGTCGCGTCGCGCAGCGGCACGGTGTCCAGCTCGACGCGCATGCCGCCGGAGCCGGCGCTCGCCAGCTCGCTCGTCGCGCAGGACAGGCCCGCGCCGCCGAGGTCCTGGATGCCGGTGACCAGGTCCGCCTTGAAGAGCTCCAGGGTGCACTCGATCAGGAGCTTCTCCTGGAACGGGTCGCCGACCTGGACCGCCGGGCGCTTGGCCGGGCCGGTCGACTCGAAGGTCTCGCTCGCCAGCACCGACACCCCGCCGATGCCGTCGCCGCCGGTCCTGGCGCCGTAAAGGATCACCTTGTTGCCGGCGCCGGACGCCTTCGCCAGGTGGATGTCCTCGTGCTTCATCACGCCCACACACAGCGCGTTGACCAGCGGGTTGCCCTGGTAGCACGGGTCGAAGACGACCTCGCCGCCGATGTTCGGCAGGCCCAGGCAGTTGCCGTAGCCACCGACGCCCGCGACGACACCCGGCAGGACGCGCTTGGTGTCGGGGTGATCGGCGGCGCCGAAGCGCAGCGGGTCCATGACCGCAACCGGCCGGGCACCCATGGCGAGGATGTCGCGGACGATGCCGCCGACGCCGGTGGCCGCACCCTGGTACGGCTCGATGTACGAGGGGTGGTTGTGCGACTCGACCTTGAAGGTGACGGCATAGCCCTGGCCGACGTCGACGACGCCCGCGTTCTCACCGATGCCCACCAGCAGGGCGGCGTTCTCGGGGGCCTTCTCGCCGAACTGCTTCAGGTGCACCTTGCTCGACTTGTACGAACAGTGCTCGGACCACATGACCGAGTACATCGCCAGCTCGGCGCCGGTCGGGCGGCGGCCCAGGATGTCGCGGATGCGCTCGTACTCGTCCTTCTTGAGGCCGAGTTCGGCCCACGGCTGCTCGGTGTCCGGGGTCTCGGCCGCGTGCTTGACCGTATCCAGGCTCATGCTGCGTCCCCTTCATTCGCTTCTCCGCCCGCGCGGCGCAGAGGTGCGGCCTTCGTGTTCTCCCCCACAGCCTTCGGCGTGGGCGGTACCCCCAGCAGCCGAGTGGCCGCGCGTGCGTCGCTCATACGCCGACCAGCTTCTTGAGGATCGAGGTGAAGAATCCGAGGCCGTCCGTGCCGCCGGTGCCGATGCCCGGCTCCACGGCGTGCTCGGGGTGCGGCATCAGACCGACGACATTGCCCGCCTCGTTGGTGATGCCGGCGATGTCGCGGAGCGACCCGTTGGGGTTCACGCCCAGATAACGGAAGGCGACCCGGCCCTCAGCCTCCAGCATGTCCAGGGTGCGCTCGTCGGCGACGTAGCGGCCGTCCATGTTCTTCAGCGGGATGTGGATCTCCTGGCCCGCGGTGTAGTCGGCGGTCCAGGCGGTGTCCGCGTTCTCCACCCGCAGCTTCTGCTCACGGCAGATGAAGTGCAGATGGTCGTTGCCGAGCATGGCGCCGGGCAGCAGGTGCGCCTCGGTGAGGACCTGGAAGCCGTTGCAGATGCCCAGCACCGGGAGACCGGCCCTGGCCTGCTCGATGACGATCTCCATGACCGGCGAGAAGCGGGAGATGGCTCCGGCCCGCAGATAGTCGCCGTACGAGAATCCGCCGGGCAGGACGACCGCGTCGACTTGCTTGAGGTCCTTGTCGCGGTGCCACAGCGCGACCGGTTCCGCGCCGGCGCGGCGAATCGCGCGCTGCGTGTCCCGGTCATCGAGGCTCCCGGGGAAAGTCACGACTCCGATACGGACGTTGCTGCGGCCCGAAGGGCCTCCGTTGAGGGTGGTGGTGGGAGACAAGCGGGCAGTCACGACTCGACCTTCACGGTGAAGTCCTCGATCACAGTGTTGGCGAGGAACGTCTCGGCCATCTCGCGGACCCGGGCGAGGGCGGCTTCATCGACCGGCCCTTCCACCTCGAGTTCAAAGCGCTTTCCCTGGCGGACGTCGGCGATTCCGTCGAAACCGAGGCGGGGCAGTGCACGCTGCACCGCCTGGCCCTGGGGGTCGAGGATCTCCGGCTTGAGCATGACGTCGACTACGACGCGTGCCACTGGCACTCCCGGTGGTGTGGTGCGTAAGGCGGTTCCCTCAGCGTACCCCGCTGCAAAATCTACGCGGGTAGATATCCCGGGGCACGGTCACGTTTACGCATCGGCGCGGGTTCCCCCTGTGGAAAATCAGGGGAAAACCGTATGGTCACCGATTGCGGCATGACACGCGGAGGGAATTAACTGGGCTTCGCAATGCAATCGCTGTCGCTGTACAAATGAAAAAGAACTGACCCCCAACCCCCGGCCACCCGCATCTTCGCACGTCATTGCGGTGGTGCCGTTACGAAAGGACCGATATCCGTGGCTCAGCGCGTAGTGGTCACACTCTCCGACGACATCGATGGCGGGGAAGCGGCGGAGACGGTCACCTTCGGTCTCGACGGCAAGTTCTACGAGATCGACCTGAACACAGCCAATGCGAAGAAACTGCGCGGAGCGCTCGCGCCTTATGTGGAAGCGGGCCGAAAGCGGTCCAAGTCGGGCAAGGCCTACCGGCACACCGCCGTCGCCCCCGACCCCGCGGCCGTACGGGCCTGGGCGCGGTCGCACGGCATGGAGGTGCCGCCGCGCGGCCGGATCCCGAAGAAGGTCTACGAGGCGTTCAACGCATCGAGTTGAGCAGAGCCCTGGCCGGAGCGAGGGCGGGGCCGGGCCGGTGCGGGGCCGGTGCGGGCCTGGCCGAGGCCGGACCGCAGCTGACTTGCACGACACCCCGGGCGATCAGCTAGAGTCTGGAGCGCGCCGAGGGGCGAGGCCGCAGGGCCGGACCTCACGGAGCCGCGCGGGTGTAGCTCAGTAGTAGAGCGCCCCCTTTCCAAGGGGGAGGCGCAGTGTGCGATCCCTGTCACCCGCTCTCCTCACTTTTCCGACCAGCCAGTGGATCGGGTACAGTGATGGTCGCGCCGGGCGGTGAAAGCCGTTCGGAGGCATGCGGACGTAGCTCAGTTGGTAGAGCGCAACCTTGCCAAGGTTGAGGTCGCGAGTTCGAGCCTCGTCGTCCGCTCCACGCAGGGCGAAGGCCCCGGTCCCAAGGACCGGGGCCTTCGTCGTATGGCGTCGGCTCCCGCCGTCGTATGCCGTCGGCTCCCGCGACGATGACATTTGTCATGAGCAGTGGTGACAGCCTGCACTGCCCGCGCCCGCCGGGCGTCGCAAGGCTGAATCCATGGACACCGACGAGTATGTGATCGACGTCACCGGGCTGCGGCGCAGCTACGGCGACGGCCGCGGAGCCTTCGAGGCGGTGCGCGGGATCTCCTTCTCCGTGGCGCGCGGCGAGCTGTTCGCCCTGCTGGGCACGAACGGCGCCGGCAAGACCTCGACCGTCGAGCTGCTGGAGGGCCTGGCCAGGCCGAGCGGCGGGCAGGTGCGGGTGCTGGGGATGGACCCGTACGAAAGGCGGGCCGAGGTGCGGCCGCGGACCGGCGTGATGCTCCAGGAGGGCGGCTTCCCCTCCGACCTCACGGCCGGGGAGACGGCCAGGATGTGGGCGGGCTGCACCAGCGGGGCGCGCCCGGTGGCCGAGGCCCTCGGGCTCGTCGGGCTGAGCGCCCGCGCCGGCGTACGCGTCAAGCAGCTGTCGGGCGGTGAGCGGCGCCGCCTGGACCTGGCACTGGCGCTGCTGGGGCGGCCCGAGGTGCTGTTCCTGGACGAGCCGACGACCGGGCTCGACGCGGAGGGTCGGCGCGACACCCAGCGCCTGGTGCGCGAGCTGCGGGACGGCGGGGCCACGGTCGTGCTGACGACCCATTACCTGGAGGAGGCGGAGGCGCTCGCCGACCGGCTCGCGATCCTGCACGAGGGGCGCATCGCGGCCTGCGGCTCCACCCACGAGGTGATCGCCGCGCACCCGGCCCGGATCTCCTTCGAGCTGCCCGAGGGCTATCTGCTGGGCGACCTGCCGCCGTTGCCCCGGCTGGGCGTGGTCAGCCACGAGCAGCGAGGGCAGCGGATCCGCCTGCACACCGAGCGGCTGCAGGAGTCGCTGACGGAGCTGCTGAGCTGGGCGGACGCGAAGGGCGTCGTGCTGGGGCGGCTGGATGCGCGGGAGGCCTCGCTCGAGGAGGCGTTTCTGGCCATCGCGGGCAACGGGGGCAGCGGGGACGGAGCGGCGGAAGGTGGTGTGCGATGAGTGCCACCGCGACCACCGGCGCGGCGGGGCGGCTGGCGGCGCTCGGCCGGGCCGAGCTGACCCTGCTCGTACGGAACCGGACCGCGCTGTTCATGGCGCTGCTCATGCCCGTCGCGATGGTGTGGGCGGTGCGGTCGAGCGTCGCGCGGCTCGACCTCGCCAGAACCGGGCTGAGCCTCGCCGCAGCCTCCATGACCGGCGGGATCGGGGTCGTTCTCATCTTCGTCGTCTACGCCAATCTCGTACCGGCCTATGTCGCCCGCCGCGAGGAGCTGGTGCTCAAGCGGCTGCGGGCAGGGGAGCCGGGGGACCTGGAGATCCTGGCGGGCACCGCGCTTCCCTCGGCAGCGGTGGCGCTGAGCCAGTGCGCGGTGCTGATCGCGGCCGGGGCCCTGCTGCTGGACCTGTCCGCGCCGCGGCGGCCCGAAATCCTCGTGGTGGGCATGCTGTTGGGCACCGTCATGCTGGCCGCCCTGGCCGCCGCGTCGGCCGCCGTCACCAGGACCGTGGAGAGCGCACAGATCACGGTGTTGCCGCTGATGGCGGTGTCGTTCGGCGGGTCGGGGCTCTTCGTCCCGCTGGAACTGCTGCCGGACGGGGCGGCGGACGTCCTGCGGCTGCTACCGGTGACACCCGTCGTGGAGCTCGTACGGTACGGCTGGCTGGGCGGCGCGGGTACGGACGCGGGTGCCGTGCTGCGGGCGGTGGGGTGCGCGGTGGTCTGGGCGGGGCTGGCCGTGTTTGCTGTACGGCGGTGGTTCCGCTGGGAGCCGCGGCGCTGAGCGCTGTGCCGCGCGTCGTGCTGGGGAGTGGGGAGCGGATGTCGAGGCTGACGCGGTGGTGGGACCGGCGGAGCGATCCGGCCCGGATCGAGCTCTACACCCGCTGGCTGTTCCACGCCTTCGTGCTGGTCGAGATCACGGCGATCGGCGCGGCGGTCGCCGGCGGGGAAGCGCCGGCCCGGGTGCGCGCCGGGCTGTTCCTGCTGGTCGCGGTGCACGCCGTGCTCTGCGCCGTGCTGTCCTCGCGGTCCCTGGACTGGGCGCTCGACCGGCGTGCGCGGCCGGTCCGGCTCGCCACCGGCGTCGCGGTGTTCTCAGCCGCGGGGGCGGTGCTGGCGCTGTCCCTGCGCGCGGCCGGGACGGTCCCCGAGATCGGGGACGCGAGCTCCGCGGTCGTCGGCTTCACCGGCTTCGGCCTCGGCGCGCTGGTCCTGGGGCTGCGCGGGATTCGGCATGCGTTGTACGCGGCCGGGGTGGCCGCGGCGGGGGTGGCGGTGGCCGCGGCGGCGGTCCGGCTGCCGGTCAACGAGGTCGTCGGCTTCGCCGTCGCGACAGCCCTTGCGGGCACGGTGATGACCTTCACGAACGGCTTCTCGGCGTGGCTGCTGCGCGCCGTATGGGAGTTGGACGCGGCCCGCGAACTCCAGGCGCGGCTGGCGGTCGCGGAGGAGCGGCTGCGGTTCGGCCGCGACCTGCACGATGTGATGGGGCGCAACCTGTCGGTCATCGCCCTCAAGAGCGAGCTGGCCGTACAGCTCGCCCGGCGGGGGCGGCCGGAGGCGGTGGAGCAGATGATCGAGGTGCAGCGGATCGCGCAGGAGTCGCAGCGCGAGGTGCGTGATGTCGTACGGGGCTACCGGGAGGCGGACCTTGACGTGGAGTTGGCGGGTGCCCGGTCCGTGCTGAGGGCCGCGGGGGTCGCCTGCCGCGTCGAGGGCGACGACGGCTCGCGCCTGCCGACTGAGGTGCAGTCGGCGCTGGGGTGGGTGGTGCGCGAGGCCGCGACCAATGTGCTGCGGCACGGGGACGCTCGGCGCTGCGCGATTCGGCTGGACGCGGGCGCGGGCGGCGCCGGGCGCGCGGTGCTGGTGGTGGAGAACGACGGCGCGCCGGGCACCGCGCCGGGCCGTGGAGGCGCGGGGCTTGCGGGCTTGCGTGAGCGGTTGACCGCGCTTGGCGGCACGTTGGCCGCCGGGCCGCATCCGGATGGCACGTTCCGCCTGACCGCAGAGATCCCGCTGCCCGGCGGGGTGTCCGATTTCCTCCCTGCGCTGCGCGCGGGGGCTTCCCGCCTACCCGCCCCTGAAGGGGGCTCCGCCCTTCAACCCGACCGCCGCCCAGGTCGCAAAGCCCCCCGCGTGCCGGAGCCGCATATCGTCCGCAGCCGGGAAGGGGCGCCTGCGGGCGGAGCCGCTAGGGGCCACTGCGGGGAAGGACCCTCCGCCGGACTCGCCCCAGGGCGAGCGGGAGGGGAAGCGGGTGACTGGGAGGAGCGCGCCGAGGGCCTGCCCGCGGAGAGCGCGGGCGACTCTCGGCGGCATCGGGGGCGGAGTTCCGGCCGCGGACCGGCGGGAGCGTGATGAGCGTCGAGCACGGCTCCCCCCAGGCGTCAGCGGCACGCGTACGGGTGTTGCTCGCCGATGACGAGCACCTCATTCGCGGGGCGCTCGCCGCGCTGCTGGCGCTGGAGGACGATCTGCTGGTCGTCGCCGAGGCCGCATCCGGGCCCGAGGCGGTGGCGATGGCCCGGGCGCACCGCCCTGACGTGGCGGTGCTGGACCTGCAGATGCCGGGGGCGGACGGTGTGTCGGTGGCAACATCACTGCGGGCCGAGCTGCCCGGCTGCCGGACAATGATCGTGACCAGCCACGGCAGGCCCGGGCATCTGAAGCGGGCGCTGGCGGCCGGAGTCCGCGGGTTCGTACCGAAAACCGTCTCGGCGCAGCGGCTCGCCGAGATCATCCGCACGGTGCACAAAGGAAACCGTTACGTGGACCCGGAGTTGGCGGCGGACGCCATCAGCGTCGGGGACTCCCCGCTCACCGCCCGCGAGGCCGAAGTGCTCGAGCTGGCGGCCGATGGCGCGCGCGTCGCGGAGATCGCGCAGCGGGCCGTGCTCTCCCAGGGCACCGTTCGCAACTACCTCTCCTCCGCGGCCGCGAAGCTCTCCGCGGAGAACCGCCATGCGGCGGTGCGCATCGCACGTGAGCGAGGTTGGCTATAGTTGCCTCCGCAACGCGGCATGCGGACGTGGCTCAGTTGGTAGAGCATCACCTTGCCAAGGTGAGGGTCGCGAGTTCGAATCTCGTCGTCCGCTCCAGAGGAAAAGGCCCCGGTCATCACGACCGGGGCCTTCTGCGTGGGCAGCCGCTCCATGGGGGCGTAGGGCGGGGTTACGACCAGGGCGTGCCGGTCAGTCGCTCGTACGCCTCCACGTACTTGGCGCTGGTCCGTTCGACGATCTCCGCGGGCAGCGCGGGCGGCGGCTGTTCGCTGCGGCGGTCCCAGCCCGAGGCGGGCGAGGTCAGCCAGTCGCGGACGTACTGCTTGTCGAAGGACGGCTGCGGGTGGCCCGGTTCCCAGGCGTCGGCGGGCCAGAAGCGCGAGGAGTCCGGGGTCAGCACCTCGTCCGCGACGACCAGGGTCTCGCCGTCGAAGCCGAACTCGAACTTCGTGTCGGCGAGGATGATCCCGCGGTCGCGGGCGAGGTCGCGGGCCCGGCTGTAGAGGGCGAGGGTGGCCTGCCGCAGCTGGGCGGCGGTGTCGGCGCCGACCTGGCGGGCGACTTCCTCGTACGACACGTTCTCGTCGTGGTCGCCGACCGCGGCCTTGGTGGCCGGGGTGAAGATCGGGGCGGGCAGTTCGGAGCCGTCGGCCAGGCCCTCGGGGAGGGCGAGACCGCAGACCGTACGGCTCTCCTCGTACTCGGCGAGGCCGGAGCCGGTGAGGTAGCCGCGGGCGACGCACTCGACGGGGACCATGCTCAGCGACTTGCAGACGAGGGTGCGGCCGGCCCAGTCGGCGGGGGCGCCCTCGGGGAGGTCGGTGCTGAGGACGTGGTGGGGGATCAGATCCGAGATGCGGTCGAACCACCACAGGGACAGCTGCGTGAGGACGCGCCCCTTGTCCGGGATCTCGGTGGGCAGCACCCAGTCGTAGGCGGAGATGCGGTCGCTGGCGACCATCACGAGGTCGCCCGACCCGTTCTGATACAGGTCACGCACCTTGCCGGTGTGCAGATGCACCAGACCGGGCACCTGAGCTGGCTCGGGCTTTTCCACGAATCCGGACACGCTGCCTCCGCGTAGATCGATCCAGGAGTCCGTTCCGATTCTCCCGTACCGGACGCGGTTCCTCCCTTCCAGGGTCCTTCAGCGTCAGTCGCGCTTGCAGATGCGGTCGAGGAGGTTGGCGGTGGCCCGCTGGACCCGGGCGTCGACATGGCCGGGCCGGTCCAGCGCGGGCGACCAGGCGAAGGTGCCGGAGGCGAAGACGAACGCGCCGCTGGGGGCCCGGTAGAGGGACGTCTCCTGGTGGCGGGTGTCGCCCTCGGTGTCCTTGTACGGGGAGTGGGCGAGCAGGATGCGGCGGGTGTGGTCCGGCAGGGGTGTGCGGGGGAAGTAGCGGTCGGCCTCGCCCGCGACGAGGCCGGGCAGCTCGTCGCCCTCGGCCGCGCCGGTCGCCTCCCACAGCCAGTGGTCGGCGTTGCGGACCACCATCGGGCTGGGTTCGGGGACCGCGCCCGCGTACTGGATGCCGAGCAGGAGCTGCTCCGGCCGCCCCAGCTCGCGCCAGAGCGCGGGTTTGCCCGGGCCGCGGCGCTTGCGGCAGCTGAGGAGGCGGTCGGGGGCGCCGGACGGGGACGCGGCCAGCTCGGCCTGCCAGTACATGGTGTTGGCGGAGAGGAAGACGAGGGACGTGCCGGTGTCGCGGGCCAGCTCGACGGTGCGGCGCATGGGGACCGACCAGTACTCGTCGTGGCCGGGGAAGACGAGGCCGCGGTAGCGGGTCGGGTCGATGCGCCCGGCGTGCAGGTCGCGGGTGTCGGCGTACGCGACGTCGTAGCCGTAGCGCTCAGCAAAGCGGACGAAGTCGTAGGCGTGGCCGACGTGGAGGGGGAGGCCGGCGCCCGCGTAGGGGCGGTCGAAGGAGACGGTGACGGCCGCGTCCTCCTCGCCGAGCAGGCGGCCCTCGTCGTCCCAGGCGTGGTAGAGGCTGGCGCCGGTGCGGCCGTCCTCGGGGTAGAGGTTGTACGCCTGCCAGGTGATGTCGGGGAGCAGGAGGAGCAGGTCGGCAGCGGGCGGGGCGGCGTGCAGAGCCTCGTGGGAAGGCTGGTGGTGGGCGACGGGCGGGAGGGTGTCGCGGACGGTGAAGGGGATGTGGCTGCGGTAGCCGTCGGCGGTGGTGAGCACGGCGACGTACGCCCCTTCGCTCCAGTACGTGGGGACCTGGAGGCGCCAGGACAGCCACCAGTGGTGGCACGAGACGGTGCGGTCGGCGGTGAGCGGGGCGGGCTGGACGATGCCGGAGAGCCGAGGGCTCGTGGTGATCTTCGCGGCACCGTCGCCCCCGTAGTGGCCGATCCGGTAGATGTCGACGGAGAACTGCTGGGGCGGGTCGACGGTGATGCGGAAGTCGATGGCCTCGCCCGGGGCGACGGCTCCGGTGGAGGCGAAGCCCTTGATCTGGCGGTGGACATCGTCGGCGGTGCGGGGGCCGTGGGCCGGGGCGCAGCGGGCTCCGGACCTGCGGGGGGCGGGGACGCCGGAGTTGGCGGCGCCTCGGTCGCCCCGGTCGGCTCGGTCCGGGGCGGCGGGATCGGCGATGCCGGGATCCGCGGCGACGGCCGGGTCGACGTACCAGGGCACGACGTGGCCGGTGTCGTCGAAGTAGTTCTCGCTGCCGCGCAGCCAGGGCACCGGGCCCTGGCCGAAGGGGTCCGAGACGGCGTGTGCGAGCGCTCCCGACTCCCAGCGGCGGATCTTGTCCGTACTCACGAACGATCCCTCCCGGACCTGATGCTCCCCTGACCGGTTAAGCACATCACACTCAGCGGTGTGTCCGTAACTGTTCGTGGCGATTCATTGAGGAGCGGTGGATGTCGCGGCGTGATCAAGTGGTGGAAATGCGATGGTCGTGGTGAACTGCCCGGATTTTATGGGGTGGATGGGTGGCTGAATGGCTGGGTGGCTGGGATACGGCGGCTGGTCATGGGGCTGGGTTGAAGGCCGGTTCGGGGCTGGGGTGGGGCGGGGGTATTTGCTCGGGTGGCTGGACCGGAGCCGACCTCGGCCCGGAGCTAGACCAGGCGGACGGGCTTCTCCGGGCGTACGCCGGCGGCGGTGAGCCAGTCGCGGAGCGGTCCAGGGTCGCCGTCCTCGAGCAGGTTCAGCACGGGTGTGCCGAGGTCCGCACCGCGCTTGCCCGCGACGAGCAGCACGGGCCCGTCCAGCCAGTCGAGACCGGGCGCCGCCCCTGCGGTGTCCACGGCCGCGCAGCAGACCATGGCGGTGATGTGGTCGGCGAGCAACTCCCGGCCCGTACGCGGGGCCTGTACGGGGAAGAGCGGGACGGACGCGGCCGTGTCGCTCCACAGGGCGGAGTCCATGGCTTCGGCGTCATGCCCGTTGGCGCCCTCGGCTCCTTCGGTGCCTGACGCGCCTGGCGGGGCCGCGGCCGCGCGGGCCGCCGCCTCCTCGCGGGCCACTTCCTCGCTGAGCCGCGCGGCCAGCTTCTCCCCCAGCCGGACCCGGTCGGCGGACGCGAGCCGGTCGACGACGCGCGCGAGAGTCGGCGCCGCGGGCGGCTCGCCGCTGGGGGCGCTGGAACCGCTGGAACCGCTGGAGGCGACGTGCCCGGCTGCCGGGTTGGTCCGAGTAGCGGGGTCGGCCGGGTCGGGCTCCCGGGCGTCACCGGCTTCCGCGCCCAGGGCAGCACCCGTGGTCCCGGCGCTCCCGTCCAGAGCGGCCTGACCCGCCACATCGGCGGGTACCTCCCGCGTACGCGGTGGGGGCTCCGCCGCCCCGCCCGAGAGCGCGCCGGTATCGGCGGGCCCGTTCGTCGGTTTGGAGGGATGCGACGGATTCAAGGGATGCGGTGGATTCGAGGGCTTCGAGGGATTCGAGGGCTTCGACGATGCGGTGGCGGCCGTTTCGGTGGGCCCGTGGGGCCGTGCGCGGGGCTGTGGGGGGAGTTCGTCGAGGATGCGGTGGAGACGGGCGGCCTCGCGGCGCCACTTACGGTCCACGACTTCTTCCGGGTACGTCGCCCAGTCGACCGGGGACCAGTCCGGTCCAGGGGTCGCCGGGCCACCGTGGAAGAGGCGGGCCGCGAGCAGCGATGCCGCCTCGTCGACCAGGCCTGGCTCCTCAAGGAGGTCGCACGCGGGCCGCTCTCCCAGCCGAGTGGCGAAGCCCTCGGCGAGCCGGTCGCGGCGGGACAGCTCGGTGAGCGCCGACACCACGCCGGCGTCGAGGCGGGACGGCCAGCGCCCCATCCGCCAGGCGGGCAGCGCCACCCTGGTCAGCAGCCGGTCCCAGCCCGCGTAGGCCAGGCCGACCTGTTCCTGGGCGACGATCCGCAGGCCGTAGTCCACAGCCTGTGCACGGGCGGACGCGGCCGCGGCGACGCCCCGCTCCATCTCGGCCGCGTGGTCCCGGCAGCCGCGCAGGAGCAGCCGGGCGGTCCAGCCGACGAAGGCCAGGTGCGGGCGGCGGGCCGCGACGGCGACGGCGGCGTCCAGGCCCCGTACGAAGCGGCGGGCCGCCGCTATATCCGGGTGCGCGGAGGGCCCGGTCCCGGCGACGACCGGCGCGAGTATGGCCCGCAGCTCGGCCACCCGCATCCACCACAGGAACGGCGACCCGATGACCAGGACCGGCGCTCCTTGCCCGCGCCGCTTGCCCTCGGCAGGAGCCGACCGGGCCTGGCCCGCCGGGGTCGCCGTGGCCGCGCGGGCGGGGTCGGGCGGCTGCGCGGTCGCCGGGTGGGTGCGGTCCTCCAGCCAGCTGTCGCAGTCGGGGGTGAGCGCTATCGCGGACGGCGCGGGGACGTCGAGGCGGTCGGCGAGATCGCGTACGAGGCGGTAGAGGTCCGGCGCGGCCTCCTCCGGGATCGGCACCGTGGGGCTGACCGCGGGCCTGGCCTTGACGACGACGGCCGCGATTGCCGCGGCCAGCAGGAGTACGACGGCGGCCACCGCCACGAAAGTCCAGCGGACCGCGTCCCATCCGGAGCCGCCGATCCGGCCCGTGGCGTCGGCGACGAGCAGCACGACGGCGACTGCCGTGGGCAGCAGGGCGACGGCCAGCGCGGCCCCGCGCGTGCGCAGCACGGCGAGGGCGCCGGAGCGCGCGAAGTGCAAGCCCGGCTCGGCGCCGGACGGCTCGGAAACGATCGGAAGTCACCCCCTGCTGGCTTCTGGCTCACTGGCTACTGCCTCTTGCGGCTTGCCCGCTTTCCCCCACTGTGGCACCGGGCACCGACATCGCAATGTCGGTGGGCCAGTTGCCGGACGCGCGGCTGGACGTGCGGCCGGACATGCGGCGGAGACCGTGGGGCTCCGCCTGCGCGGAACCCTAGTTGGGGGGTTCGCGTGCGTCAGCCGTATGACGCAGCGGTCACTCGATGGAATGGCTTTGGTCAAAGCCGGTTCCGCTGCGCTTGGCCTTCGACGCGCCGAGGCCCCGTCCGCCCTGTCCGGAACCTGCGGCTCCAGCCCCAGTCGACACCCCACCGCGCCGCGGCCCGGGTCCCGCTGACGCAAGGCGCGCAGCCCACGCCACGGCCGCGCGCCTGCCGCGGGCCAGGCGGCGCGGGGTGTGGCGTTGCGCGAAGGCTGCGAGCGCCGCGCGGTCAGCCAGGCGCCAGCCGGTCCGGCGCGCTTCACCGGGCCCGGCCCCCGGCGCGGAAATCTGCAGCTCAGGTCCAGTCGGCGACCCGCCATCACCGCACCCGCCCCGCTGACGCAGGGCGCGCAGCCCACGCCACGGCCGCGCGCCCGCCGCGGGCCGGGCTGCGCCGGGCTCCCACCGGGCTGCCGCGGCGCCGTGGTAGCCCGGCGGGTGGGCCCGTGTGGCGGCGGGCATCGGCCCGGTTCCGTGCCTTTCGCGGCAGTCCCGGCGGGGCGCGGGGTCAGGACTCGGCGGCTGCGGCGGCGATGTCGGTGCGGTGGTGGGAGTCGGCCAGGTGGATGTGGGAGACCACGCCGTACGCGCGGGTGCGGGCCGTCGAGAGGTCGGGGCCCGTGGCCGTGACCGAGAGGACGCGGCCGCCCGCGCTCAGCACCTCGCCGGAGGCGCCCCGCTTGGTGCCCGCGTGCAGCACGTACGCGTGCTCGTCCTGCCGCGCGGCGTCCTCGAGGCCCTCGATCGGGTCGCCCGTGCGCGGCGTCCCCGGGTAGTTGTGGGAGGCGATGACGACCGTGACCGCCGCGCCGTCGCTCCAGCGGAGAGGCGGGAAAGTCGCGAGCGAGCCCGTCGCCGCGGCGTACAGCAGCCCCGACAGAGGCGTCTTGAGCCGTGCCAGAACGACCTGGGTCTCCGGGTCGCCGAAGCGCGCGTTGAACTCGATGACCCGCACGCCCCGGGACGTGATCGCAAGACCGGCGTACAGCAGGCCGGAGAACGGCGTGCCGCGGCGGTGGAGCTCGTCCACGGTCGGCTGGAGGACGGTCTCCAGGACCTCGTCGGCCAGCTTCGGGTCCGCCCAGGGCAGCGGGGAGTACGCGCCCATGCCGCCGGTGTTCGGGCCCTGGTCGGCGTCGTAGGCCCGCTTGAAGTCCTGGGCGGGCTGCAGCGGTACGACCGTCTGGCCGTCGGTCACGGCGAAGAGCGACACCTCGGGGCCGTCCAGGAACTCCTCGATGACCACGCGCTCGCACGCGCGCGCGTGCCGCCGGGCCATCTCCAGGTCGTCCGTGACGACGACGCCCTTGCCCGCCGCCAGGCCGTCGTCCTTGACCACGTACGGGGCCCCGAACGCGTCCAGGGCCTCGTCGATCTCCTCCGGGGTGGTGCAGACGTACGAGCGGGCGGTGGGGACGTTGGCCGCGGCCATGACGTCCTTGGCGAAGGCCTTGGAGCCCTCGAGCCGCGCCGCCTCGGCGGAGGGGCCGAAGACCGGGATGCCGCGGGCGCGGACGGCGTCCGCGACACCGGCGACGAGCGGCGCCTCGGGGCCCACGACCACCAGGTCGGCGGCGAGGTCGGCCGCGAGGCCGGCCACGGCGGGGCCGTCGAGCGCGTCCACGCGGTGCAGCTCGGCGACATCGGCGATGCCGGCGTTGCCGGGGGCGCAGTGGAGCGCGGTGACGTCGGGGTCGAGGGAGAGGGAGCGGCACAGGGCGTGTTCGCGGGCGCCGCCGCCGATGACGAGGACCTTCACGGGCTTCAGGGTAGACGCCCGCGCCCGCGCCGCGCCCGGCCGCCCCTCCGGACCGCCCTCCCGGGCCCGGCCCGGACGCCCGGCCCCCGGCCCTTCGCGCCGGGTTTCTCACCCGCCCGCCCTTGAAAGGAGGGGCGGGTGGGAATGCCGCGCGGCGGGCGCGGGGCCGGGACGCCCCGCAGCAGGCCCAGGGCGGGAAGGCCCCGCAGCGGGCCCAGAGCGGGAGACACGACAGGTCCGGGCCGGGAGACGCCGCGGGCGGGGCGGAGGATGCCGCGCGGTGGGTGAGGGGCCGCGGCGGGGCGGCCGGGCCTCCCCTAGTTGGTGATCAACAGGCGGTAGGTGCGGGGGCACTCTTTCGAGTGAGGTTTCGGAGCTGCCTATACAGGAGGGCTCACCACTTCTGGGCGGAAATCTTGCGATCTTGGCCGCGAAGCCAGCCTTTCGGCGGTAGGAAGGAGGGCCGCGCAGCGCATCAGGCGTCACGTGGGTACCGCAGGCCGGAGGCCGGAGACCCCACGCGACGGCACCGCACCGCACGTCACAGCACCACCGCACCACCGAACCACCGCACCGCACAGCAACGGATCGCATCGCGCCGCATCGGATCGGATTCGCATTGCATCGCCATCGCAGAGGGAGCACACGGGTGAGCCAGCCGGAGATGCAGCCCGAGGGGCCTCCTCGGGAGGAGGGCGGGAAGGGGCAGGGCGACCTGCTCGGTCGGCCCTTCCCGCTCGGCGACTGGGGTGAGCCCGCAGAGCGCCTCGAAGAGCTGTACCTGTGGGTCGAGAACCGGGCGCTCGGCACCGTCGACTGGTACCTCGCCGACCGTCAGTGGAAGCGGCGCGGGGCCCGGGCGCTGCGCCTCGCCACCGCCGTCACCGGCTCCGTGGGCGTCGCGCTGCCGCTGCTCGACCTGACCGGAGTCCTCGACGACGGAACCGGCTGGGGCTTCTTCGCCCTCCTCCTCGCCGCCGTGTGCACCGGCTGCGACCGCTTCTTCGGGCTGACGTCCGGCTGGATGCGCGACCTGGCGACGGCCCAGGCGGTGCAGCGGCGCCTGGAGGCGCTGCAGTTCGACTGGGCGTCGGAAAGCGTACGGGAGGTACTCGGCCCGACGGAGGGCACCGCGAGTGAGGCCGCCGAGCGCTGTCTGACCGTACTGCGGCGCTTCTCGGAGGACGTGTCGGAGCTCGTACGGTCCGAGACCGCGGACTGGATGGTCGAGTTCCGGGCGGGCCCGACGCCGCTGGTCACCCAGTCGCTCGTGCCGTGGGTGGCGCGGCCCGAGCAGAACGGGCAGCCGCCGGTGAGCCGTCACCCCGTCCCGCCGCCCGGCGCCCGCCCCAACATGCCGCGCCAGCGGCCTCCCGAGTCCCCTCGCTGAGCCGAGTCCCCTCGCGGACCGAGTCCCCTCGCTGAGCCGGGGCCGCCCCCCGGCCCCTCCCGCTCTCAGCCAGGACCCACTCTCAGCCCGGCCCTCCCGCTCTCAGCTGAAGACGATCATCGATCCCTGGCCCAGGCTGCGCGTCGCCGCCGCGTGCAGCCCCAGCCAGACGTGCCGCTCCCGCGCGTACGGGCTTTCGTCGTACGGGGCCGTGGCCGCGGGCTCCTCCAGGGACGTGGGGCGGGCCGGCGCGGCGGGGGCCGCGGGCGGGTTGGACGGGTCGAGCCCGATCGACGGGGCCACCGCCTCCAGTTCGCGCAGCAGCCCGTTGCTGGACCCCAACGGCCCGCCGCCCACCATGAGTTCCTCGTTCGTCAGCGGCTGCCCGAAGTCCACCGGCACGTACGCGCCCGCGTGGTCGTAGTGCCAGACCAGGTGGGACTGCTGCGCCGTGGCCTCGAACATCTCCAGCAACTCCTCGTAGTCCCCGCCCAGTTCGTCGACCGGGGTCACGGGGAGCCCGCAGATCTGCAGCAGGTAGGCCCGGCGCAGGAAGTGCAGCGCGTCGTAGTCGAAACCGGCGACCGGGGCGACGTCGCCGGACAGGCCCGGCATGTAGCCGAAGACCGGAACGGGCGGCAGACCCGCGTCGTTCAGGGCTTGGTTGTAGGTCGCGAGTTCGTCGGCGAACGGATTGTCGGGGCTGTGGCACAGCACATCGACGAGGGGGACCAGCCACAGGTCACAGGCCACAGGCGCTCACTCTCGGTCGCTCTCTCGGTCGCTCGGTCCGTCGCGTTAGTGCGATCTTCGGGCCAGAGTAGTTGCCCCACGCACCCTGCGTCAGCCGGGCGTCCCACAGTCAGCCGACGTCCCACAGCCATGCGTCACCCACCCGCCGGCCCGGCTGCCCCAGCAGCCGCTCCAGGGTGATCCGCAGCGCCTGGTCGTTCGGCTGCTGCGCGAGCACCACCGCGCCCGCCCGCCAGAATCCGAGGTCCTTGCGGGCGGCCTGCTGCTGGTCGGGGCCGATGTACGGGATGCGCCCCGAGTACCGGACGTCGCGCAGGAGGTCGTTGGTGGGGCGGGGCGGGGCACCGTAGATGCCGAGCCGGTCGGGTCCCCAGGGCCCGTTGAAGTAGCCGCCGGGCAGCGGGAATCCGAAGTCCGCGTCGATCTGCCACTTCAGCGCGCTCGCCTCGGCCGGCGACGGCAGCGGGACGGGGACGAGGGACTGGCCGGGTTCGACATACGAGCGCCAGGTGCCGTCGGCGACGAGCCGGGGCACGGCGGGCCGCTCGACGGTCTCCAGCGGCTTGGGGGTGATGGGCAGCAGGGCCGCACCGAGGGCCAGGCAGCCCGCCACCCGGATGACGAGGGCCCGGTGCCGCCGGTCCAGTTCCTCGCCCTCCCCACGCGCGCGTGTCTCGGCCGCCGACTCCGCGACCGTCGCCCACGCCAGAGCGAGCAGCATGCCGATCGCCGGGGCGCACACCATCGCGTACCGCGACTCGATGACCGACTCGAACAGCGGCAGCCGGTCGAAGACCCACCAGGGCCCGGGCGTGGTGGCGTCCGTCCCCGGCAGCGGGATCCGCGCGCCGAGCGACAGCAGCGCGGCGAAGGCGGCCGTCCAGGTCAGGGCGCGTACGGCGGCCCGGTCCCAGAGGACGACGGCGAGGACGAGCAGCAGGGAGACCAGCGGCCAGCCGTAGAAGGCGTTCTGCTCGGTCGGGTTGAGGGCCAGCGCGGCGGCCCGGTCCGGGTCGCCCGCGAAGGCGCGTGACGAGAACTCGACGAGCGCGCGGGGCGGGTTGCCCGTCGGGCCGTGCAGGATGCTCTTGTAGCTCTGGTCGCCGAAGAACTGCCAGTACAGCGGGTACGCGACCAGCGGCAGGCAGACCGCGGCGCCGACCGCGAGCCCGCGCAGCAGGGGCAGTACGGCGGCGCGCGCGACGGCCGGGCGCACGCACGCGTAGCCGACCGCGAAAGCGACCATGCCGGTCGCGGCGAGCAGCAGCGTCTCCTCGCCGAGGAAGATCTGCCAGGCGAGCAGCAGGCCGAGGACGGCACCGTCGCGTACGGCCCTGCGTCCCTGGGCGATCCGCAGCGCCCGGTCGATGATCAGCGGGATCACGAACAGCACCACCAGGTTGGGGTGGGCGTTGGCGTGCGAGATCATCGGCGGCGCGAAGGCGCTGAAGGCACCGCCGAGGGCGGCGGCGCCCCGGTTCCCTGTGAGGTGCTTGCGGATCAGCCAGTACCAGGCGGTGGCGGTCGCCGCGAGGCCGCCGGTGAGGACGACGGCCCAGGTCACGGTCGGGCCGAAGAGAGCGGTGACGGGGGCGAGGGGGACGGAGAGCCCGAGCATGACGGTGTTGGCCATCAGGTTCACGCCCAGCGGGAAGTTCTGCAGGGTCGTGAAGAGCGGGCTGTCGGCGTGCAGGACGTTGTGCCCGGTGACCGCGAAGAACCACTCCCACTGGTTCTGGTCGCGCATGCTGTCGACGAGGTAGGCGCGGTCGAGGTCGGCCCACAGGTTGACGTACAGGAGGAGGGCGGCGAGGAGGTAGCCGGCCGGTACGGCGAGGACGGCGGGGCGTATGCGCCGACGCCGGGGCCGGCCGGAGGTCGCGGCCGGTTCCGGCGCTCCCGCCGTTTCGGGCGCTCCCGCCGCTCCCGCACCCGTACGGTCCGTTCCGCCCCCGCGATCCGTACGGTCCGCCGGCTGCGTGGTGTTCGCGTCCGCCGTCACTTCGTCCTCGTTTCGCCCCGCAGGCGGACCCGCACGATCTCGGCCAGCACCTTGGCGTAGTCGAAGGGGCCGACCTTGGACCCCGGCTGGTGCGACCAGCGCACTGGGACCTCGGCTATCGGCCAGCCGTTGGCGTGGAAGATCCGCAGTATCTCGACGTCGAAGCCCCAGCCGTCCGTACGGGCCAGGGCGAAGGCCCTGCGCGCCTTGTCGCCGTCGAAGAGCTTGAAGCCGCACTGGGTGTCGCGTATCCCGGGCACCGCCACGGCCTGGATGAGCCGGTTGCCCGCCTTGCCCAGCAGCTCGCGCAGCGCGTGCTGGCGGACCTCGATGCGCGCGCCGGGGCGGGCGCGGGAGCCGATCGCCGCGGCGTAGCCGTCGTCGAGGCGGTCGTGCAGCTGGGCCAACTCCTCGATGGGCGTGGCGGCGTCGGCGTCGCAGAACAGCACGCGGCGGCCGCGCGAGGCCCGGATCCCGATCCGTACGGCATGGCCCTTGCCGCGGTTGGCCGGGGCGCGCAGCAGCCGGATGCGGGGCTCGGCGGCCGCGGCCTCAGCGGCGACCTCCGCGGTGCGGTCGGTGGAGCCGTCGTCGACGACGATCAGCTCCCAGCGGCGGCACGTGGTGCGCAGATAGCGGCACACCTCATCCATGCCGGGGCGCAGCCGCTGTTCCTCGTTGTAGGCCGGGATGACCACCGACAGGTCGATGACGGCTGTATCCGCCTCGGCATGGGGCTGCGGCCTGGGCGCGGGCAGCGCCGCCCGGTGTACGGCGTCCATGCCTTGCCTTCCCCCTTCGTGGTCGACCGTGTGTACGGTACCGGCCCCCCGGCGGCCCGACCGGCGCCCGCTGGTTGTACGGGCCTTGGGCCGGGCTCGTTCGACGCCGGCGGTCAGCCGTCGTGCATCACCTTCTCGAGGAGCTGGAGCGAGTGGTCGTTGTAGTCCGCGATCAGGCGCTGAACGGCGGCCGGGTCGCGCTGCTCCACCGCGTCGACGAGCGCGTTGTGCCCGTTCCACAGCCGCCCCTTGAGGTCGGGCTCGCGGCGCAGGTACGGCACGGCGAACGCCCAGCACTGCACGCGCAGACGGTCCAGAAAGTCGGAGATGTACGGGTTTCCGAGGAGGGAGCCGAGTTCGCGCCAGAACCGCAGGTCGTACCCGATGAGGATGTCCAGGTCCCCGGCCCTGGACGCCCGCCCGGCCTCCTCGGCCCTGCGCCGTACGGAGGCGAGGGCGCGGCCGGTCGGTCCCTGAAGGCGCTCGGGGTCGCTCCGGAAGATGCCGTCGATGACGAGGGCGCGGGCCTCGACCATGCTGCGGAAGTCGTCGAGGGTGAACGGGTGCACCTGGAAGCCGCGGTGGTGCTCCATGTCGACCAGGCCCTGGGCGGCGAGGTCGACGAGTGCCTCGCGGACGGGGGTGGCGGAGACGCCGTACTGGTCGGCGATCTCCTTGACGGTGACGTGCCGGCCGGCCGGGAGGCGGCCGGCGAGGATCTCGTCCCGGAGCGCCTCGGCGATCTGCTGGCGCAGGGTGTTGCGGGTGACCGCCGAACGGTCTCCGCTGCCGCCGTGGTGGTCGCGGCCACTGCCCGTGCCCCGCATCCGACCGCCTCCTTCCGCGGGCCCGCAGGTGGGGGTCGGCCCGCGGGCACACCCTATGCGCTGCCGCGCCGGACGGCCCCTGACACCGATGGCTGTTTGTGCCGCCGTTCCGCGGTGCGGAACAAATGCCCACAAACCGATAGGGGCGCCACGACTGGGGGCGCCGCACTGAGGGCTCCGCCCCCGAACTCAGGCCGTCGTGTGGGTGTCCGCCACCGACAGGGCCTCGTCCAGGATCGCCAGGCCCTCCTTGGCCTCGGCCTCGGTGACCGTGCAGGGCGGGACCACGTGCGTGCGGTTCATGTTGACGAAGGGCCAGAGGCCCTTCGCCTTGCAGGCGGTGGCGAAGGCCGCCATGGGCGCGTTCGCCTCGCCCCCCGCGTTGTACGGGACCAGCGGCTCGTGGGTCTCCTTGTTCCTGACCAGGTCGAGCGCCCAGAAGACGCCGAGGCCGCGCACCTCGCCCACCGACGGGTGGTGCTCCGCGAGTTCGCGCAGGCCGGGGCCGAGGACCCTCTCGCCGATGCGGTCCGCGTTCTCGACGATCCGCTCCTCCTCCATCGCGTTGAGCGTCGCGACGGCCGAGGCGCAGGCCAGCGGGTGCCCCGAGTACGTCAGGCCGCCCGGGTACGGCCGCTGGTCGAAGGTCGCGGCGATCTCCGCGGAGATCGCGACGCCACCGAGCGGCACATAGCCGGAGTTGACGCCCTTGGCGAAGGTGAGCAGGTCGGGGACGACGCCGAAGTGGTCGGCGGCGAACCAGCGTCCCGTACGGCCGAAGCCCGCCATGACCTCGTCGAGGATGAAGACGATGCCGTGGCGGTCGCAGATCTCGCGGACCCCGGCGAGGTAGCCGGGCGGGGGCACGAGCACGCCCGCCGTGCCGACGATCGTCTCCAGGATGATCGCCGCGACCGTCTGCGGGCCTTCGAAGGCGATGGTCTGCTCGAGGTGGAGCAGCGCGCGCTCGCACTCCTCGGCCTCGGTCGTGGCGTGGAAGTTCGAGCGGTAGAGATGCGGACCCCAGAAGTGCACGACACCGGCCGAGGCGGTGTCGGAGGGCCAGCGGCGCGGGTCGCCGGTCAGGTTGATCGCGGCGGCGGTGGCCCCGTGGTACGAGCGGTAGGCCGACAGCACCTTCTGACGGCCGGTGTGGAGGCGGGCCATCCGCACCGCGTTCTCGACCGCCTCCGCGCCGCCGTTGGTGAAGAAGATCTTGTCGAGGTCGCCGGGCGTGCGCTCGGCGATGAGGCGCGCGGCCTCGGACCGTACGTCCACGGCGAAGCCGGGCGCGATGGTGCACAGCCTGGCGGCCTGCTCCTGAATGGCGGCGACGACCTTCGGGTGCTGGTGGCCGATGTTGGTGTTGACCAGCTGGGAGGAGAAGTCGAGGTAGCGGTTGCCGTCGTAGTCCCAGAAGTACGAGCCTTCCGCACCGGCCACGGCCAGGGGGTCGATGAGTCCCTGCGCGGACCAGGAGTGGAAGACGTGGGCGCGGTCGGCGGCCTTGACGGCCTTCCCGGCCTGGGGATCTGCATGAGGGGTCATGCGGCTCAGCGTAAGGAGCGGCGTACCGCGGCCGACACCGTCATCGTGTATGGCTTCGGCCACGCCCCCCGGCACCCTGTCGGGTCGCCGGGCGGCGTCGGTGCTCAGGCGGCATCGGTCTCGTGCGCGGTGAAGGTGACCTGGGTGTTGTCGTCGTCGAGGGCGATGTTGAGGGAAGCATCCAGCGCACGGGCGAGCTTGGCGAGCAGCGGCAAGGTAGGCATGGTGTCGGAGCCCTCGATGCGGGAGATCTTCGCCTGGGTGAGGCCGGCGCGCTCGGCGAGTTCGGTCTGGGTCAGCCCGAGCTCGGAGCGGCGGTCGTAGACGGCCTGGGCGAGCGCCATGGACAGCCGGATTTCGTGGCGGGCCTCGGCGACGCCGCCCGGCTCGGTGAAGCCCTCGGCGAGCTTGCGCTCCCGCAGGGTCTTCCATCGGCTGTGGCTCATCATCAGACCTCTCCTTCCTCGATGATCCGCAGGAACTTTTCGTGTGCCGGGCCGTGTTCGGCCGCACAGGTCTTCTGCGCAAGCTTGGCCCGTTCGACCTCGGCGCCCTCACGCATCTTCGTCTTGCGGAACACCGTCAGCAGCACCGCCGTGCGGTTCGGGGGTCAGCCAGTACGTGATGCGCATCGCCGCCCCGTCGAGCGTCGGGCGCAGCTCACGCACGCCGTCGCCGAGGTGGCGAGCGTACGGTTCCCCGAGCGTTGCCGCGCGTTCGGCGAGCAGACCCACGTACTCGTCGACCTTGAGGAAGTGCTTGGCAGGCAGGGACTCCAGCCAGGCCCGCACCTCCGGCTCGATGTCGATCGCGTACAGCTGCTCCACACCAGCACGGTATATGTCGTCAGCGACATATACACCGCGTGGGCGGTGCCGGAATGACGACGTCACGTTGCGGCCGTCACCAAGCTGCTACCGAAGCGCGGAGAACCCGTCTCCCAGGGGCCTCTATCCTCTGTCGCACCGCAAACGGCGAAATCGGGGGAGACCACCGGCATGGAAGAGCTGCGAGCCGAGGATCCGCAATGGATCGGCGCGTACCGGCTGCTCGGCAGGCTGGGCGCCGGTGGCATGGGGTGCGTGTACCTGGCGCGGTCGGAGCGCGGCCGTACGGTCGCGGTCAAGCTCGTCCAGGCCGAGCTGGCCCGGCAGTCCGACTTCCGGCGGCGGTTCGCGCACGAGGTGGAGGCGGCGCGGCGGGTCGGCGGCCGGTGGACCGCGCCCGTGCTGGACGCCGACACCGAGGCGGACACCCCCTGGGTGGCCACCGGCTACATCGGCGGTCCCTCCTTGCAGTCCGTCGTCGCCGAGGACTTCGGGCCGCTGCCGGAGCACTCCGTACGCATCCTGGCCGACGGCCTCGCGCACGCCCTCCGCGACATCCACGCCGCGGGCCTCGTCCACCGCGACCTCAAGCCCTCCAACATCCTGGTCACCATCGACGGGCCGCGCGTCATCGACTTCGGCATCGCGCGCGCCACGGAGACGCTCGCCGGGGGCGGTCTCACGATGACGGGCGCGGTCGTCGGATCGCCCGGCTTCATGTCGCCCGAGCAGGTGCGCGGCGAGCGCGTCACGACCGCGAGCGACCTCTTCTGCCTCGGCTCCGTGCTCGCGTTCGCGGCCACCGGGCGCCAGCCCTTCGGTACGGCCAACAGCGGTCTGCACGCGCTGATGTACCGCATAGCCCAGGAGGAGCCGGACCTGACGGGGCTGCCGGACGGGCTCATGGACCTGGTCCTGGGCTGCCTCGCCAAAGAGCCCGGGCAGCGGCTCACCGTCGACCAGGTGCTGGAGCGGACCGGCGGCGCGGCCGGGGCCGGGGCCGGTGACGAGCCGTGGCTGCCGGGCGGGCTGCTGGCCCGGCTCGGGCGGGACGCGCTGCAACTGCTGGAGACGGAGAACCCGCAGACCTCGCGGCTGGCCCGCACCGGGGCGGCCCCGGCCGCCCCCGCGACTGTGCCTGCTCCGGGAACTGCCGGTCCGGCTACGGGTCTTGGCCGGGCTCCGGAGGCGACGCCGAGCCCGGCACCCGGCGCGACACCCAGCGCGGCACCCGGCTCAGCGCCCAACCCGGCAGCCAGCCCGGCACCCGGCTCAATGCTGCAGCCGTCCACCCCACCGCCACCAGCTGCCGCCTTCTCCACAAAGAAGACCCCGGCCCCCGGCCCCTCCACCCCGCCACCGCCCGCCGCGACCGCCCAGCCGTGGGGGAACGGGACCGCCGCGTTCGGCCCCGCGCCCGCACCCGCGCCGGGGCCCGCCCCGTACCAGCCGCAGCCCCGCCCGCCCGCCGTCTGGCAGCCGCTGCGCGGCCTGGCGACCGCGCTCTCGATCCTCCTCGCGCTCTCGCTCGTCTTCGCCCTCATCGACCTGCTCCTCAGCTTCTCGCTCTACGGGACCTACGAGCGAGGGCTCAGCTGGGAGATCGCCGACCGGAGAGACTCGGTCGACGCGGTGGGGATCTTCGGCGGTCTCACGTCCCTCACGGCCGTCGTGCTGTGGCTGGTCTGGTTCCGGCGGCTTGCGGTGAACACCGAGCTGATCGCCCCGGGCCGCCAGCGGTTCAGCCGCGGCTGGGCCGTCGGTTCCTGGTTCACGCCCATCGTGCAGCTGTGGTTCCCCAAGCAGATGGCGAACGACATCTGGAGCGCCGTGGTCCCCTCGCACCCCGTCCCAGGACCATACGGCGGGCCCGCCGCGGTCCCGTCCCGCTCGCTCCTCAGCTGGTGGTGGGGGATGTACTGCACGATGTTCGTGACCGGCTTCCTCGCCACCCTCGTGGAGATCGCGGCCACGACGAACGACGACTACAAGGCCGCCACTGCCTGGACCATCCTGTTCGACTTCGCGGCGCTGATGGCCGGCATCCTCGCGCTCGCCGTCATCCAGCGGCTCACCTCCCTCCAGGAGCAGCGCGCCCCGCGCAGGCCGTACTGACCCTCCGGCCTTCCGGCTCTCCGGCCCTCCGGCGAACGCGCCGCTTTCCTCCCCCTGATGGGCCCGCCTTCCTCCCCGTCCTGCGCGGAGAAAAACGGGCCAGCGCGCGCGATTGACAGCATGCTGCGTTCTTGACAATATGCTGTCATCGGGAGCCTGACCGGCTCCCCTGAAGGAGGAAGCGCCATGAACCGCAGGACCGTGCACGTGGCCGTCTACGACACCCTCGCCGACTGGGAGTTCGGTTACGCGACCGCCCACATCAACGACACGACGTACCACCGCGCCCCCAAGGCGCCCATCCCCGTCGCCACGGTCTCGGCGGACGGCGGTAAGCCCGTCACCACACTCGGCGGCGTGCGCATCCAGCCCGATCTCGCCCTCGACGACCTGCGGCCCGAGGACAGCGCGATGCTGATCCTGACCGGCGCCCAGCTCTGGCTCATCGGCGACGACCTCGCGCCCTTCGCCCGCAAGGCGCGGGAGTTCCTGGACGCCGGAGTGCCGGTCGCCGCGATCTGCGGAGCCACCGCGGGTCTGGCCCGCGAGGGCCTGTTCGACGACCGCGACCACACCAGCGCCGTCCCCGAGTACCTCGTCCCGCAGCCCGGCTACAAGGGGGCCGAGCGCTACCGCGACGCCGACGCGGTGAACGACCGCGGGCTGATCACCGCGGGGCCGACCGAGCCCGTGGCCTTCGCCCGGGAGATCCTCGCGGAGCTGGACGTGATGGAACCGCACATTCTCGACGCCTGGTTCCGGCTGTACGGACACTCGGACGCCGCCGCCTTCCCCGTCCTGATGAGCGCCGCGGCGTGAAGGACCAGCCCATGACCGAGCGGGACGCGGCCGAACACGACGGCGCCCGGCGGGAGATGACCGAGCAGGAGATGCTGTCCGGCGCGGCGCTCGGCGTGTTCCGGCTCAACGGCCAGTTCCTGTCGGTCGCCGAGCGCCTGGCCCGGCCGGCCGGGCTGACCGCCGCCTGGTGGCAGGTGCTCGGCGCCGTGCTGCGCGAGCCGCTCCCGGTGTCCGGCATCGCCCGCGCCATGGGCATCACCCGGCAGAGCGTGCAGCGCATCGCCGACC
This sequence comes from Streptomyces sp. 7N604, assembly GCF_052245475.1. NCBI lineage: Bacteria > Bacillati > Actinomycetota > Actinomycetes > Kitasatosporales > Streptomycetaceae > Streptomyces > Streptomyces sp. 7N604. Next base: position 13,805 of record NZ_JBQQBX010000047.1, on the reverse strand, counting down.
TCCTGGTCGGCAAGGGCCTCGCCGAGTACGTACCGAATCCGGCCCACCGCCGCGCCAAGCTGCTCCGCCCGACCGAGGAGGGCTACTCCGCCGTACAGCGCATCGGCCCGGCCCACGCGCAGCTCGCCAGGCGGCTGGCGGAGGAGCTGGGACCGGCCGGGTTCGCGGAGTCCGTACGGGTTCTGGAGCGGCTGTCCCGGGCGCTGGACGCCGTCGGAGAACCCTGAGTCCCGGCCCTCCCGGGCGGCCGGTCCCGGGCGGCCGGCTAGTCGGCCTCGGCCTGCAGTTGCTGGAGCAGACCGAGCCGGTCTATGACGGCGTGCCGTTCGCTGATGCGGTCGCCCTTGAAGCGGAACAAGGCGAAAGCCTCCATACTCACCTGCCGACCGGTGGCCGCCACGCCCATCAGGTCGCCGGAGTGGATGGCCCGCATGCGCCAGCGCACCATGACCTGGCCGTCCTCGGCCACCATGTCCAGGATCTCGAAGGTCGGGCCGGTGTACGCGGCGTGCACCTGGCGAACAGCGTCCTTGAAGCCCTGCGGTCCGCTGACGTTCTGGTGCGCGCCTTCGCTGGTGACGAAGTCCGGGGTGAACAGCTCGTCGGCCACATCGAGGTCGCCGGCTTCGAGTGCCTTGTAGAGCCGTCGTACGGCGTCCTTCCGGGACTGGGTACTCATCAGGTCTCCCCCTCTGATCCAAATTATTGAGTGATCCATCAGTAAGTTAACCTATTCCTGAGCGATTACTCAATAAGGCGGGACGAACACATGGCGGACACACGGCGGGGACGGCCCTCCACCGGAGTGCGGGAGGCGGTACTGAAGGCGACCGAAGAGGTGCTGGGCGAGGCGGGCTTGGCCCTGTCCACCAAGGAGATCGCGCGTCGAGCGGGCGTGGCGGAGTCGAGCATCTTCTACCACTTCGGCGACCGGCTGGGCTTGCTGCAGGCCGTCATCAGCCTGCACCTGCCGGTGTTCTCCGACGCCACCGTGGTGTTGGGACGCCGTACGCCCAGCGGGGACCTGACGGCCGACCTGGCGGCGGTGGTGACCGGCCTGGAACGGTTCTATCTGCGCATCATGCCGATCCTGGGCGCCCTGCAGTCCGACAGCCGGCTGCGTGAACTGCTCGCAGAACGCGACGGCGAGGTGGGTCCGCACCTGGCGCTCCAGCCGGTCGCCGACCTTCTCAGCGCCGAACGATCGGCCGGGCAGGTACGGGACACACTGGACCCGACCGCGGGCGCCCTCCTGCTGATCGGCGCCGCCCACCAGCGGGCCCTGCACCGCTACCTGCTCGGCACCGCCGCCACGCGATTCCTGCCGCCCGTCGACACGGTGGCCCGGGCGTTGCTACCGGCCTTCGAACAAGAGGCGCGTATCGCACCACCATGATCCGCCACTCGTGATCAATTGACCGACAGACGCTAGCGGGGCCGCAGTCCGTCGAGGCTGATGTCGCACAGCCCCGGACGCGCGGCTCTGACCGGCCCCGATACGAGGTATGCGCCGGGCGGGAAAACGCCGGCGGAACGTCGGCCAGGGCGCTCAGGGGCGCAGCATGGCGACGAGCCGCGCCGTGTCCTCCGCCTCCAGCACGACCCCGAAGACCTCCTCCAGCGTCTTGGGGACCTCGTCCGGTCCGAGGTGCTGCGCCTCGCCCGAGCCGTCGGGGCGCACGGTCCTCAGCACCGTCCCGTCCAGCTCGTAGCGGACGTCCGGGCGCATCCGCAGGGCGATCGCGCGGCCGACGAAGGGGGAGTCGGGGTGCGTGGAGACGTAGTGGTTGATCACCTCGTAGTCCACCGCGTAGCGCGGGTCGAGGGTGAAGCCGTGCAGATCGAACCAGCCGTCCTCGTGCAGCGTGTGCAGCACCCACTGCACCAGCCCGGGCGCGGGGTTCTGCCGCTCGAGGCGGTAGTGCCAGCCGCCGCGCGAGGCCTCGGCGCCGTCGAGGAGTTCGATCGGGCAGAGCGGGCTTCCGCCGAAGCCGACGTCGGACAGCCACAGCCGCCCCGTGTCCGCGGTCTCGGCGGTCTCGACCTGGAGCAGCGCGTGTGTCGCGGGCCGGAGCTTGCCCGTGGCCATGCTGACGCGCGAGGCGAGCCCGGTGACGCCGAAGCCGAGCCGCTCCAGCGCTGCCGCGAAGAGCTTGGTGTGCTCGTAGCAGTAGCCGCCGCGCGGCTTGCGGACCATCTTGTCCTGGAGGGTGGCGACGTCGAGCGGGATCGGCCGCCCGAGCACGATCTCCAGGTTCTCGAAGGGGATGGTCGAGACGTGCGCGAAGTGCAGGGCGCGCAGGGTCTCGACCGTCGGGGCGAGGTCCCCGTCGAAGGCGATGCGGGCGAGGTAGGCGTCCAGGTCGAGCACCTCGCCGTCCCAGCCGAAGCCGGCGTCGGAGTGTTCCATGCCTACGACGCTAGAACCTCGACTTTGATTGATGTCAAACGCAACGCGCCCCGGCACGGACGGGCACACGGCCGGGGCACTGGCGCGAACCTCGTCGGCTTTGTCGGCTTCTTCCCCTGACCCGCCCTAGAGGAACGAGTTGATCTCGATGGTCTCGTTGCGGCCGGGGCCGACGCCGATCGCCGAGATCGGGGCGCCGGACAGCTCCTCCAGCGCCTTGACGTAGCCCTGGGCGTTCTTCGGCAGGTCGCTGAAGGTCTTGGCCTTGGTGATGTCCTCGGACCAGCCGGGCAGCATCTCGTAGACCGGCTTCGCGTGGTGGAAGTCGGTCTGGCTGTACGGCAGCTCCTCGACCCGCTTGCCCTCGATCTCGTACGCCACGCAGACCGGGATCTGCTCCCAGCCCGTGAGCACGTCGAGCTTGGTCAGGAAGAAGTCGGTGAGGCCGTTGACGCGGGTCGCGTAGCGGGCGATCACCGCGTCGAACCAGCCGCAGCGGCGGTCCCGGCCCGTCGTGACACCGCGCTCCCCGCCGATGCGGCGCAGTGCTTCGCCGTCCTCGTCGAACAGCTCCGTCGGGAAGGGGCCTGCGCCGACGCGGGTGGTGTAGGCCTTGAGGATCCCGATGACCCGGTTGATCTTGGTCGGGCCGACTCCGGCGCCCGTGCAGGCGCCGCCCGCCGTCGGGTTGGAGGAGGTCACGAAGGGGTACGTGCCGTGGTCGACGTCGAGCAGCGTGCCCTGGCCGCCTTCGAAGAGGACGACCTTGCCCTCGTCGAGCGCGTTGTTGAGGACGAGCGTGGTGTCGGCGACGTACGGCTTGATCTGCTCGGCGTAGCCCAGCAGTTCCTCGACGATCTTCCCCGCCTCGATGGCGCGGCGGTTGTAGAGCTTCGCGAGGATCTGGTTCTTGAAGTCGAGGGCCGCGTCGACCTTCTGGGCCAGGATCGACTCGTCGTACAGGTCCTGGACGCGGATGCCGACGCGGTTGATCTTGTCGGCGTAGGTCGGGCCGATGCCGCGACCCGTGGTGCCGATCCTGCGCTTCCCGAGGAAGCGTTCCGTCACCTTGTCGATGGTGGTGTGATACGGCGTGATCAGGTGGGCGTTCCCGCTGACCAGGAGCTTGGACGTGTCGACGCCGCGCTCGTTCAGCCCGCTCAGCTCGGAGAGCAGGACCGCGGGGTCGACGACCACGCCGTTGCCGATGACCGGGGTGCACCCCGGCGAAAGGATTCCGGAAGGGAGCAGGTGCAGGGCATACTTCTGGTCGCCCACGACCACCGTGTGGCCGGCATTGTTGCCGCCCTGGTAGCGCACCACGTAGTCCACGGAGCCGCCGAGCAGATCGGTGGCCTTTCCCTTGCCCTCATCACCCCACTGAGCACCGAGCAGCACAAGTGCGGGCACAGGCGTACACCCCTTCCGGGCGGGGCATGTCCAACGTGCCGGACGGCTCGCCGCAATGACGCGGCCGCCCGGGAGCCGTCGAAGCGGTGCCCCGGATAGACGAAGCCCCTGACGCAACAGCGACAGGGGCTCTTGCACCGAGAGATTACCTGAGGAAGGACCGAGGTGTCGGCTCCAGCACCCACCGAGCACCAGCTGCTCGTGGTCATCGACCCGACCGCCCGTCGTATCGACGGCGAGGCCGTGCGGATTGCGAAGGATGTGCTGTGCGCGGGCGCGACCGCGAAAGTCTGCCTGCCGGAGGATCCGGAGGAGATGGCGCGGGCGCTGTCCCGCCGGGGCAGCCGTCGCCCTGTGGTGGTGGGCGATGACGCGGCGCTGCTGCGGATCGTCGCGCTGCTGCACCGGGAGCGGGCGCTGAGCGCTTCGGCGCTGGCGCTGGTCCCGGTGGGCGAGTCGGCCACGGAGGTGGCGCTCGCACGGGCCCTGGGGGTGCCGACCGGGCCGGTGGAGGCGGCCCGTGCGGTGCTGGACGGGGTGGACCGGCAGCTGGACCTGCTGGTGGACGACAGCGACGGGATCGTGCTCGGGGGGCTGCGCATTCCGGCGGTTCCGGCCGCGCGGGGCGGGGGCGGAGGGGGGACCGGCGGGCGCGGGCGGTGGTGGGAGCCGGGGCTGCGGACCTGCCGCACGCTGGTGCGGTCCCTGACGGCGACGGGTCCGGGCTCTTCGCCGTCCGTGGCCGGCGCACTGCCGAGCCAGAGCCGGGGCCAGGAGCAGGGGCCGGGCCAGGGGCCGGGCAGGGGTGAGCGCGGAGGGCACCGGCTGCGCGTCGAGGCGGACGGGGTGCTGCTGGCCGACCTCGACCAGCCGGTCGAGGCGGTGTCGGTGACGACCGCTGGGACGCACTCGGACGACGACGGGCTCGCCCGGGTCGTCGTACAGCCCAGCGCGGAGGGCGGAGGTGGCGCTCCCCGTACGGCGCGGGCCCGCGCGGTCACGGTGTCGGGGCCGGACTTCCGCTACCGCGCGGACACCCGGGTCGGCGGCCCGGTCCGCACGCGCACCTGGACCCTCCAACCGGCCGCCTGGCGCCTGACGCTCCCCCGCGACTGACCTCCCCGCCGGAAAGCGGCGCCACCGACGGGCCCGCCCGCCAACCTGCCCGCCCTGAGGAGGGCGAGTGGGTGGGAAGACCGGCGCGAAGCGCCGCGGAGCCGGGCCGGGGTGGCGCCACCCGGCCGCAGTTGTCGCGAACGGCGCGCGGCCCGGCCGCGGGCATCGCGTACGGCGCGCGGGTCGGCCGCGGGATCACGAACCGCGCGGCGCCGTACGGCTACTGCGCGGGTGGCGCGACCAGCCGCAGGCATCGCATACGGCGCGCGGCCCGGCCGCGGGGCCGCGAACCGCGCGGCGCCGTACGGCTACTGCGGCGTGGAGCGGCCGCCGTGGCGAGCCCGGGGTGTGGGCGCTGGGTGCGGTGGCGGCACTCTCTTCGGCGCCTTTCCGAAGGCGGCGGTGGCGGCCTGGGCGGCGGTCGGGACCTGCCTGGCGGTCGGGTGGATCGGCCCGCGCTGAATCTGCCGCGGCCCGTCATGAACATCTCGCCCTTCGGGCACCTGCCGAAGCTGCCGGGCGGCGAGTTCACGGCGGCGCCCTACGGGTGGCTGCTGGTGCTCACCACGCTGCTGACGGCCGCGGGCGTGACCCCGACGAGCCGGCTCTTCGGGGTCAGACCTCGACGACCACCTCCTCCAGCCCCCGGATCACATACCCCGGCTTCCACCGCGGCTCCGCCGCGAGCCGCAGGCCGGGGGCCCGTCGGAGCAGCGCCCCGAAGGAGGCCGCGAGCTCGATCCGGGCGAGCGGCGCGCCCAGGCAGTAATGGATGCCGCCGCCGAAGGTGATGTGCGGGTTGTCCGCGCGGGTGAGGTCCAGGCGGTCGGGGTCCGTGAAGCGGGCTGGGTCGCGGTTCGCGGAGCCGAAGAGCAGCGCCACCTCCGAGCCGCGCGGGATCGTCGTGCCGGAGGCGCGCGAACCGGACCCAGCTGCACCGACCTCGATGTCGTCCAGCACCCAGCGCTCGAACATCTGCAGCGGGGTGTCGTACCGCATCAGCTCCTCGATGGCGCGGGGGAGCAGCGCCGCCGGGGCGGCGCGGAGCCAGGACAGTTGCTCGGGGTGGCGGAAGAGCGTCAGCCAGCTGTTGGCCGTGGTGTTGACCGTCGCCTCGTGGCCGGCGTTCAGCAGCAGCACACAGGTGGAGATCATCTCCTGCTCGCTGAGCCGCTCTCCCGCGTCGTACGCCGCGATCAGCGCGCTGACCAGGTCCTCGCCCGGCGACGTGCGGCGTTCGGCGATCAACTCACGGAGGTAGGCGGAGAATTCGACGGAGGCCTGGACCGCCCTGCGGGCCGTCTCCTCGCCCGGATTCATCTCGAACATCGCGACGATGTCCGCCGACCAGGGCCGCAGCAGCCGCCGGTCCTCGCGCGGCACCCCGAGCATCTCGGCGATCACCGCGACCGGCAGCGGCTCCGCCAGCCGCGCGATCAGGTCCCCGCCGCCCGCCTCGCACAGGTCCTCGACCAGCTCCCCCGCCAGCCGCTCCACCGTCGGCGTCAGCCGCTGCACCGTGCGCGCCGTGAAGGCCTTCGAGATCAGGCGGCGGATACGGGTGTGGTCGGGCGGCTCGAGCTCCAGCAGGCCGTATGCGTTGAGGACATGGAACGGCTCGTGCTCGGGCGGCGGCGGGGTGCGCCCGAACTCCTCGTGCGTGAAGCGGTGCAGATACGTGCGGCCGAGGCGGCGGTCGCGCAGCAGCGCGCTGACGTCGGCGTGGTGCGGGATCAGCCACTGGCCGGTGCGCTCGAACCAGTGCGCGCGCCCGGCCGCCCGGAGCTGCGCGTACGCGGGGTAGGGGTCCGCGACGAAAGCGGGGGACCACGGATCGAACCACGAAACCGCTGGATTCATGCGGAGACGCTACCGCCGAGGGCTCCGGGCGGACTCCCCGCGAACCCCCGCGAGCCCCCCGCGACCCCCCGGCCCCATGCGGCCCGGCGCCCTCCGTCATCCGCCCGGGGTCACGAGCCCGATCTCGTACGCGAACACCGCCGCCTGAGTGCGGTCCCGCAGGCCCAGCTTCACGAGGACGCGGCTCACATGGGTCTTCACGGTCGCCTCGCTCACGACGAGACGGGCGGCGATCTCGCCGTTCGACAGGCCCTGCGCGATCAGGGCCAGCACCTCCGTCTCGCGCTCGGTCAGCGCCTCGATCCGGTCCATGCGCGGGGCGCGGGGTGCGCCGAGCCGGGTGAACTCGGACAGCAGCCGCTTGGTGACCGTCGGCGCGAGCAGCGCCTCGCCCGCCGCCACGATGCGCACGGCGTCGGCGAGCTGGCGGGCGGAGGCGTCCTTGAGGAGGAAGCCCGACGCACCGGCGCGCAGGGCCTCGTAGACGTACTCGTCGAGGTCGAAGGTGGTGAGGATGAGGACTCGGGCGCCTTCGCCTTCCTCCCGGTCGGCGGCGATCTTGCGTGTGGCCTCGAGGCCGTTCATGCCGGGCATCCGGATGTCCATCAGGACGACGTCCGGGCGCAGTTCCGCGACCTGGGCGACCGCCTCGCGGCCGTCCAGGGCCTCGCCGACCACCTCGATGTCCGGCTGGGCGCCCAGCAGTACGGAGAAACCCTCGCGGACCATCAGCTGGTCGTCCGCGATCAGCACGCGGATCGTCATGCGGACTCCTCGTGGGCGGCAGGTCGATCGGTCGGGCGGTCGGCGGGCTGGTCGACCGGGAGGAAGGCCGCGACCTCGTAGCCGCCCTCGGCCGTGGGCCCGGCGGACAGCTCGCCGCCGAGCATCGACGCCCGCTCGCGCATGCCCATCACGCCGTGGCCCATGCCGGGGGAGGGCTTGACGACGGCGGTGGGCGCGGTGTTCACGATCCGCACGCCGAGGCCGGTGAGGACGTAGGAGACCTCGACACGGACCTGCGAACCGGGCGCGTGGCGCAGGGCGTTGCTGAGCGCCTCCTGAATGATCCGGTAGGCCGAGAGCTCCACGCCCTGGGGCAGGGGCCGCTCGGCGCCGGTCCGCGCGATCTGGACGTCCAGGCCCACGGCCCGTACGCCGTCCACGAGTTCGTCGAGGCGGGACAGGTCGGGCTGCGGGGCGTCGGGGATGCCGTCGGGCTCCGGGGTCTCGAAGCGCAGGACACCGAGGACGCGGCGCAGTTCGGCCAGCGCCTCGACCGCGCTCGCGCGGATGGTGGAGAAGCTCTTGGCCAGCTCCTCGGGCGGGTCGGCCACCCGGTACGGGGCCGCCTCCGCCTGGATCGCGATCACCGACATGTGGTGTGCGACGACATCGTGCAGCTCACGGGCGATACGGGCGCGCTCCTCAAGGAGGGTGTGCTGGCCACGCACGTCGGCGACCAGCGTCTCCTGCTCGGCGACCTGGCCGCGCGCGAGCCACCAGCCGCGCAGGGCGACGGCGATCGCGAGCGTGAAGGCGGCGAAGACCGACAGCGCGACGACGTCGTGGCTGAAGTACGAGCTGAAGAGCGTCTGGACTCCGCCGAGAACCACCAGCGAGATCAACCACATCTCGAGCGTCACGCGGGGCCTCGACCGCAGCGCGACCAGGACCATCACGCCGAGGTGCGCGAGGGCGGCGGGGCCCGACCAGTCCCAGGAGGCGAAGCCGAAGGCCGTGGCGGCGAGCGACAGCCACCAGGCGCCCACGGGCCGGAAGAGCGCCATGAGGAGGGGAACCGCGTGGGCCAGGGCCACGATCAGGGCGATGAACTCATCGAAGATCCCGCCGGTGCTCCACATCGAGACCTCGGCCAGCACGAGCAACAGGGCGAAGGCGACAACGGCGCCGTGCGGCAGCCAGCGCGCGCCCAGCCGCTGGAGCCGGGGGCGGCGCGCGAAGCGGTCGGCGCGCAGCGGGGGCAGAGGCCGGAAGGCCCACGGTGACTGCAGCAGATCCTCGCGCAGGGCCTGCCAGGCGGCGCGGGCTATGCGGGACTCGGTCCACGTGGGTGTCGTCGTCTCGTTCACGTGAAGAACGCTACGCATGGGGCGGGCCCACGTCGTCACCGGTGCAGCCGACTTTTCGGTGTCCTTCTCAGGGATGACCTCGGAGAACGTCGGGCGAGTTCGGGCGAGCTCGGCGGGCGGGTTCGGGCGAGCTCAGCGGACGTGTTTGGGCGGCTCAGCGGGCGAGCCGCCCGATCTCCTCGGTGACGGTACGGGCTTCGGGCCGCGCCGGATCGATGAGCGGAAAGTGCCCGGCCCCGTCGAGGACCACGAGCCGCACCGGCTCACCCGCCCGCTCCGCCGCACCGGCGAAAGCACGCGCGACCTGCGGCGGGACGTCGTTGTCAGTGGCGCCCTGCACGATGGTGGTGGCGATGCCGGTGGGCAGCAGAGCGGCGGGGTCGGCGTACGGCTGCCGCGCCGCGTACTCCCCCGGCCCGCCGAGGAACTGCACGACGGCGTCGGAGCACGCACCGAGCGCCCGGGCGGACGCGAAGTCCGCGAGGGGGGCGAGGGCGACGACGCCGCGGACGGGGGGAGGCGATGTCCGATGCCAGGGGGACCCGACGGGCTGCCGATGCCGCGCGGCGGCCCACAACGCCAAGTGCCCACCGGCGGAATGCCCGACGAGCACAACGCACGCGGTATCGACGCGGCCCCAACCCGCCCGCGCCTGGTCCGGGCGGGCATGCCGGGAGACTTGGGCGGCTTCGGCGGCCTCGGTGGTGGTCAAGGCGTGGATGAACTCCGGGATTCGGTCGATGACGACTGCCACGTCGTCCAGCGTCTCGGGCCACCGGCCGGCGGACAGAGCGGTCTGGTCCGCTCGCCGAACGGCCGCGACGTTAGGGGGAGCCCCGGCGCCGCTGCTCCGCAGCGAGTCTGCAGAGGAGGCGCGGCCGCCCCCCGGCAAGGGCGCCGACTCGGCCGCCTGGTGCATCTCTTGGTGGGCGTCCGATGCCTCGTCCGCCGGGCCGCGGCGGTATTCCACCGAGGCGACGGCGAAGCCGTGCGCCGCCAGGTGGGCGGCGAAGGGCGAGATGTGCTGCCGGTCGTACGGGGCGCGCCAGGCGCCGCCGTGGAGCACGACGACGAGCGGGGCAGGTCCTTCACCGACGCGCGGCGCGTAGAAGTCGACGAGCTGGTCGGGGTGTTCGCCGTACGCCACGGTGGCGTCCGCGGGCACGGGCGGGAGCGACATCACAGCCGCCATCTCCGCGTCATCCGGACCTTGTTGGCCACCTGCGGCTGCCGCGCTGTGGTCGGCGTGGCCGGTCTGGGCGGCGTGGCCGCCCTTTCCGGTCCGGGCGGTCCAGCCGCTCGGGGCGGTCAGCCCGGTTCGGGAGCTTCTGGCGGTTCGGGCGCTTCTGGCGGTTCGGGCGGAGCCTTCTGCTGGGCGATCTTGCCCAGAATCCGGCGGTTGCTGACCGGCAGATTCAGCAGCTGCGCCCATCGGCTCCGCTACGCCCGCGTCCGATGCGCCAGGACCGGCGGGCCGCAGGTCCGGCGCGGCCGCCCCGGCGGCCCCGGCGCCGGGACCGGCTTCGGCGCGGCCGTCCGCGCCCACCCACCCTTTGCGGGGCGGGTGGGCGGGGAGACCCGGTGCGTCCGGTACCGGCAAGGGTCACGCACCCCCGTCCTCGGCGAGGACGTCCGCCAGCACCCGTGCCGCCCGCTCCGCGTCCGCGAAGGTCGTATAGAGCGGGGTGAAGCCGAAGCGCAGGACGTCCGGGTGGCGGAAGTCGCCCACGACGCCGCGGGCGATCAGCTCGCGCATCACCTCGCCCGCCCCCGCACAGCGCAGAGCGACCTGGCTGCCGCGCTCCGCGTGCGCCGCCGGCGTAATGGACTCGACCCGGCCGAGCGGCACGTACCGCCCCACGCACCTCAGGAAGAAGTCCGTCAGCGCCAGGCTCTTGTCCCGCACCGCCTCGATCGGGACGCCGTCCCAGACCTCGAGCGCCGCCTCGAGAGCGAGCATCGACAGGATGTCGGGCGTGCCGACGCGGCCGCGGACGGCGCCGTCCGCCGGGGTGTAGGAGGGCGCCATGCCGAAGGGGTCGGCGTGCGAGTTCCAGCCGGGGAGCGGGGAGTCGAAGCGCGGCTGCAGGCCTCTGCGCACGTAGAGATACGCCGGTGCGCCAGGCCCTCCGTTGAGGTACTTGTACGTGCAGCCGACCGCGAAGTCGGCCTCGTGCGCGTCGAGTCCGACCGGCAGCGCGCCCGCGCTGTGGCACAGGTCCCACACCACCAGCGCCCCGGCCTCGTGCACGGCCGCCGTCGTGCCGGGCAGGTCGTGGAGCCGCCCGGTGCGGTAGTCGACGTGGTTGACGAGCGCGACGGCGGTGCGCGGCCCGACCGCGTCCGGCACGTCGCCGGGCTCGACGGCCCGGATGCGGCAGCCGGTGAGCCGGGCGGCGGACTCGGCGATGTAGCCGTCGGTGGGAAAGGTCGAGGCGTCGACCAGCACCTCGTCGCGCTTCTCGGCGCGCCCCGCGACGCGCCCATCTGCGGGCCCCTCTGCGCGCCCCTCCACGCGCCCCTCCGCGCGTCCGTCACCCGCCATCCGGACGGCCGCGACAACGGCCTTGAAGACGTTGACGCTCGTCGAGTCCCCGACGACCACCTGCCCGGCCGCGGCCCCGATGAGCGGGGCGATCCGGTCGCCGATCCGCTCGGGTGCGGTCCACCAGCCGCTCTCCTCCCAGGAGCGGATGCGCAGGCGGCCCCACTCGCGCTCGATGACGTCGGCCATCCGCGCCGGCACGGCGCGGGGCAGTGCGCCCAGCGAGTTGCCGTCCAGATACGTGACGCCGTCGTCGAGCGCGAAGCGATCGCGCACCGTGGCGAGTTCGTCCGCGGCGTCGCGCCGCGCGGCCTCGGCCGCAAGGGACTCCGCGCGAGGCCCGGAGCGGGGCTCAGAGCAGGCCTCGGAGCGAGCCTCGAAGCGGGGTCCGGAAGAGGTCTCGGCGTGGGGCTCGGAGTGGGAATCAGACATGGCTGCGCGCCGTCCACAGCTCGGGAAAGACGTACTTCTGCGCCCGCTTCTCCAGCCAGGCCACCCCCGCCGAGCCGCCGGTCCCGGCCTTGGCGCCCATGGCCCGCCGCGTCGCGACGAGGTGGTCGTTGCGCCAGCGCCACACCAGCTCGGCGACCTCGGTCAGCGCCTCGCCGAGCTGGACCAGCTCGGCGTCCTGCGGCCCGGAGTAGATCTCCTGCCAGGCGCGCTCGACGGCCGGGTCGGGCTCGTGGCGGTGGCCCGGGTCGCGTTCCAGGACTGCGTCCGGGATGCCGTACCCGCGGCGGTCGAGCAGCCACAGCACCTCGTCGTAGAGGCTCGGCTCGGTGAGCGCCTTCTCCAGCTCGGCGTGGACGCGCGGTGCGCCCCGGTGCGGGACGAGCATCGACGCGGACTTCTCGCCGAGCAGAAACTCCATCCGGCGGTACATCGCGGACTGGAAGCCGGAGCCCTCGCCGAGGGCGCTGCGGTAGGAGTTGAACTGCGCGGGGGTGAGGTGAGCGAGGGGCTTCCAGGAGGCGTTGAGCGACTCCAGCTCGTAAGTGGAGCGCCGGAGTGCGGCCATCGCGACCGGCATGTCGTCCTGGCGCAGCGCCTCGGCCGCGGTCCGCCACTCGTGGACGATCACGGTGAACCACAGCTCCATGACCTGGGTGGTGACCAGGAAGACCATCTCGCCGGGGTCGTCGGAGAGCGGGTGCTGGAGGTGGGTGAGGACGTCCGCCTGGACGTAGTCCTCGTAGGGGGTCGTGCCCGCGAAGTCCAGATTCGGGGTGTCCGGACTGGCCGCGGGCCCGGTCTCCGGTCCGGCTTCGGCACCGGTTGCGGGGCCGGTTTCAGGGTCGGCTCCGGGGCCGGCTTCCGTACCCGTTACGGGACTCGCTTCCGGGCCGGTTTTGCGCGCGTCGGGCTGTTGCGACATCGCTGTCTCCTCGTACGAGCTACCGGGTAGCGGTCCGCTCCTTCCTCTCGGCATCGGAGCCCCGGTCCCCTCGTCGATCCGGATTCGCCGCATCGACGAGGGCATCATCCGTGGCACCCGCGCGGTACGGCAAGGGCCCGCCTGGGCGATTACCGCAGGCGGGCCCTTGGGCCGGCCGCCCGGGTACCACCGCGGGTACCCGCGCGCCCGGCCGCGTGATCAGGAGAGAGTGTCGGCGGCCGTCGGGGACGAGTCGCGCAGGAAGGTGGTGCAGCGCTCGTACTCCTCCTGCTCACCGATGACCTGTGCGGCGCGCGCGAGGGCGTGCAGCGCCCGCAGGAAGCCGCGGTTCGGCTCGTGCTCCCACGGGACCGGGCCGTGTCCCTTCCAGCCGCTGCGGCGCAGCGCGTCCAGCCCGCGGTGGTAGCCGGTACGGGCGTACGCGTACGACTCGACGACCCGACCGGCCTCGAACGCGTCGTCGGCGAGCTGCGCCCAGGCCAGAGAGGAGGCCGGGTACTTCGCCGCCACGTCGGCCGGCGCCGCGCCCGAGGCGAGCAGGTCGCGCGGCTCGGGGTCGTCGGGGAGGTGGGTCGGGGGCGGGCCCCCGAGGAGGTTTTCGTGAATGGCCATGCCCCCAAGTTTGCCGGACCGACCGACCCGGATGCCGCTCCCGCGTGCCCAGCCGCGACGGCGTGCGCTCGAGCGGACGCCACCCTGCCGACCACCAACCGCGCAGGCCCTCCGCACAGGCCCGGCGATGACGCCCGGCCTCCGACGGCGGCCGGTCGAGCAGATACCGCCCTGCCGCGCCCACCGCGCCGTCCTCTCCACTCGGCTACGCGGATCGAGGCCACCACCCGGCGGCTTCGCTCGGCCAGGTGCCCGGGGCCCCTGCTGCGGCCACGGGCCCCGGGCGCCCCGCGCCCGACAATCCCCACCCGCCCGCCCCTTTCAAGAGCGGGCAGTCGGATCAGCGCGCCGCGAACGCGAAAC
>NZ_JBQQBX010000046.1:0-44340 GCF_052245475.1 Streptomyces sp. 7N604 | reverse complement strand
CTCGACACGGACACGCGGGTAGGACCCGATACGCTTCTTCACCTGGAGAGTGCCTTCTTTCCTGCGGCGGACAGAGCCTTCGACAAGCCCCTTCCCAGGTCAGGAGCACTCTCCACCTATTTGATCACCTTCTGGACACCCGCTCCGTGAAAGCCCGAGGTTAGAGAGGTGGGGGGATCCACAGGATCGTGCGCCTCGAGTCGAAGTGCCCCGGAGCTGCGGACCACTGCTGGCCGCCGTGCTGGCTTCTTGTTGGCACGCACGGCGGCCAGGGCCTAGCTTCTGCGGTCAGCGCGCCTGGGGAGGGCGCGAGCGGTTCAGGAGAGCCAGTCGGCGTAGCGGGTGGGGGCGAGGTGGGCGTCCTTGTCGGTGAGGACCTCACCCTTGACGACGGCGAACATGCCGGCGGTGGGGTCGGTAACGACGGTACGGTTGTCGCCCTTGCGGGACAGGGTGATCCGGCCCAGCTCGTCCAGGGAGAAGATCTCGGGTCCGGCAATGTTGCGAATGCCATTCAGCGGGGCGCCCGCGGCGACCTCCGCCACCGCGCTGGCCACGTCCTTGGAGGCGATCGGCTGGATCGGCGTGGCGGGCAACCGGACGGTGCCGGGGTCGGCGGTCCAGGACAGGACGGCGTCCATGAACTCCATGAACTGCGTCGCCCGGACGATCGAGTAGGGGATCGGCCCGGCCGCGAGGATCTTCTCCTGGAGCACCTTGGCCCGGTAGTAGTCCAGCTCCGGCACCTGGTCCACGCCGACGATCGAGAGGATAACGAAGTGGCCAACGCCGCCCTTCCGGGCCGCGGCCACAAGGTTGTCCATCGAGGTCTGGAAGAAGGCCAGGGAGGCTTCGTCGAAGGTCGGGGAATTCGTCAGGTTGACGACGACGTCGGCTCCCGCCACCGCCTCGTCCAGTCCCTGGCCGCTGATGACGTCGACTCCGGTGGACTGCGAGTGCGGTACCGCCTCGTGCCCGGCGGCGTTCAGATTCTTGACGACCTGCGACCCGATCAGCCCAGTACCGCCGATGACCGCGAACTTCATGACATACCTTTCGTTGGCGGGTATGTCTGCAATATGGCATATCGCCCTATGCGGGCGTTGCATGCACCGAACTCGATCGCCGATCCGGTCCAGGGCGTCGGCTGGGACTACGGCCCCCGCACGATGGCCGGCATCAGAGCATGGCTGACCGCGTCGCACGCGTGAGGGCCCCGGACCGCGAGACTGCCTGTCGCGCCGCGTGATCCGGGCCCCGGCATTCCCGTCTGCCAGGCACCGCCAGTTCTTCAGATGCGCGATCCCGTGCTCGACCCGGATGCGCCGTGAGGACTGCGCAAAGCGCCGAGGGCTCGCTTCCGCGTACGAGAAGCGCGTCTGGCTTGGTGCCGCTCGTGCCACAACGGGCCTACTTCGGCGGCGAGTTCGGCGATCACCTCGGATGACAGTCCCGTGATCCGCTCGTTCCCGACGATCAGCGCACGCACTGCGTTCCCCACCACGCGCAGATCAACGACGGCCCACGCCGACAGGCCACGGCCAACCATGGACGAGGTCGTGAGGGCGTGTATCGAAAGTGCCTGGTGAGGATGGTGGAGAGCTCATTTGTGATCCAGAATGATGGGATGGTCACGCTTGAGACTCCCCGTTTGATCCTGCGTCGCTGGCGCGAGGAAGACGTTGCGCCCATGGCTGCCGTCAATGCCGACCCCGAGGTCATGCGGTGGATCCGTGACGGCAGCGTCCGTGACGAACAGCAGACTCGCGGCGGGGTCCAGGCATGGGAGAGCGAGTGGGAGTCACAGGGCTTCGGCCTGTTCGCCGTGGAGATCCGGTCCACTGGCGAGCTGGCCGGGTTCACCGGCCTTTCGGTGCCCGACTTCTTGCCGGAGGTACTGCCGGCGGTTGAGGTCGGCTGGCGGCTGGGACGTTCCCACTGGGGGCAGGGCTTGGCCACCGAGGCCGCTGCGGCTGCTGTACGGTTCGGGTTCGAAGAGCGAGGGCTGGAGCGGATCGTCAGCATCACTCAAGTGGGCAACGACGCCTCCGAACGGATCATGACCAAACTGGGGATGCATCCGGTCCGTGAGACCGTCAATCCCACCTGCGGTCGGCGAGTACGGGTGTTCGAGTTGTCGTCGGACCAGTACGTAACGACCACTCGTTGATGGCGGCAACGAGGACGGTAGCCTCGTAGCGGACCGCGAGTTTGTCGTACCTGGTGGCCACGGCTCGATGTCTCTTGAGGCGATTGATGCCGCACTCGACCGCGTGCCGGGCCTTGTAGTCCTCTGGGTCGAACTTCGGTGGCCCGCCACCGCTGG
This sequence comes from Streptomyces sp. 7N604, assembly GCF_052245475.1. Classification (NCBI taxonomy): domain Bacteria; kingdom Bacillati; phylum Actinomycetota; class Actinomycetes; order Kitasatosporales; family Streptomycetaceae; genus Streptomyces; species Streptomyces sp. 7N604. The sequence continues at coordinate 42,014 of NZ_JBQQBX010000046.1, read as the reverse complement.
ACCCGCGCTTCTTGCGTTGCGGACCTGGTCGGCCTTGTCCGGAATGGTGCAGCGGATACCGCGACGCCGCAGGTAGGCACGGTTCTTGCGGGACGCGTACGCCTTGTCGCCCGCACGCGATCCGGCCGGATGCGCGGTCGGCAGGGCCCGATGCACGCGGACCTTCTCCAGGAGGGGCTCGAACTGCGGGGAGTGCCCACGCTGCCCGGCCGTGACCACGATTTCTGAAGCCGTGGAGCCAGGTTCGCTCAACTACCCAGCGGGAGACGCCTGTGGGGTTCCAGAACAGTGCCGCCGCGCTGACGTGGCCCGCCTCCCAATAGGCCTCGAACTCGGCGCCCCACTCCCGAGGAAACCGCCCCTTCCCTATCGCCGCCGAAATCATTGCCACCCGCCGAGGTGGCAGAGGCGTCCCCCTGGCCGGCTCCCACACCCCGATCCATCACACAACCCAACGGCAAGGGACCGGGGAGGGGGCGGCAGCCTGACCCAAGCACTGAAAGTGCCCAGAGCTCAGTCCGGCGAGGGGGCGGCGGGATGGTCGACGTGGAAGGTGAGTCCGGTGATCCGGCCCGATTGGATGGAGGGGGCCGTGCTGGACTCCGCCGCTGATGTCGTTGTGCACGGTGACCCGTTGTGTGCCCGGGGCGTTCGTGAGCCGCGGCAAGGATGTGAGCAAGTCGCGCAAGTCGTCGCCCTTGCGGAGCTTCGGCATCCGCCCTGCTGCCGGATCTTCGTCCGCTGTCTCGGTTACGCCGGCGGTTTTTGGCCCCAGGCGGCGATGCCGATATACCGGATGTCGACGAAACCCGGGTTGTCGAGGAGAGCCAGGCATTCGTCGAGGTCGTCCTGGGTGAATAGCCCGCCGTTGACCAGGTGCCTTCCGGCCTGTTTCAGGTTGATTCGCCAGAGGTCATCCGGTAATCCGCCCGTACCCACGAGGCGGAGTTTGGATTCTGCGGTGACGTGGCCGAGTCCGAGCGTGGCCAGGATGCCCGGAACTCTGCTGCCCCATTGCATGTCCGCACCCCGTAGCTGTGCAGCATTCTGGGCGGCCGCGGCGTAGCGGTTCATGGCTGCGTACGGGCTGGAGCCCACAGGAAGGGTGTAGACATCTTCCACAAACAACCACCCGCCAGGGGCGAGCCACTCGAAAGCCTGTGCAAGGACCTCGTCTCGGGCCGGGAGGTGGCAGAGAACCGCGCGCGCGTGAATCAGGTCGAAGGACGACGGGGCGAACCTGTGCGTAGCGATGTCCACTTCCTGGATGTCCACGTTGGGTGACCGGTGCGGATCCAAATTCCGGGTGTCGATATCGGCGGCGACGACGCGTCCCTTTGAACACCTCTCGCCGAGCCAGTAGGCGATCGACCCCGCGCCGGCGCCGATCTCCAGGCACCGCCATGACTCGACCACAGGAAGCGACTCCAAGACGCGGATCGTGTCGGAGTCCTTGGTTTGCTCCAAGAGCAACAGCCGGTCTCGTTCGGTGAGTTCGTCCATGCTGAACGGACCGGTGCTATATGCGTCGGTCCTGAGTTTCGCGTCCATAAGTATTCGGCGTCCTCGTCCCGTGTGTCGACGAAGCCGGCCCCTACGACCGAGCGCTCGCGCGGCGGCGCGAGGAAACGGCGCAGGTGCGGGACTTCGCTGTGGGGCAACCTCGGTGTCGTCACGATAGTCCGTGGCCCCTGCCGGTGCATCAACGGCCCGGCGCGTGATGGCTTGGAACGCCAACAGAACTGGGCTGTACATCCGCGAGGCGCGTGCATGCCCTCCGGCACCGTCCGACGGGCGTTGCCCATCGCCTCGTCCGATTCGATGGGCACCGGACATGAGGGACGCCCGTCGCCGCGACATCAGCCAGTTTCAAGCGGATTGACCAACGTCCGTGACCGTAATGGCTCGCGTCCACCCGGCCCGGGGGTTCACGGGGCTCGAGCCGCTGCGACGGCACCGGGCGTCCGGGCTCGGTCCGGAGAACCGCCAGCCGTTGTTGGACGGCGTGGTGACCGGCTGGGCCAACGGCCGCGGCCGGACCGCATACGGGTAGGCGCACGACTTCCGCATCTTCAGCGGCACATTCGGTGAGACACACGCCGAGAAGATCCACAAGGTGATGATGCTCGCGGGCCCGATCCTGTGCGGCTTGGCCCCGGTCCGCGGTGGTGCACGCATGCCGACGTCAGGCCAGTCTGCCCAGCCGGTGGCGAGCGTTCACCGCGGACACGCATCGCTCTACCAATGGCGTTGACCAGACTCTCGCTACTTCTCGGAGCCAGCTGAGTTCGGATTCCCCATCGCTCCCGCCTCGACGGACCAGGTCGAGTGCCTGCTCGGTGTTCGGCAGACCAGCCCGGTGTGCAGACAACGCCACCTTGAGCCAGCACGCAGTTATTACAGCTTCGGCTTGGTCACTGGGGACTTCCTCTTCGGCGATCACTGCCCGTATGTGGTCGAGATCGGTCGAGGTGACCCAGTCACGCATGATCAGTAGTCCGTCACGGATCTCGACGAGTCGGCGGTGCAGCCGCAGCTGACTATCTCGCGGCAGTAGCACGTCAACGAGTCGAGAACGGGGTGGATAGAGAGCAATTTGCGGTAGGGCAGTGCACAAGGTCTTCCACAGTGGGTAGAGCATGGTGCCGTTGCGCCATGAAGTGTAGCCCTGAATCATGGGTATGAAAGCTGCGATCGAGCAGCCCAGGGCGACGCCTACGGTATGGGTCGATGAAATGTACGTGCCGTACTTGATGGGCTCTGCCGAGTAGGTGAACACGGCTACTACACGGCTACCGAGAAAGACCATGAACGTGCTGGTGGCGACTGTCAGAAGAAGCACCGGTGTTCGCATCAGCCACGAACGGACGGTCCACAAGATGACGACCAGTAAGGCCGAGGTGACGCCAGTAGCGACCAGCATGTACGTGAGGTAAGTCGCCCAGTAGACGCTGTGCACTGTAAACGTTCCGGGAATGGGGAGGAAGCGGTCCCTCGTAGGAATTCGTTGGAACGTGACGATCGAGAATGTAACGATCATGGTGCCGACCGTCATGCCGCAGGCGATCAAGCGGAGACGCCTGAACGGGGCACGCGGCAACTTGTCTGCCAGGTAGGCTCGTGCGGCGAATGTCAGGAGGGTGGTCGCAACTCCGACCGCCATCAGGCTCGACACCAGGTTTCCGATGCGCGGAAGGCCGGTAAGGTGCAGGAGTGCTTGTGCTGTCGATTCTTGAAGCATCGTCATGCCCAGGGCCAGCATGAGAAGTGCAAACCATAAGGGCCGTTGATTCCTCGATCGCAGAGCGGAAACGCGAATGATGACGACGGCCCAGCACAGGTAGAGTAATACCAATTGGATCAGCTCAGTCATCCTTGATTTCCCAATCTCGCCCTAGACCTGTGTCGTCGGCCGCCTATGAACCGCATGCCGCCTCGCTGTCCCTTCCACGCCTGGAAGAGCCCCTATTTCATGGTGTGGTGCCTGGTGGTGTAGCCCAATCCGCAACACCAGAATGGTCAGCCGGTCGGGAGTGCTTCCCTCGAGGGGAGTCGACCGATGAACGCTGGACGTCAGATGACGTCAACCTCCCATGGAGGGACGAAATGGAACAACCAGACCAAATTTTCAGTCATCGATCACTCCGAGCGCCGAACCGAGCCAGCGGTCGTGCTTGCTCGACGGCTTGTCCCGCATCCTGTTCGACTTTTCCAGGATCAGGCTGGCAACCATCTCGGCCTGTCTCTCCTGTTCGGTCGTATAGCTCGTCCGCTTGAGTGCTCCTCGGACGACGTCGGGGTCTGTCTGGTCGCGACCCGGCGAGAGGCCGGACTCATCGGCCAGGTGCGGCATGGAGTGTCCACACAGTATGTGACCGATTTCATGCAGGATGATATGGTCCCGATGAAAGGCGCTGGTCTGCTCTTCGTAGAAGATGTGATCGGCCGTCTCGGTCGCGATCCAGACTCCAGAGGGAATATCGGGGCCGCTCTCCGCTGGCAACGGGTGTAGATACAGGGGGCGTCCACGTTGCGTCGCGATTGCATCACATAGTGCGGTGACGAAAAAGGGCTGTGGAAGCTCGATCTCGCGGAGGATGGCCTTCCCGTATCTTCGGAGCTGACCTGAAGTCATGTACTTTGTGTCCATGGCGGGTTGGCTTGCGCATCGGCAGTAGACCTTGCCATCGAAGCCGGGGGGACACCCGCTTCTGCGGCGCTGTCAGCCTAGTCTGCACCCACGCCTCCCACAAGGTCGACTGGTAGCCGAGGGGGCCCGTACGAGCCGTTCCCGTCTGGGCCGTCGGGCTCGCAAGCATGCCGCAAGAGTTTGGCGGCGGTGACCGCTACTCGGCTTCCGGCTTTTCTTTGTCAGGAGAATCGATCGGGTTCAGCCGCTCGATCTCGCCAGTTGTAGAAGGCCTCTAACTCGCCGAGCGCATGCCGGAGATGGTGCTGGTTCGAGATCAACCTGCGGTCCAGGACCTCGCGTCGGCAGGTTTGTATCCAGCGCTCCATGATGAAGTTCATGCGTGGTATCTGGATGGCCAGCGGTGACGACCCTTCAGTCCGGCCTCGGCCAGCAGGTCGTCGAACGCTGCGGTGAAGCGGCGGGGACCGGAAACGGAGCAGGGGACCGGAAACGGAGCATCAGCCACCGCGCCAGTCCCGAACCCTACTGGCCTCCCCTTCCTGACTTCCCTTGGTGAAGGGCAGGTCAGCCGTCCGGGTCCTCCGTGCTTCCCGCCTGCTCCAACCGGTAGACGAAGTCGAGCAGGTCCATCACCTGCTTGCGGCCCTGTTCCGAGAGCTCGCCGGCACGCAAAGCCATCAGCTTCACATCGCTGCTCTGGACGGATGCGTTCCACCGGGCCTGCTTCGCGGCCAGGGTCTCGAGCTGTTCTGTGACCCGATCGGTGACCTCGTCGTCGAAGAAGTAGGCCGCAGGTACCCCGAAGAAGTCGGCCAGTGCCTGCAGATGCTTGAGGGTCGGATTGGCCTTCTTGCTCTTGCGCAGTTGCCAGATGTAGCTCTGAGAGATCGTCACGCCGGTCCGGCCGATGGAGGCCGCAACCTGCTCGTTGCTGTACTCCCGGTCGTGCCTGGGCCTGACGGTGGCAAACAGGTGGTTGAGCTTGTCCGCCAAGCTGCGCCCCGTCCCCTCGGTCATCGTGCCTCCTGTGCCACCGCAGTCGCTTCCACCTACGTGAACGTGCATCGCGTGCAGTCTCTTCACCTCAGTTGAAACACGTCAACCCTCGGGCTAAGGTGCAAATGCGTGCCACCACCCACCGTGGTCATGCTCCTGACTGGCCTGTGATTCACGTGAGTTGACCACTCCGAGGACCATAAGCCCGAGTCGGGTTGCGTGCCTGGAGCCACGCGCCGATGACCGACCGACTGCCCGAGCCGCGTGCACTCGCGGGCAGTGCGTTGCCCTGCACCACCTCATGCACGGACGACTGCACCAGGAGCCAGCACGTCATGAATGATTCCAGAAGCCCTGCGGACGGGGTGCGCCCGTTAGCCGCGGGACTCGAGGTGGTGGCGCGGTGACCTGCGAGCCCCTCGAGTCCACCGCAGAACTCCCTTCCCGCACGGATGCTGCGTGGACGCCATTGGGGGTGGCGCATCCCTGCCGCGGCGGTGAGTCGGCCGGGATGCCGAGGACGTTGGTTGCCATCGCCTCCCTTCTGCCGTCCGACTCTCCGAGGTTGAGCGGCGAGGACACGGAGCACGTGCGGTTGCTTGCCGGGTTGGACGGTGAGCTGCCTCCCATCGTTGTCCACCGGCGCACGATGCGCGTTGTGGACGGCATGCACCGGGTCCGCGCCGCCGAGTCCAGAGGCGAAGAGCGCATCGCGGTCCACCTCTTCGACGGTACCGAGGAAGACGCCTTCGTCCTGGCTGTGAGACTGAACTCAGCGAATGGACTGCCCCTCAGCCAGGCTGACCGTGGCCGCGCGGCAGCGCGCATCCTCGCCTCCCATCCGCACTGGTCGGACCGGCGGATCGCCGAGGTCACCGGCCTCGCCGCAGGGACTGTCGCGGCCATGCGCAAGCGTTCAACTGACCGTTTCGATCAGTTGAAAAAGAGGGTGGGCAGAGACGGGCGCGCTCGGCCCGTCGACCCTGCCGAAGGCCGTATACGTGCCAGCGAGTCGCTCCTTGCCCACCCGGACAGTCCGCTCAGGGAGATCGCCGCAGCGGCCGGAATCAGCATCGCCACGGCCAAGGACGTACGGGACCGGATTCACCTGGGCAAAGACCCGTTGCCGGCGCGATTGCGTCATGCCGCAGCCGAAGCCGCCGTCCCGCAGACGGAAATGGCTGTCATCGAGTCCGAGCTCCCGAGTATGCGCAAGGACCCCTCGATGCGTACGGAAGCGGGACGGGCGCTGATCCAGTTGCTGAGCGCCCACTCGATCGGTGACCGGAACAAATGGCGCCGACTGGCGGGCAGCGTACCTGGCCACCGAACCGGGGCCGTGGCCCAGGCGGCTCGCGCCTGCGCCGAGCAGTGGCTGCGTCTTGCCAGTGAGCTCGAAGAGAGAAATGCCTGATGCTCAACGGCGAGACATCGTTGTCGAATTGTGAATGAGAATTCGGCCCATTGACCGTTCTTGAGCGGACGACGATCCCCAGTGAGAGAGGAACGCATACGACGTGACAGCACGTAGTGTGGGACGGCGAGTCGGCGTGACTGTTGCTGTGGTGGTGGTGAGTGCCTCCGCAGCGGCGACCGCCACCGCAGCACCGAATGGCGCGGCACAATTATCACGGCCCCCGGCGGTCGCCGCCGACAGCGGCGTTGACTACGACACGTGGCGGCGAGACGTGGAGCGTGTCATCGCCGAAGCTCGCCCGTACATCGAGCAGCGCACCGAGAATTCTCAGGAAGAGAAACAAGCGATAGTCCTGGACATCGACAATACGTCTCTCGAGTCGTACTTTCATCCCTTGCCGCCCACGCAGGCGGTCGCGCCGGTACTGGAGTTGTCCAAGTACGCGCACTCCCGCGGTGCGGACATCTTCTTCGTGACTGCGCGCCCAGCGATCCTGCAGCCGGTGACCAAGTACAACCTGGAGAGTGCGGGTTACCCCGTCACCGGCCTCTATGAGCGCGGACTGATCGACCTGTTTGCCGAGGTGAGCGCCTTCAAGACGGAGCAGCGGGCGGCGATCGAGAAGCAGGGCTACAAGATCATCGCCAACATCGGAAACAACACCTCCGACTTGGTCGGTGGTCACGCCGAGCGTTCGTTCAAGTTGCCGGACTACGGCGGAAAGCTGTCCTGAACCGTCCGCTGCCCACGGGCAGTCGGCGGACGGGAGAGGAGAGGTACGAGGCCCCTGGGGCGCCACTTGCTGTGGTGCGCCGGGGGCCTTGGCGTGCCATCACGCCAGTACGCATTGCAGCTTCCTGCCAGAAGTGTGCGGGGTGCAATGTCCTCCACTGCCGCTGTGTACGGAAGGGCATCATCATGCAATGAGGGACGCCTCAAACTTGAGTCGTCACCTGGTAAATTGAGGCATGTGGTTTAGACCGGCCATATGGAGTCGCGCCTGCCGTGACGGCCCGAGCGACTCGCTGAGCAGGATGTTCTGTGACGGGGGTATTTCTGGTGGGACACCGATTGACGGTGGGTGCATGAACGGTGTGCGAAGCGTAGCCGTCAGATCGTAGTTGTTGAAAGCGATAGAGCTATCCTGCCGAGGATTGGTCTGCACCTGTGTATGCGGCCAGTCGGATTCGGGCTTGGTTTGGTCGAGCTTCAGGGGGAGCTGTGCCAAGTTTGTCTGTCGATTCGGAAGAGCTAAACGACTGCAACATAACGCCGTCCCCGATAGGGACTGCATCGTCCAGCGATGAAATCGAGCAAATGCTGCTGCAGGCCCGCTTGCTCGTGGAATCAGCTGTCGACAAACACCGCAGCCACTCGGGAAGGCGTTCGGTGGCGCCATTGGAGTCGAATGACTCCGTAGTGGGAGCCGCCGCGGAACGGTTAGTCGGCTCCGCTCGCCGGTACGTTGTCGTGGTCCTCCCCGAAACCGGGGGAGCGGCGATGGGAAACCTCTTCAGCCGACTCGGCAGGGCGGCCGCCCATGGTATCGACGTGAAGCTGATGGGCAGGGTGACCATCCTCGAAAACCGTGGGCTGATGGAGGAGCTGGACAAGTTCGCCCACGGAGTTGAGATACGGCTCGTCGAAGTGCCGCTTCAGGAAATGGTGCTGGTCGACGATGTGGCCGCGCTGGTGCGGACCAGGGATGAGCCGATGGGCCAGCAGGCGCTTCTGGTCCGTGCGCCGGCTCTGCTGACCAATCTGCGAGCGCTCTTCGCCGCTTCCTGGCGGTCCAGTGTGGCTATCGGGAACTACCGGAAACTCGGCCGCAGGTCGCGCAACGGTCTGACCCGGCGGATCCTGGTGGCGCTGGGCTCGGGGCGTACGGACGAGGCGGCCGCTCGCGAGTTGGGGATGTCGGTTCGTACTTATCGCCGTCATGTGGCGGAAATCGCGCGTGAGCTCGGGGCGAACTCCAGATTCCAGACCGGCGCCCGCGCCGTGGAACTGGGGCTCCTGCCTCCCATGGCCACGGCGTTCGATCCCGGCGAGTCGCGTGCCGGGTGAGAACCTGCCATTGCCGGACATCCGCGAATGCCGTGGCGGGGAGCGCTGGCAGCTTGCTGTAGATCTCCTTGTCGCTCGTTCGGGAGGCGAGGTAGACACTCCTTGCCCGCACATTCCCTCCCTGTCTCTGCCATGGGCGCTGAACCACTGTCTGCGAGGAATGACAAAACGTGAGCCGTGCAATGATCGAAGCAATTGAGATCAGCAGGAGTTTTGGTCAGGCGCACGCTCTCACTGACATCAGCTTCGAAGTCGGCAAGGGTGAAGTGCTGTGCCTTCTTGGGCACAACGGCGCAGGCAAAAGCACGTTGGTGAGCATTCTGACCACCGTGCTTCCGCCCACATCCGGGACCGCCAGGGTCGCCGGATTCGATGTGACGCGGGAGGGGCACGATGTCCGCGCGAGGATCGGCCTGACAGGGCAGTTCGCGTCGGTCGATTCCAGCCTGTCGGGGATGGACAACCTTGTCCTCGTCGCGCGCCTGCTCGGGGCGAGTCGTCGCCAAGCCCGGTCCCGCGCGGGGCAGTTGCTGGAGATGTTCGCACTGACGGGGGCAGCCGGCAGGCCCGCCCGCACGTACTCGGGCGGCATGCGACGCCGCCTGGATCTCGCCAGCAGCTTTGTCGGCCGCCCCAGCGTGCTCTTCCTCGACGAGCCGACCACCGGCCTCGATCCGGTCAGCCGCAACTCGTTGTGGGAGCTGGTCGGGCAGTCGGTCGCCCAGGGCATGACCGTGCTGCTCACCACGCAGTATCTGGAGGAGGCCGATCAGCTCGCCGACCGGATCGTCGTGCTCGCGCAGGGACGGACGGTCGCCGAGGGAACGACCGAGCAGCTCAAGAACCGGGTGGGCGTGAGCACCGTGCACGCGACCCTTGCCGATCCCGCGGCGGTGCACTCGGCCATGACCGCGCTGAGCGCGGCGGGGCTCGAGCCACAGCCCTCGGAGAAGCCGGGGTCGGTGAGTGCGCCGGTCGAGACCTCTGTGGGCCTGGCGGCCGTGGTGCGGGCGCTCGATGACGCGGGTGTGGCGATCACCGGTATCTCACTCGCCGAACCGACCCTGAACGACGTCTATCTGGCGCTGGCCGAGCACTCCGGCGTTCCGGTCCTCTCGTGAAGACGGCAGGAAAGCGTCTCGCCGCCGGTCAGGTCCGGCAGTCCCCCGCGCGCCGACGTCCTCGTCCGTGCTGTTCTCCGCCCCGAGTCACAGGGAGCCTTCATGGCGGTAGCCACGACCACGTTCCAGGAGATCACCGAGGCTCAGATGATGCCGCGGCTGATCAAGCTGGGGCCGAACTTGTACGGAGCGGTCTTCACGCTGATGAAGCTGCTGCCCGCCCGCTATATCCTCCGCCGGGCGGCGGACCGCGGCGAGTTGGACCGCGACACCGTGATCGTGGAGACCACCTCGGGCACCTTCGGCCTGGCGCTGGCGATGCAGGCCGCCCTCATGGAGCGGAAGCTGATCCTGGTCAGCGACCCGGCCATCGACGCCAACCTCCACCGCCGTCTGGAGGACCTCGGCGCGAGCGTGGAGATCTGCCCCGAGCCCGCGCCGGTAGGAGGCTTCCAGGAGGCCCGGCTGCGCCGGCTCGCCGAGGTCAGGGCGGAGTACCCCGGCAGCTTGTGCCCCGAGCAGTACAGCAACCCGGACAATCCGCGCTCCTACGGGGTGGTGGCCGAGCAACTCGCCCAGTCGTTGGGGCAGGTCGACTGCGTGGTGGGGCCCGTCGGCTCCGGGGGTTCGATGTGCGGCACGATCAACGGGCTGCGCGAGCACACCCCGCACACCCGGGCCATCGGCGTCGACACCCATCGCAGTGTGCTGTTCGGCCATCCCGACGGCCCGCGGTCGCTGCGGGGCCTCGGCAACAGCCTGTGGCCCGCCAATCTGGACCACACCGTCTTCGACGACGTGCACTGGTGCACAGCCGCCGAGGCCTACGCCGCCACCCGCCGGCTGCACGCCCAGCACGCCCTCTTCCAGGGGCCGACCAGCGGGGCCGCCTACCTCGCGGCCCATTGGTACGCACAACACCACCCCGACGAACTGTGTGTGGTGATCCTCCCCGACGAGGGCTACCGCTACCAGGCCACCGTGTATTCGGACGCCTGGCTCGCCGACAACGGATACGCGACGGCCCAGCCCGAAGAGCCCGTCCGGATCACAGCCGTTGACCAGGCCGGCGATCGGTGGTGCCATCTGGACTGGGGCCGCCGCGCCTACGACGAGGTCCCCGGTGTCGTGGGCAGGTCCTCCGTCACGGAGCCCGCGAAGGCCCTGTCATGAATGCCACCGGCCGGCTCACCACGACCCTGGGGAGCCGTACCCAGCGCGTGGTCTACGGTGAGCCCGGCCCGGCCGGCATCCGCCACGAGCTCGGGCTGACGACCACCGTCGACCTGGCGCATGTGGTCATGCTGGCCGAGTGCGACCTGCTGCCCGTGCCGGCGGCCGCGGCGCTCCTGGACTACATCACGCGTCTGCGGGCCGGCGGCTTCCGGGAGTTGTACGAGCTTCCCGCCCCCCGGGGCCTCTACATGATGTACGAGAGCCATCTCGTGGCCGAGCTCGGCTCGGAGGTCGGCGGCAAGCTGCACACCGGCAGGTCGCGCAACGACATCAAGGCGACCACGACCGCCCTGCGGCTGCGCGCCGATCTCACGGAGTTGCTGAGCGAGACGTTGCGGATGCAGGCCGTGCTGCTCTCCCGCGCGCGGGCGCACCGGCAGACGCTCATGCCGGTCTACACCCACTTCCAGCCCGCCATGCCCGTCACCTACGGCTACTACCTGGCCGGGATCGCCGTGGCGCTCGGCCGGGACATCGACGCACTGCGGCTCGCTCTCGGCGCGCTGGACCGCTGCCCGCTGGGCGCGGGCGCGGTGGCCGGCACCGACCTGCCGATCCAGCCCGCTCGTACGGCCGAGCTCCTCGGCTTCGCCGGACCGCCGCTGCATGCCATGGACGCGGTGGCCAGCCGGGACACGGCGCTGCGGGCGCTTGCCGCAGCCAGTGGCGTCGGCCTGACGCTGAGCCGCATCGCCACCGATCTCCAGCTGTGGAGTACCCAGGAGTTCGGCTTCGTCGAGTTTCCCGAGCGCTTGGTGGGCGGGAGCTCGGCCATGCCGCAGAAGCGCAACGCCTTCCTTCTCGAGCACGTCAAGGCGAAGGCCGCCGCCGCGATCGGCGCCTGGACCGGAGCGGCGGCGGCCATGAAGTCCACTCCCTTCACGAACTCCATCGAAGTGGGCACCGAGGCGCTGGCCGGCGTGTGGGGCGCGCTGGAGGCGGTGCGTGAATCGGTGCTGCTGGCTCAGGTGCTCGTCAGCGGCGCGCGCCCGGTGCCGAACCGGATGGCCGAGCGTGCCGAGGAGGGCTTCGTGACCGCCACCGTGATCGCCAACAGGCTGGTGCGGCAGGGGGTTCCGTTCCGTACGGCCCATCACCTCGTGGGCGCCGCCGTGCGTGAGGCCGTGGAGTCGGGAGCCACGCAGCTGAAGATCGACGGTGCGGCCGTCGACGCGGGCGCGGCGCTGCCGTCTTTGGACGAGGCGGTCACCGAGCACCGATTCGGCGGCGGCCCCGGAGCGTTCGACACCGCCTTCGACGCCATGCGCGAGCAGCTCGCTGCCCACAGTGGCCGGCTGCGGCGGTACCGGGCTCGCGTGGCATCGGCCCAGGGGGAGCTGGAGCAGGCAGTCGCCGCACTGATCGACAGGGCGGCCCCTACGAGCGGAGGCGGGTCGGCATGAGCGGAGGAAAGACCCGCTGGTTCGCGTTCGTGGAGAGCAACACCACCGGTACGGGCCGGCAGTTCTGCGCCGCGGCGCGCGCACGCGGAATGCGCCCGGTGCTGCTGGCCAAGGACCCGGACCGCTATCCGTACGCGGCCGAGGACGGTATCGCCACGGTGGCTCTGGACACCGGCGACATCGACGCCGTGCTCGCGGCCTGCGGGGAGCTGTCGGAGGGCGCGGGCCTCGAGGGGATCACCTCCAGCTCGGAGTACTTTGTGGCGACCGCCGCGCGGGCCGCCCGGAAACTGGGCCTGCCCGCGCCGGACGGTGACGCGATCGCCCGCTGCCGCCACAAGAGCACCCAGCGGGCGCTGCTGGCGGGAGCCGGTGTGCCCGTGCCGGCCTTCCGCGCCGTCGAGGAGGCGGCCGGGGCGGTGCACGCGGCCGAGGAGATCGGGTATCCCGTGGTGGTGAAACCGGTCAGCGGCTCCGGGTCGGTCGGAGTCAGACTGTGCCGCGACCGGGGCGAGGTACGGCAGTGGGCGGACGGGCTGCTGTCCAGAACCGGGGACGAGCGGGGCGCGCCCGTCGCGCGGCAGATCCTGGTCGAAGCGGCCGCCCGCGGGCCGGAGTTCTCCGTGGAGACCTTCGACAGCGGTGTAGTGGCCGTGGTCGGCAAGCACACCGGCTCCGAGCCGTTCTTCGTGGAGACCGGACACGACGTGCCCGCTCCGGTGCCCCCGGACCGGCGGGCCAGGCTCGGCGAGACGGCCGTAGCGGCGCTCGGGGCGCTCGGCCTCGGCTGGGGCGCCGCCCACACCGAACTGCGGTGGACGGCCCGGGGCCCGGTGGTTATCGAGGTCAATCCACGGCTCGCCGGGGGCATGATCCCCGCGGCGGTCCGGGCAGCGGCCGGCATCGACCTCGTGGACGCGGTCATCGCGCGGGCGAGCGGCGGGGAGCCGGCGCCCGCCGGGCCGGGGGAAGGGCATGCCGCCATCCGCTTCCTCATGGCGTCCGGCACCGGCCGGGTCGCGTCCGTCGCAGGCGTGGAAGAGGCGGCGGCCGCTCCTGGCGTCGTCCAGGCCCGGACTTCAGCGGCTCCCGGCTCCACGGTGCGGCTCACGCACTCCTTCCAGGACCGCCTGGGATACGCCCTGGCCGTCGGAGCCGATACCGGGGAAGCCGGACGGCGCGCGGAATCCGCCGTGCGCCTCATCAGGATCGAACTGGCCGGGAACGGGCCGGAGGAAAGGGACGGGGGACGATGACGGACCACGGCATGCACGGGGTGTTCACCAAGGTCCCGCGGTGGACAGAGCCGCTGACCAGCGATGAGGGCACCGGCGAGCACCGCACGCGGCTGCCCGGGGAGCTCGTACGGGATCTGGAGCGCACGGGCGTGCGGCTCGGCGCGCCGCTGCCCGCCCTGCTGATGGCCGGGCACGCCCGGGTGCTGGCGACCGTGTGCGCCGAACGCGAGCTGCTCATCGGCCGCGTGGTGCCGGGCGCGGACCGGCCGGTGCCGCTGTCCCTGACCGTGGACAACTCCACGTGGGCCGAACTGGTCGCGCGAACGAACGAGACCGGGTCCCCGGCGGCCGCCGACGGGCAGGACGCCGACGGGCAGGACGCCGACGGGCAGGGTACGGACGACGGTCCCGAGGTGGTGCTCGACCTGTCCGGCCTGCGTCAGGAAGCAGCGGACGGCGCCGGCCCGGCCGCGGGGAACCCCTCGGCCCCGGCCCCGGAGCCCGGCGACCGAGCGCTTCTGCGGGTCGCCTACGCGCACCATGGCGACGAGCTGGAGCTGCGGATCTCCTTCGACCGCGGCACCGTGAACGACGCGTACGCGCGGCGGCTGGCCGGATACCACCTCACCGCTCTGCGACTGCTCACCGAGGACCCCGGGGCGCGGCATCACCGGCAGAGCCTGCTGTCCGACTCGGAGGTGGAGACGCAGCTGTACGGGCTCTCCGGCCGCCGCGTCGAGTTGCCACCGTCCACCTTCGTCGAGCTCTTCGAGGAGCGGGTCCGCACCGCTCCCGACCGCGTGGCAGCCGTCCACGGCACGACCCGCTGGACCTACCAGGAGCTCAATGCGCGCGCCAACCGCATCGCGCACGCCCTCCTCGGCGCCGGCGTCCGCGCCGAGGACGTCGTGGCCGTCGTCATGGACCGCGGCCTGGACTGGATAGCCGCCGCGCTGGGTGTGTTCAAGGCGGGAGGTGTGTATCTGCCGGTGCGCCCCGACTTCCCGGCGGACAGGGTCGCCGCTCAACTGGAGCGCAGCCGCTGCGCCTTCCTGCTCTCCGAGCCTCCGAGTGACGAGCTCGTCCGCCGGGCCACGGCCGGCCTCGGCTCCGCGCCCCGCGTCCTGTCCGTGCCCGGCATCCACGCCTCCGGGGCCGGGGCGGAGAACCCCGGGGTCCCCGTCGAGCCCGCGCAGGCCGCGTACATCTACTTCACCTCCGGCTCCACCGGCGCCCCCAAGGGCGCGCTGTGCGAGCACGCGGGCATGCTCAACCACCTCTTCATGAAGATCGAGGACATGGGGATGGAGACGGGCGCCGACGAGGTCGTCACACAGACCGCCTCGCAGTGCTTCGACATCTCTCTCTGGCAGTTCGCCGCGCCGCTGCTGGTGGGCGGCAGCGTGCGCCTTGTGGACACCGACGTACTGCTGGACGTCGGGGGCTTCATCGACGAGATCGTCACGGGTGGGGTCACCGTCGCGCAGGTCGTGCCGTCGTACCTGGAGGTCATGCTCACGC
This sequence comes from Streptomyces sp. 7N604, assembly GCF_052245475.1. Taxonomy (NCBI): domain Bacteria; kingdom Bacillati; phylum Actinomycetota; class Actinomycetes; order Kitasatosporales; family Streptomycetaceae; genus Streptomyces; species Streptomyces sp. 7N604. The sequence continues at coordinate 26,862 of NZ_JBQQBX010000046.1, read as the reverse complement.
ACCTGGAGCAGAGCCCGCGCCCGCTGGGCGTCCTGCGCTCGCTGTCGGTGACCGGTGAAGCCCTCAAGATGGAGCTGGTCCAGCGCTGGTTCGCCGCCTACCCGCACATCCGCCTGGTCAACGCCTACGGCGCGACCGAGGTGTCGGACGACACCATGCACGAGGTGCTGGATGGGGTACCGGAGCGTGACTTTGTGACGGTGGGACGCTCTCTGCGCAACGTCAACACCTATGTACTGGACGAGAGTCTGGCGCTTGTGCCGCTCGGCTCGCCGGGTGAGATCGCGTTCTCCGGCGTGTGCGTGGGCCGCGGGTACATCAACGACGAGGAGCGGACCCGGCAGGCTTTCGTGCCCGACCCGTTCCGGGCGGGCACCAGGATGTACCGGACCGGCGACTTCGGCCGCTGGCTCCCCGAGGGCCGCATCGAGTACCTGGGCAGGCGCGACGAACAGGTGAAGATCCGCGGCTTCCGGATCGAGATCGGCGAGATCGAGAACAAGCTGCTGACCATGGCGGGCGTACGCGCGGCGGCGGTCGTCATCGACGGCGGCGCGGGCGAGCTGCGCAACCTCGTCGCCTTCTACAGCAGTCCCCAGGAGCTGCGGGCGGAACAGGTGCGCGACTTTCTGGCCGGGCTGCTGCCCGAGTACATGGTCCCCACCTATTTCCACCAGATGGAGCGGCTGCCGCTGACCGAGAACGGCAAGGTGGACAAGAAGGCGCTCACCCGGCTGGCCGGGACACTCGGCCACGGCGGAGCGGCCTACGCCGCACCGGTCACCGACACCGAGCAGCGTCTGGCGGTGCTCTGGTCCGAAGTGCTGGGCGTTCCCCTGGAACGGATAGGCCGGGACGACAACTTCTTCGAGCTGGGAGGGACGTCGCTCGCGGCCGTGCGCCTGCTGGTCAGCATGGACCGGGCACTGTCGCTGCGGCAGCTCACACAGAACCCGGTACTCGGTGCCCTCGCGGCGGTCCTCGACGAGAGGGGTGCGCGCGGCGGGCAGGCGTCCCCGGCCGACAGCCTGCTGCAGCCGCTGTCCGCCGTCACCAGGCCGCATCACACGCTGGTCTGCTTCCCGTACGCGGGCGGCAATGCGGTCAACTTCCGCTCCCTGGCAAAGGAACTGGAACGCGACGGGATCGCGGTGTACGGAGTGGAGCTGCCCGGCCACGACCTGGCAGGGGCCGAGGAGCCGCCGGCCGACGTGGCCGAGGTCGCCCGCCGCGTTCAGGCGGAGATCGCGGAACGGATCCGTACTCCGGTCCTGCTGTGGGGCCACTGCGCCGGCGCTGCGGCTGCCCTGGAGACGGCACGGTTGCTGGAGGAGGCGGGCAGGCAGCCCGAACGGGTCTTCATCGGCGCACTGCTGCTGGAGAGCGTCGCCGCGCTGCGCAGCGAGATGAGGGATGTGGAGGCCGTGGACAACAGGGGCCTGCTCGCCCGGCTGCGCGACGAGAGCGCGTATGTCGAGCTGGACGCCCTCAAACCGGAGCGCGCCGATGTGGTGGGCGCGGCCTACCGCCACGACGTGCTGACGGCCAACCGGCATCTGATCGGCGTACGCGAGAACGCGGCGCGGTACCGCATCGGTAGCGCGGTCGAGGTCGTCATCGCCCGCGACGACCCGACGACCGCCGGTTTCGCGGACCGCTACAGCGAGTGGAAGCACGTCTCCGACACCGTGGAGCTGCGCGAACTTCCCCACGGCGGTCACTACTTCACCAGCACGCGGCCGGGGGAGACCGCCGCCCTCGTACGGGCCGCGTGCGAGGGAGCGGCTCGGGCCCGGGACCAGGCGGGGCGACGCGGGGATGACGCGTAGGACGAGGGGATGAGCACGGGGGTGACGAAGTGATGAGGGCCGGAATGACCGTGACGGAGGAACTCTCTCTCCACCGGGCACGGCGCCGGGCAGGAGCGACCGGGGTGAGCGCGGCCTTCGGCACGTTCGGCGAGCTGCTGCAGGGGGTGCTGCCCGAGGAGGACGGCGACTTCCTGGTGACGCTTCCTGTCGCCCGCTGGACGATGGCCAAGTTCCAGGCGGACCCGGGGACCCGCACCCTGGAGGTGTGGCCGCCGCAGAAGAAGAAGGCCCTGCACCTCATGTCGATGATCATGGACGAGGTCCGGGAGCCGACCGGGGGCCTGCTGACTATCGACAGCATGCTGCCGGAGGGTAAGGGGCTGGCCTCTTCCTCGGCGGATCTGGTCGCCACGGCGCGTGCCGTCGGCAATGCCCTCGACGAGCGCATGCCACCGCAGCGCATCGAGTCCTATCTGGCCAGGATCGAGCCCACCGACGGTGTGCTGTACCCGTCGATCGTCGCGTTCCACCACCGCAGCGTGCGCCTGCGCTCGAGGCTGGGATCGCTGCCGTCGATGGCCGTGGTGAGCGTCGACGAGGGCGGCGCGGTGGACACCGTCGACTTCAACCGCATTCCCAAGCCCTTCACCGCGGATGACAAGCGAGAGTACGCGCGGCTGCTGGAGCGGCTGACGGATGCCGTGGCGCGCCGGGACCTCGCGGCGGTGGGGGAGATCGCTACGCGGAGCGCGGTGATGAATCAAGTGCTGCGCCACAAACAGCTGCTGGAACCGATGATCGGCATTTGCGCGGATGTGGGAGGGCTCGGCGTGGTCGTCGGGCACAGCGGTACGACCCTCGGGATCCTCCTGGACACCTCGTACCCGGCGTACGCGGGCCGGCTGGCCGACGCGGCGCAGGCCTGCGAGCAGCTGGCGGGAAACGTGACGATGTACCGGACCCTGAGCTTCGGCTAGCCGGTTCCGGCCACCCACCTGGACAGACAGGGAAAGGAGAAGGCTCATGAGGACACTGCCGGAACCCGTCATCGACGACCCGACGTTCGCCGCATCAAGCGTGGAGGAGGCGGGCGCGCGGCGCGCTCTGCAGCAACTGGCGGCCGGTACCAGCGGGGCCGTCAGATGGCCCGGACTGCTGGCGGACGACCTCCCGGAATTGGTGAAGAGGGTGCACGCACCCTCGTTCGAACCGTATGACGAGGAGAGGCTCGATCCCCCGATCATGAAATTCGGGCCCGCCGTCTTCGACTACTACGTCAACGGCCGGCTGCACGAGGAGTACTGGGCGCGAGCCGAGCACGCCCGGAAGGCATGGCGGGCGAACTTCGGTGACGCGGACCCGACGAGAGCGGTACTGGCGAGGCTCGATCGGGAGCTGGGAATTCCGGTCCGGCCCGCCACCATCGACGGACGACCGCTGTACGTGGGGATCCTGCGGGAGTTCCCGACTGGGTCCAAAATCCATTTCGATGAGGTGGCACGGGAGTTCCCCGGTCGGCTGGACGAGGAGCCCATAGTCCAGCTCGCCTTCAACTGCCATATCACCGTGCCCGATTCCGGTGGGGAGCTCACGGTGTGGAGGCACCGGTGGGTGCCTGACGACGACGTGAGGAAGGACGGGTACGGCTGGGAGCCCGGCGTCGTCTCGCGCGTTCCGTCCGTGACGGTGCGGGCGGGCGGCGGCGAGGGGGTGTTCTTCGACTGCCGGAACTTCCATCAGGTCGCGAAGTCGTACGGGGCGCGCAGGATCACGCTGTCCTTCTTCATGGGTTTCACCCTGAACGGGGAACTGCTCGTATGGTCGTGACCGGGCTCCCGTAGCCGTCATCATGCGCTGTGCCGAAAAGCGGCCGGCCCCGCACACCGCGGGGCCCGGCCGCTTTCCGGTCACGACCGGAATCATCAGCACGCCGTGGCGGGCACCGTGGGGTGGCAATCGTCGAGACGGACGGGATCGCCGAGTCCGACCACGATCTCGCGGTCGCCCTGGTAGGGCTCCCGGCTGTGCGCCATGCGGATGTTGTCGACCACCATCAGGTCACCGCGCTGCCACGGCTCCCGCAGCGTGTGCGCCTCGTACACCTCGTTGATCAAGTCGACAGTGGGTTCGTCGAGCGGGGTGCCGTCCCCGTAGTACGTGTTGAAGGGCAGTCCCTCGGGCCCGAATTCGAGGGTGAGGAACTCCCGCACGTCCGGGGCCATCGTCCACTCGTTCAGGAACGCGATCTGGTTGAACCAGCAGCGCTCGCCGGTGCGCGGGTGGTGAACGACCGCGGCCCGCGACTGGCTCGTACGCAGTCCGCCCTCCGCGTCCCACTCGAAGGCGATCGCGTTCTGCTCGCAGTAGCGCTCGACGGCCGCGCGATTGCTGGTTCCGAACGCCTGGGACCAGGCCACACCGACGAGCGGGTTGTAGTTGCGTGTCAGGCGCCAGCCGGTCGACTCGAAGCGCTCAACGAGGCCCCCCGGGAGGTCCCGGAGCACGGCGCGTGTGTCGGCGATCGCGGTGATCCCGCCCCGTGTCGGCGGGGTGAGGCAGGCGAAGAGCATCAGGCCGGGGAAGTGCCTGGTGTAACTGAGCTCGTTGTGCATGCACATCGGCTGGTCCGGCGGCCACTGCGAAGAGGAGTGGATCCCTTCCCCGTGGCCCTCGTAGACCTCGCGCGGTGCGAAGCCCTCGTGCTCGGCCATGCCCCGGTCGACGATGCCGCGGATCGCCCCGGCCGCCGTGCCCCGAGCGGTCAGAGGCAGGCCGCGGATGAGCACGGCGCCGTGCTCGGCGACCTGTGCCCGTATCGCTTCCCGACGCTCTGCGATCCAGCCCACGGCCTCTGCCGCCGAGGCCGCTGCGGCCTCCATGAGCGCGATGGAACTGGCGTGAGGTGTCGACATGCGTCTTCTCCAGACTCTCGGGGTGGTGTGCGGGCGGCCGGCCCACGAGTCCGGGCGGCCGCGCATACGGATACGTGGTTCAGCTGCCGGGGGAGGGACGCTGGAAGGCGCGTACGGCGCAGGTGGCGCCGACGGCGGCGACCAGCAGGCTCGAGCCGAGCGCGGCCCACACCTGGCCGCCCACCGGCAGGTCCAGGGCGAGACTTCGGCTCGCCTCCATCGCGTACGTCAGCGGGTTCACCGTCGCGAGGATCTGCAGCCACTCGGGCAGCCGCTCCTTGGGCACGAACGCGCTGGAAGCGAACATCAGGGGAAAGGTCACCAGGAAGCCCATGTTCTGCATCGCTTCTGCGCTGCGCAGCCAGGCGCCGAGAGCCAGGAAGATCCAGGCCATCGCCCATACGACCACGCAGGTCAGCAGCAGGGCCGCGGTCAGTCCGAGCGCGCCGCCCGCGGGGTCGGCGCCGAAGAAGAGCGCACCGCAGACCAGGAGGATCAGCAACTGGACGGTGACGCGGAGGAGGTCGGCGAGGCTGCGGGCGAACAGCAGCAGCGGGGAGTGGATCGGCAGCGTGCGCAGCCGTGCGACGGCACCGTTGTCCATGTCGTTCACCAGGCCGATACCGGAGGCCACGGCCGGGCCGATGCCTGTGGTGACCAGGACGGCGGGCAGCAGATAGTCGATGTAGGCGATGTCGTGCGGCAAGTGGTCGCGGTCGACGATGCTGCCGAAGACCTGACTCAGGAGCAGCAGCATGAACACCGGCTGGAGCATGCTGAGCGCCGCCGCCTTGCGGTTGGTCAATTGGGCGCGTACGGAACGCCCGGTGAGGATGAGGAGTTGGGCGACCGGAGCGGCTCCGCGCCAGGAGACGTCCGCGGCGGCTGTACCGGCCGTCGGTGGTGAAGGACTGGTCATGGAGTTCCTTGGGAGTCGTAGGCCCGCTGGACGTGGGAGAGCGCTTCGAGCAGGTCCGCCGACGACAGCCGCCGCCGCTGCCGAGAGGATGCCGGGGAGGAGAACGGCAGCGATCCGGTGTCGGACCACTGCAGGCGCCCGGTGTCGTCGATGAAGCTTCTGGTGCGTCCCGCGTTGTCGGGGTGCAGGCAGAACGGGACGTCGAGGAGGCCTCGTTCGAACGCGGTCTGCAGCGCGTGGCCGAGGTCGTCGTGCAGATTCAGCACCGCGTGCGTGAGAGCGCGCGCCTCGGCGTAGACCTCGGAGTCGGCCGCCCCGTTCTCGATGGGCGGCGCCGGCGATGCGGCCTCCCTGGACGCGGCGGCCGCGGTCTCCAGGGCCTCGACATTGTCGGCGACGGTGGGGATGCGGTGTGCCTCGGCGGCGGTCTTGACGATCAGCCGGGCGGCCCCGGACGTGACGGCCAGCCGTGCGGCCGCGGACAGCAGGCTCAGCGCTCCGCCGTGCGAGCGCGGATACACGCCCATGTAGGCGTAGAGGACGACGTGCCATTCCACGCCGGGCAGCAGTTCGGATGCCAGTCGGCGCAGCGCGGCTATGGCCTCACGGTCCTGCGCCGGGTTGATCTGCTGCGCATAGCTCAGGGAGACGCTGCGCAGCCCCTGCTGGGCGAAGAAGACGCCTTCCAGCACGCTGATCGCCACCAACAGGCTGGGCGGGCACAGCTGTCCCAGCATGCAGCCGCCGAAGCTCTCCAGGTGGGGCACGGCTCCGGTGTCCTGGAGCCGGGCCAGCATCGCGCAGCTGGTGCGCCAGCTGCGTACGGCATCGCGCAAGCGGGTGCGGCTGTAGGGCAGGCAATAGGAGACCGGGCCTCCCTCGGATGCGTCCAGGCCCAGCGAGATCAGCGAGCGGAAGATGTGCTCCGGCCTGGCCGACCCGTGCCTGACCTGGACGGGAAAGGTGTCGTCGCGGATGCCGTCCAGGACGGCCCGGGACGTCGCGCGGGGGTGTGTGCTGATCGGGTAGCCGTTGAGGGGGACGCCATCGGTCACGGCCCGGCGGGCGGCGTCCAGGTCGCGTACCCGCGTGTAGCTGTCCAGGGTCAGCGTGCCCAGGGTGGTCGCGTCGGCCGCCTTGGTGGCGGCCAGCCCCTCACGCATCAGGTTCGGGTCGCTGAACCCCATTCTTGGTTGCACGACGAGTGCCCCGCACCGGTGAGCACGCGACACGAAGTCCCCCAAGGAGACCCGGGTCACGACACCGCTCGGGCACCGAGTCCGGAGACCAGGGTGCGGAAGCGGCCCAACTCCCCGTTCTCGAAGACCGCGTCGTACCCCTCGGACGTCAACTGCCGTGCCCAGCCGACGTTGCGCAGGCCGTCCGTGCTCAGCTTGCCGCCGATGACGACCTTGGTGCGGGCCAGCTCGGGCCGGGCGCGGAGCGCCTTGATCAGGTGCAGTCCGTCGTTGAATCCGTGGCCGTTGACGCTGCTGACGACGACGAGACCGGGACGGCGGTCGAGGCACTCGCGCACCACCAGCTCATCGGGGCTGCAGGGCCCGAGGTTGGTCACCGTGTGGCCCATTTCCTCGAGCACCAATTGCAGGAAAACGAGATTCCAGGTGTGTGCATCCGAGGAAGTCCCCGTCACCAGAACGGAGAGGTCTCCTGATGCGTGCGTGGAATTCATGAGCCTGACCCATCGTCGAGAAGCGGTCACCGGTGGGTACGCCTTTTCTCGACGCCGGGACCGCCCGGTGGTGGGAAGTTGCAAGGGAATTGGCGCCACCTCGACTTTACTGCGCGGACACGACCGCGACGCCGGTCAAGGGTGGCCGGAACTGGTCTGTTCTGCCATCGGTCGGGTGCCGTTCCGGGTGATTCCGGCCCCTTGTGACGGGGAGTCGGCCTGTCGGGTGCAGTTTGCTGCCAGGGGTCTTCCGGATATCCGACGCCGACTGTAGAAAGTCACGGCGGCGCCGAGTCGAGGTGCCGCAAAGGTATTGGTGGCGATTATTCGTGAACACGAAGGGCAGGGCTTCGAATATGGCGGCACCGGTCACCGCTCCCAGCGTCACGGCGAGGCTCAGACAGCATGCCGAACAGCTGGCGGATCAAGGTGCCGCGGCCTTTGTGACCGACCCGGACCAGGAAGACGGTGTGCGCTGGCTGACGTATGCCGGGCTCGACGAGCGGGCCCGGAGCATAGCCGTGTGGCTGCGCCGGCGGATCGCCCCGGGCGACCGTGTCCTGCTGCTGTATCCGGCCGGACTCGAATTCGTCGCCGCGTTCTTCGGCTGCCTCTACGCCGGGGCCGTAGCCGTCCCCTCGTCCCTGCCCGGGCGCTACCGCCACGAGCGGCACCGGGTCAGGCGCATCGCCGACGACGCCGGGGTGTCGGCGATCCTCACCGACACCGCCACGCTCGCCGATGTCGAGGACTGGGCCGCCGAGGGGGAGCTGCGCCGCACGCCCCGGCTGGCGACCGACGCCCTGGGCAGCGGCGGAGCGGACGGCTGGACGATGGCGCCGGCCGACCACTCCACGCTGGCTGTTCTCCAGTACACCTCCGGGTCGACCGGCGACCCGAAGGGCGTCATGATCACCCATGGCAACCTGCTGTTCAACGGCCAGAACATGGCCCAGGCCTTCCGCCTCGACTCCGGTACCCGCTGCGGTGGCTGGGCCCCGCACTTCCATGACATGGGCCTGATGGGGCACATCATCCCCCCGCTGCTCCTCGGTTCCGCCACCGTCCTGATGAACCCGGTCACCTTCCTCAAGCGGCCGCACCTGTGGCTGCGGATGATCGACCGGTTCGGGATCGTCTTCTCCGCGGCCCCCGACTTCGCGTACGACCTGTGCAGCCGGCGCGTCACGGACGCGCAGATCGAACAGATCGACCTGTCCCGCTGGTTGCAAGCCGCCGACGGCGCCGAGCCCGTGCGTTCCCACGTCCTGGAGCGCTTCGCCAAGCGCTTCGCGCCTGCCGGGCTGCGCGGTGACGCGCTTGTCCCCGCCTACGGAATGGCGGAGACCACCCTCATCATCTCCGCGTCGGCGACCCTGCCGCCGCTGGTGCGGCGGGTGGACGCGGCGGCACTCGAGCGGAACGAGTTCCGGCCGGCACCAGAAGGCGTGCCCGGCCGGGAAGTGGTCAGCTGCGGCAGGCCGCAGGGCGCGGTGGTCCGCATCGTCGACCCCCGCACGCGCGAGGTGCTGCCCGAGGGCCGGGTCGGTGAGATATGGGTTCGGGGCAGGGCCGTCGGGCAGGGCTACTGGCGGCGCGAGGAGACCAACGCGGCCGAGTTCCGGGCGGCCACGGCCGATGGTGACAGCGGGTATCTGCGCACCGGTGACCTCGGGGTTCTGTACGAAGGCGATCTCTACGTCACCGGGCGGATCAAGGACACCCTGATTCTGCGCGGCCGGAACCTCTATCCACAGGACATCGAGCACGAACTGCGCGCTCAGCACCCCGTGCTGGGGAATCTCGTCGGGGCGTGTTTCACCGTCCCTGCCGAAGGCGCGGAGGACGGCCAGGAGGTGCTCGTCGTCACCCAGGAGGTCCGCGGCCTGAAGGACCCGGAGCGGCTGCGGGAGCTGACCGCGGACCTGCGGCTGACCGTGGCCCGCGAATTCGGCGCTCCCGTCGGTGCGGTGCTGCTGCTGCGCCCCGGCGGCGTGCAGCGCACCACCAGCGGGAAGGTGCAGCGCTCGGCCATGCGGGAGTTGTTCCGCGCGGGCGAACTGAAGCCGGTCTTCGCGGAGTACGAGGAGCGGATGCTGCGGGACCCCGCCGCGGATGCGGAGGACCACTCATGACGGCCGGCTTCCCCTGCATAGACCGGGAGGGCGAGGAGCGGCCCGTCGCAGGGCTCACGGCCGTGCTGAACGAACTGTCCGGCCCCGGCGAGCCGTTCTGCGCCCAGGAGGTGGACCGGCTGGACCGTTCTGAGCTGTTCCCGGCCGCGGCCTGCCGCGTCCTGGACGACTTCGGCCTGCCCGGCTATTACGTACCGGCCGAGCACGGCGGGCGGTTCGACGATTTCGGTGTGCTGGCGGGGATGCTCCGCGTCGTCTCCCGTATCGACCTCACCACCGCGGTCGCCCACGGCAAGACCTACCTCGGAGCGGTTCCGACGTGGATCGCGGGAGAGCCGGACCGGGCGGCGTGGCTGGGCGAGCGCGTCGCACACGGCGCCGTCGTCTCGTGTGCGCTCAGTGAACGCCATCACGGCAGCGACCTGTTGGCCGGTGAGGTCACGGCGGAGCGCGCAGGCGGGGGTGAAGGCCCCGGCGGATGGCTGCTGACCGGCGAGAAGTGGCTGATCAACAACGTCACGCGGGCCGACCTGGTCACCGTGCTGGCCCGCACGGACCCGGCGGGCGGACCCCGCGGATTCAGCCTCTTCCTGGTCGACAAGGCGCAGTTGGCCCCCGATAGCTTCACATGCCTGCCCAAGGTCCCCACGTATGGCATCCGGGGCGCGGACATCAGCGGGATCGCCTTCCACGGCGCCCGTGTTCCGGCCGACGCGCTCATCGGCGGGGAGGGCCAGGGCGTCGAGATCATCCTCAAGGCCCTGCATCTGACGCGCACCGTGTGCGTGTCCATGTCGCTGGGGGCGGCCGACCACGCCCTGCGGCTCGCTGCCCAGCTCTGCGTACGCGCCGAAGACGAGGGCCGTCCCCTGCTGGAACAGTCCTACGCGCGCCGGGAGTTGGGGGAGGCGGTCGCGGGGCTGCTGCTGGCCGAGGCGCTGAGCGTCGTGGCGGTGCGCGGCGTCCACGGGCTCACCCGTGAGATGAGCGTGATCTCCGCGGTCGCCAAGGCCCGTGTCCCGGCCCAGGTGGACGAGCTGATCACACGGCTGGCCCGGGCGTTCGGCCCGTACGGGCTGCTCGCCGAGGACCATGCCGACGGGGGATTCGCCAAGGTGGAGCGGGACCACCGCATCATCGGCATCTTCGACGGCAGCAGCCTGGTCAACCGCAGTGCCCTGATCGACCAGTTCCCCCGGCTGACCCGCGCCTACCGCAAGGGCAGCTGGGACGCCGCGGGACTGGCCGAGGCGGCTACGGTCCACGAGCCCGTCAGCCCCCTGCGCCCTGCCGACCTGACGTTGGTGTCCAGCGGGGGTGCGTCCGTGGTCGCGAGCCTCCCCGAGACGGTCGCCGGGATCCGCGAGCTGGCCGCCCGCGGCCGTGCCTCGGCCGAACTCGCGGACCTGGCAGGCCGGTTGGCCGACGCCGCCGACGAGCTCCACGACGAGATGGCCGACATGACGGTGATGCCCCGTGCCGTGCCGCCCGCGGCCTTCGAGCTGGCGGAGCGCTTCGAGGTGTGTTTCGCGGCTGCTTCAGGACTCCATCTGTGGCTGCGTGGCGCGTCCCGTACACGCCCGGCCGACGACACGTGGCTGCGCGGCACCCTCGTCAAGGCCCTCACCGAGCTGGGCGCCGAGACAGGCCCGGCCGGAAACGAGATCTACGGCCGCCTCGCGGACTCCCTGGCCGCATGCCCGTCCGACACACCGTTCTCGCTGCTGAACTACCTGGGAGCAGAGGCCTCATGACCGGACACGCCGTGCCCCGGCCCGGGGCGGCCACCCTGGAGCGGCTCCTCGGGAACCCGTACGACCAGGCCAACCCTTACGGATTCCACGCGATCCTCGCCGCGGACGAACGCGGCGAGCCCTTCCGCGCGGGGGGCGAACTCCTCGACACCTGCGGTCTCACAGCCGGGCAGCCGAGCTCCCAGGAGCTGCTGGAGGCGATGCGCGCGGTCTTCCGCAGAGCGCCGGCGCTGGCCCACGGCCGGGCTCCCGCGGGCCCGTACGCGGAGGCCGTGCGCGTCGGGGCGACCACCGGCGCCCTTGACTCGGGCCTGCGCATCACCCTGCGCCACCTCCTCGCGCGCCGCCTGTACGGCAGGGCCGCCATCGACATCCCGTATCTGCGAGCGGTCCTGGCCGGAGTCTTCGCGGACCTGCTGCTGTGCGACAGCCTGACCACGGCCGCTGCCCGGGGCATCGACGTGCTGCCGTCCCGGAGGGGTGCGCACCGGCACGCCGTCCGGGACGTCGTGCCGCGCGTGGTGCAGGACGCCATGGACCGGCTGTCGATCGTGCTCGGCTCCCGCTTCTACATCAGGGTGGGGGAGACCGCCGTCTTCCAGCTGCTGCTGCGGGAAAGCCAGTGGTGGCTCTTCGGCAGCGCCGCCCCGCTCGCCGGGCCGGAGCCCGGCTGCGTCGCCGAAGTCCTGTCGGCCCCGTACCTCGCTGAGCTGTGCGAACCGGCCTGGCTCGCCGTGGCACCGGGCCGACTGCGCCGGGAAGGCGGGCGGCGGGCGCGCCCGCCGGAGTCCGTCGAGCGGCAGCTGTTCGACGAGCTGCTCGAGCGGTACGACAGCGGCCGCTCCTTCGGCCTCGCCGGCCACCGTGTCCCCGACCGTCCCTAGGGGGTGTTCCCCCAGCCGCTCCCGCCCGCCCCCGCCTCGCTCACCAAGGAGACCCGTATGTCCAACGCATCTGCCGGCACGCACACCGCTGACACCCTGCGCGGCTGGCTGGCCGCATGCGTCGCCTCCCACCTGGGCCGGCCGGTCCAGGAGATCGCCACGGACGTGTCACTGGCCGACTACGGCCTCGACTCGGTGTATGTGCTCGCGATCGCCGCTGAGCTCGAGGACTACCTGGACATCTCCCTGGACCCGACGGTGATGTGGGACAACCCCACCATCGACGGCCTGAGCGAGGTCCTCGTCGAGGAGCTGGTCGGCCGAGGCTGACCGCTGCCGCCCGCGCGCCCCCGCGCTCCGCTGCCCGGCACCCCTTCGCCCTTCACCGCTTGGCTTTCCGAGAAACAGTGAGAGGACCGCTCCTCCATGTCGCATGCCCCCATGGTCCGCCGACCCGTCACCGCCGCCCAGCTCGGCATCTGGGTCGCGCAGCAACTGGAGCCGGACAGCCCCTTCTACAACTGCGGCGGCTACTACGAGATCACGGGGCCTCTCGACGCTGACCTGCTGGTCCGGGCGGTGCAGCAGGTCGCAGGGGAGTGCGAGGCACTGCGCTCCCGTTTCATGGCGGAGGGAGAGGAGCTGTGGCAGATCGTCGGGGCTCCCGAAAGCGAGCCGCTTGCGGTCCTCGACCTGAGCGGCGAGGACGATCCCGAGGCCGCGGCGGCGCAGTGGATGCGTGAGGGCATGGCCGAGCCGCTGGATCTGGTGCGTGGGCCGCTGAGCAGCCAGACCCTGATCGTCCTCGCTGCTGACCGGTACTTCTTCTTCCACCGCTACCACCACGCGGTCCTCGACGGCTTCGGTCACTCCGTCTACGCCGCCCGCGTCGCCCAGGTCTACACCGCTCTGGCGGCCGGGGAGCCCCCCGCCGCCTCGCCGTTCGCGAGCCTGGACGAGCCGGCGGCCGAGGAGTCCTCCTATCCCGCGTCGCGCCGCCACGAGCGGGACCGGGCCCACTGGCTCGGCGAGCTGGCCGACCTGCCCGAGCCGGTCGGTCTGGCAGGGCGCAGGGCCGGCATGGCCGTCAGCGGGCTGCGCCGGATGGTGACACTGCCCGAGCGGCAGGCACGCGGGCTCGCGGCCGCGGCCGAACAGCTCCAGGTGCGGTGGCCGGTGCTCGCCATCGCCGGTACCGCCGCGTTCTTCCACCGCATGACGGGACGCGAGGACTTCACGCTGTCCCTGCCGCTGGCGGGCCGGATGGGCCGCACTTCCCTGGCGACGCCGGGCGCCATGGTCAACGTGCTGCCGATCCGCGTCCTGGTGCGCGCGCGCATGCTCTTCAGCGAGCTGGCCGAACAGGTGGCGGAGCAGCTGGCCGAGGTCCTCAAGCACCAGCGGTTCCGTGGCGAGGAGCTCTTCCAGGAGCTGGGGCTGTCCGGAGCGGACGCCCACCTGGGCCCGACGGTCAACGTGATGGGTTTCGAGAACGAGCCCGCCTTCGGCCCGTGCCCGTCGGTCCTGCACCCCCTGTCCACCGGTCCGGTCAACGACTTGAAGATCAACTTCTATGGTACGGCCGCGGCACGGGCGGGTGTCCGCGTGGAGTTCGACGCGGACCCCGCGCTCTACAGCGAAGCCGAACTGACGGCCCACCAGGCCCGGTTCCTGCGGGTGCTGGAGGCCGTCGTCGCCGATCCCCGCGTGCGGATCGGCGCGATGGAGGTGCTGGACCGCGATGAGCGCACCCGGATCCTGGACCAGTGGAACCGGACCGCGCCCGTGGTGAGCGGCACCTCCCTGCCCGGACTGTTCGCCGAGCAGGTGACGCGTACCCCGGACGCCATCGCGGTCGAGTACGGGGGCACGACCCTGACCTACGCGGAGCTGGACGCGCGAGCCAACCGGCTGGCCCGCTGGCTGATCGAGCGCGGGGTCGGCCCGGAGACGCGGGTGGGCGTGCTGCTGCCGCGGTCGCCGGAGCTGATGGTCGCCCTGCTGGCGGTGGTCAAGGCCGGTGGTGCCTATGTGCCGGTGGACCCGGACTACCCGGCCGAGCGCATCGCGTACATCCTCAAAGACGCGGACCCGGTGGTGATGCTCGACGACGCGTCCGTTCTCGCGGAAGCCGCGGGACTCTCGGATGCCCCCGTCACCGACGCGGACCGCATCGCGCCGCTGGCACTCTCCCACCCGGCCTATGTGATCTACACATCCGGATCGACCGGCCGCCCCAAGGGCGTGGTGATCGAGCACGCCTCGCTCGGCGAGTTCCTCGAGACCTGCCGCGACCGGTACCCGGACGCGGCCGGCACCGGCCTGCTGCACTCGCCGGTGTCCTTCGACCTGACGGTGACCGTCCTGTACGTGCCGCTGGTCAGTGGCGGCCGCGTGAGGATCGCCGATCTGGGTCCGGGAGCGGTGTCCACCTCGGACGAGGAGCCACCGACGTTCGTGAAGGCGACACCGAGCCACCTGGCCCTCCTGGAGGGTCCGGGCGATGCCGCCTCACCGTCCGGGACGCTGGTGCTGGGCGGAGAGCAACTGCTCGGCGAGGCGCTGGCAGCGTGGCGCGAGCGTCACCCGCACGCCTCGGTCTTCAACGACTACGGCCCGACCGAGGCCACCGTCAACTGTGCCGACTTCGTACTGGAACCGGGAGACGAGACCCCCTCCGGCCCGGTCCCGATCGGCCGCCCGCTGCCTGGCAACCGCCTGTACGTGCTGGACGCGGTCCTGTCCCCCGCGCCCGTGGGCGTCGCGGGCGACCTCTACATCGCCGGCACCGGCCTGGCCCGCGGGTACCTGGGGCGCGCGGCGCTGACCGGCGAGCGTTTCCTCGCCGACCCTCATGGCCCGGCGGGCGGCCGCATGTACCGCACCGGCGACGTGGCCCGGTGGCGGGCCGACGGCAACCTCGAGTATCTGGGCCGGGCCGATGACCAGGTCAAGGTGCGCGGCCACCGCATCGAGCCCGGCGAGATCGAGGCCGTGCTGGCGGCCCACGAGGCTGTCGACCGGTGCGCGGTCGTCGTACGCGAGGACCGCCCAGGCGACCAGCGCCTGGTGGCCTACGTGGTCCCCGCGGGCGGCGCGGCGGACACCGCCGCGCTCATCCGGTACGCAAGCGGGCAACTGCCCCCGTACATGGTGCCGTCGGCGGTCGTCGCCCTGGATCAGCTCCCCTGGACGCCGAACGGCAAACTGGACCGGCGAGCCCTCCCCGCCCCGGAGTACGGGCCGAAGACAGCCGGTCGCGCGCCGAGGTCGCTGCGCGAGGAGATCCTGTGCGGCCTCTTCGCCGACGTGCTGGGGCTGCCGTCCGTGAGCATCGACGACGGCTTCTTCGACCTGGGCGGCCACTCGCTGCTCGCCACGAAGCTGGTCAGCCGCGTCCGCTCGGTACTCGGAGCCGAGATCACCGTCCCCCGGATCTTCCAGACCCCCACGGTGGCCGCGCTCGCCCCGGCACTCGACGGAACGGGCGCCGCCCGGCCCGCCGTGACAGCCCTGCCCCGCCCCGACCGCATCCCGCTGTCGTACGCACAGCAGCGGCTGCGCTTCCTGGACCTGCTGGAGGAGGACAGCACCGCCTACAACGCCCCGGGCACGCTGCGGCTCACCGGGAACCTCGACGTGGAGGCCCTGCGGCAGGCCCTGTCGGACGTGGTGGCGCGGCACGAGAGCCTGCGCACCGTCTTCGCCGAGGACGCGGACGGCTTTCACCAGGTCGTCCTGGAACCGGAAGCGGCCCGGGTCGAACTGCCCGTCCACGAGGTGACGGAAAGCGAACTGCGCGACCAGCTGGCCGCGGCTGCCCGGCACGCCTTCGACCTCGCCACCGAACCTCCGCTGCGGGCCTGGCTGTTCGCCCTCGGTGAGCGGGAGCACGTCCTGATGCTGCTCCTGCACCACATCGCCGGTGACGGCTGGTCGATGCGCCCGCTGGTCCGGGACCTGTCGGCCGCCTACACAGCACGTACGGCCGGTGCGGCGCCGTCGTGGGAGGCGCTGCCGGTGCAGTACGCCGACTACAGCCTGTGGCAGCGCGAGATTCTGGGCACCGAGGACGACGCGGACAGCGAGATCGCCCGCCAACTCGCCTACTGGAAGCAGGCCGTGGAGGGGATGCCCGAAGAGCTTCCGCTGCCCACCGACAGGCCGCGCACCGACGCGGTGTCCCAGCGCGGCGGACGGGTCGCCTTCGAGATCCCGGCCGAGCTCCACGGCCGCCTGGGTGCCCTGTCGCAGGCCAGCCACGCGAGCCTGTTCATGGTGGTGCAGGCGGCGCTGGCGTCCCTGCTGACCCGCCTGGGAGCGGGCTCGGACATCCCCCTCGGCACCCCGGTCGCGGGCCGCACCGACGACGCCGTGGAAGAGCTGGTCGGCTTCTTCGCCAACACCTTGGTGCTGCGCGCCGACACCTCCGGCGACCCCACCTTCACCGAGCTGATCTCCCGTGTGCGTGAGACGTCGCTCGCGGCGTACGAACACCAGGACCTGCCCTTCGAGCGGCTTGTCGAGGTGGTCAATCCGCAGCGTTCGCTGTCCAGGCACCCGCTCTTCCAGGTCTGCCTGACCCTGCACAACACCGACCCGCGGGCGACCGTCGCCGAGGTCGTCCGCTTCCCGGGCCTGGACGTGGCCCTGGAGCCGGTGCCGGTCGAGGACACCAAGTTCGACCTCAACTTCGAGCTCACCGAGCGCTATGACGACGCCGGCCGGCACGCGGGCATCCACGCCGAACTCGAATACAGCGCCGACCTCTTCGGCCCGGCCGCGGCACACGCGCTCGCGCGCCGTTTCCTGCGGGTGCTGACGGCCGTAGCCGAAGCGCCGGACGGGCGCGTCTCCGGCGTCGACGTGCTGGAGCCCGCCGAGCGGACGGTGCTTCTGGAGCAGTGGAGCGACGCCACCCGGGCGGGCACCGGCCCGGCCCTGTCCCGGCTCGAGCCGCACGACGCGGCGCGCGGCACCCACGTCTACGTCCTGGACGAAGCGCTGTGGCCACTGCCTCCGGGCGTCGCCGGGCGGCTGTACACCGCGGGCTTCGACGCGGCCCCGACGGGCGACACGGACCGGTGGCTGCCCTGCCCCTTCGACGGCGGCGGGGCGCACATGTACCGCACGGATGCCGTGGCGCGCTGGACCGGCGACGGCGAACTCGTCCTTGTGGGCGCCCCCGAGGGCGATGCATCGACCCCCAGGCAGCCACGCACCCGTGGCCCGCGCGGCCCGCGCGAGCAGATCCTGTGCTCCCTCTTCGCCGAGGTGCTCGGCGTGCCGGGGGTCGGAATCGACGACGGTTTCTTCGACCGCGGAGGCCACTCGCTGTCCGCCGTGCGGCTGCTGAGCCGCATCCGCTCGGTGCTGGGCGTCGAGCTGTCCATCCGCAAGCTGTTCGAGGCTCCCACGGTGGCCGGACTGAACGCGGCCCTCGACGAGGCGACCGGGGCACGGACCGCGCTGACGGCACTTCCCCGCCCGCCGCGCATCCCCCTGTCGTACGCCCAGCAACGCCTCTGGTTCCTCGAGCACTTGGAGGGGCCCAGCGCCACGTACAACATCCCGGTGGCGCTGCGGCTCACCGGGGTCCTCGATGTGCAGGCCGTGCGGCAGGCTCTGGCGGACGTCGTCGAGCGGCACGAGAGCCTGCGCACGCTCTTCGCGGACGGGGCGGGAGTGACGGCGGCCCCCGAGGGTTCGCATCAGGTGATCCTCTCGCCGGGGCAGGCGCGCCCCGGCCTCACGGTGATGCACACCTCGCCCGAGGGGGTTGAGGAGGAGGTGCTGCGCTGCGCCGCGTACGAGTTCGACCTGACGACCGAACTCCCCTTCAGGGCCTGGCTCTTCACCCCATCGGAGCGCCGCCATGTCCTGCTGCTGGTGCTGCACCACATCGCGGGTGACGGCTGGTCGATGGGGCCGCTGGCCCGGGACCTGTCGGTCGCGTACACGGCGCGCACGGCCGGTGCGGCGCCGTCGTGGGAGGCGCTGCCGGTGCAGTACGCCGACTACAGCCTGTGGCAGCGGGAGCTGCTCGGCTCCGAGGACGATCCGGACAGCGAGATCTCACGGCAGCTCGCCTACTGGCGGGAGGCCCTGAGGGGCATTCCGGAGGAGCTCGAGCTGCCCACGGACCGGGTGCGGCCCGCCCAGCAGACCTACCGGGGCGACCGCGTCGAGTTCGAGGTGCCCGCGCGGCTGCACCGTGCGCTGTCCGACCTGGCGCGCGAAACCCAGTCGAGCCTGTTCATGGTCGTGCAGGCCGCGCTGGGATCGCTGCTGACCCGCTTGGGTGCGGGCACCGACATCCCGATCGGCAGCCCGGTCGCGGGTCGTACCGACGACGCGGTGGAGGACCTGGTCGGGTTCTTCGTCAACACGCTCGTCCTGCGCACCGACACGTCCGGCAACCCGGCCTTCCGGGACCTTGTCGGGCGGGTCCGGGAGACGAATCTCGCCGCGTACGCGCATCAGGACGTGCCCTTCGAGCGACTCGTCGAGGTGCTCAGCCCGGTCCGCTCGCTGGCCCGGCACCCGCTGTTCCAGGTGCTCCTCGGGTTCGACAACAATCAGGAAGCCCGCGAGGAGCTGCGGCTGCCCGGACTCGCGGTGGAGGCCGAGGCCCCGGAGGTCGGCCGGTCCAAGTTCGACCTGTCGTTCTTCTTCGACGAGACGTACGGCCCCCAGGGCGAGCCCACGGGGCTGCACGCCGCCGTGGAGTACAGCACCGACCTGTTCGACCGGGACACGGCGCAGTCCCTGGCCGCCATGCTGCTGCGGGTCCTCGAGGAAGCCGCCGCGGATCCGGACGGGCCGATCGGGGACATCGAGCTGATGGCCCCGGCGGAACGCCGCCGCGTACTCGAGGAGTGGAACGACACCGCACACGACATCCCGGCGGTCCCGGTACCGCTGATGATCGAGCAGCAGGTCGCGCAGGTGCCCGAGGCGACCGCACTGATCGCCGAAGGCGCCACCCTCGACTACGGCGAACTCAACACCCGGGCCAACCAACTGGCCCGGCTCCTGGTGGCCGAGGGCATCGGCAGCGAGCAGGTCGTCGCCATCGCGCTGCCCCGCTCGCCGCAGTTGGTCGTCGCGCTGGTCGCCGTGCTGAAGACCGGAGCCGCCTACCTCACACTCGACACCGGCGCCCCGGAACAGCGGCTGCGCGCCGTCCTCGACGACTGCGCGCCCGCCGCCGTCATCACCGACACCGCCACCTCTGCGTGCCTGGGCGAAGCGAGGCAGAGGCGGGTCGTCCTCGACGACCGGGACATCCTGGCCGCGCTCGACGAGGCCGACGGAACGAATCTGACCGACGCCGAGCGGCTGCGCCCGCTCGACCTGCGCAACCCCGCCTACGTCGTCTACACCTCGGGCTCCACCGGCACCCCCAAGGGCATCGCCATGCCGATGAGCGGCCTGGTCAACCTCATGGTCTGGCACGCCGGGACGTACTCGGGCGGCGTCGGCACCCGTACGGCACAATTCCTCGCGCTCGCCTTCGACTTCGCGGTTCAGGAGATCCTGCAGGCGCTGACCATGGGCAAGACCCTGGTCATCCCCCAGGAGCAGGTGCGACACGACCCCCATGAGCTGGCCGCGTGGATCAACCGCTACGGCGTCAACGAGCTGTTCGCACCGACCCTGGTGATCGACGCCGTTCTGTCGGCGGCCGCGGACCGGAGCGAGACGCTGACATCGCTGACGGACATTTTTCAGGGCGGCGAGCAGTTCCGGCTGAGCGACGAGCTCCGGGAGTTCTGCGCCGGCAACTGGCGGCGGATGGCGCACAACATCTACGGCCCTGCCGAGGCACCGGATGCGACGACGTCCACACTCCCGGATGACGTCGACGAATGGCCACCGTCGGCTTCCATCGGCCAGCCGTCGTGGAACCAGAAGGTGTATGTGCTGGATGCGGCGCTGCGACCGGTGCCGCCCGGCGTCCGCGGGGAGCTCTACATCACCGGTGCGCAGCTCGCCCGCGGCTACATCAACCGGCCGGACCGCACCGCCGAGCGCTTTGTCGCCTGCCCCTTCGGCCCGGCCGGAAGCCGCATGTACCGGACGGGCGACGTGGCCCGTTGGAGCCGGTCCGGCGAACTGGAATTCCTCGGCCGCGTCGACCACCAGGTGAAGATCGGCGGCTTCCGGGTCGAGCCGGGAGAGGTCGAGGCCGTCCTGGGCGAGCACCCCGACGTGGCGACGACCGCCGTGATCACGCACGAGGACGGCCAGGGCAGGAAACGTCTGGTCGCCTACGTGGTGCCGGAGGACGCCGCAGGGCACGGCGGAGCCGGCGAGAGCGTCCGCCAGGCCCTCCGCGCCCACCTCCGGCAGCGCCTGCCGGAGTACATGGTGCCGTCGGCCGTGGTCTTCCTCGACGAGTTGCCGTTGACGGCGAACGGGAAGCTGGACCGGGGTGCGCTGCCCGCTCCGCGGTACGGCGGCGAGCGCTCGGGGCGCGGGCCGCGCTCGGAGCGGGAGAAGACGCTGTGCTCCCTGTTCGCCGAGGTGCTGGGGCTGTCGGAGGTCGGTGTCGATGACGGGTTCTTCGACCTGGGCGGCGACAGCATCATGTCGATGCAGCTGGTGAGCCGGGCCCGGCGGGCCGGACTGGAGCTGTCCGTACGGGACATCTTCGAGCGGCGCACGGTCGCGGCCCTGGCCGAGGTCGTCACCGAGTCGCAGCGGTCGCAGGCCGAGGAACCGGGGGCCGGCCTGGGCGCCGTCCCGCTCCTGCCGATCATGCACTGGCTGGCCGAACGCCCCAGCGCGGTCGATGAGTTCAACATGTCGGTCGTGCTCCAGGTCCCCGCCGACCTGGCCCTGGGCACCCTGACCCAGGCCGTACAAGCCGTCCTCGACCACCACGACGCCTTGCGCGCCCGCCTGGACACCGACCCCATCGGCCACTTCGAGGTGCGCGCACCGGGGGCCGTGCGCGCCGAGTCCTGTGTGCTGCGGGTGGACGCGGCCGGCCTGGACGAAGCCGCGTTGGAGTCGCTCGTCCACACCCACGGCCAGGCCGCACGGGCCCGGCTGGATCCGGCCGCGGGGTCCCTCCTGCAGATCGTGTGGTTCGACCGGGGGCCCGAGACGCCCGGGCTGCTGCTGCTTCTGGTGCACCACGTGGTGGTGGACGGGGTGTCGTGGCGGGTGTTGGTGCCGGATGTGGCGGAGGCCTACCGGGAGGTGGCGGCCGGCCGCCCGGTGGGGTTGCAGCCGGTGGGTACGTCGCTGCGCCGCTGGGCGGAGCGCCTGGTGGAGGAGGCGGCGACGCCGGTGCGTGCCGCGGAGGCCGCGTGGTGGCGGGATGTGCTGCGTGGTGCGTCCCCGCCGCTGGGCGGCCGGGCCCTGGATGCGGAGAGGGACACGTACGGGACCGCCGGGCATCTCACGCTGCGGCTGCCGGTCGCGGTGACGGAGCCGGTGCTGACGACGGTGCCGTCGGTGTTCAACGCCGAGGTCAACGACGTGCTGTTGACGGCGCTCGTGCTCGCCTGGGCCACGTGGCACCGGGGAAGCGGCCGCGAGCTGCTGCTCCACCTGGAGGGGCACGGCCGCGAAGAAATCCTGGTGCCAGGAGCCGACCTGTCCCGCACGGTCGGCTGGTTCACCAGCCTCTACCCGGTCCGGCTGGACGGCGGCTCCTTCGACGCCGCCGAGGCCTGGGCGGGCGGCCCGGCCATGGGACTGCTGCTCAAGCGCGTGAAGGAGCAGCTGCGCACGGTGCCCGACAAGGGGATGGGGTACGGCCTGGTCCGCTACCTCAACCCCGCGACCGCCGGTGACTTCGAGGGCCTCGCCGAACCGCAGGTCGGCTTCAACTACCTGGGCCGTTTCACCACCACCACGACGACCGGCAGCGGCAGCGGCCACAGCGCCGACTGGGTCCCGGTCGCGGACATCGAGGCCGTGGCGGGAGACCCCTCGGGTATGCCGCTGGCGCACGCCCTGGAACTCAACGCCCGCACCGACGACGGGCCACGGGGACCGGAGCTGACCGCCCTGTGGACCTGGGCCGGGGAGCTCCTCGACGAATCCGCGGTCCGTGAGCTGGCCGAGCTGTGGTTCACGGCGCTCGAGGCGCTCGTCGCGCACGCCGAACGCCCCGACGCGGGAGGGCTCACACCCTCCGACGTAACGCTGTCCTCGATCACGCAGGACGAAATCGATGAGTTCGAAGAAGAGCTGGGCACTGACGAAGAGGCGGAGAAGTGAGTCGTAACCCGCGCAAGATCGAGGACATCCTGCCGCTGGCCCCCCTCCAGGAGGGCTTGCTCTTCCACAGCGCCTACGACGAGGGAGGGCTCGACCCGTACGTGGTCCAGGTGTCCTTCGACATCGAAGGAGACCTCGACGCCGCCGCCCTGCGCACGGCGGCCGAAACCCTTCTCGGCCGCCACGCCAACCTGCGCGCGACGTTCCGCCGGCGCAAGAACGGGGACTGGGCGCAACTGGTGATGCGCGACGCGGAGCTGCCCTGGACCGAGACCGACGTGTCGGCGCTCCCCGAGAACGAACGCTCCGCCGCCGCGGCCGCGGTACTCGCCGCGGACCGGTCCCGCCGCTTCGACGTCAGCAAGCCTCCGCTGATGCGCTTCACCCTCATACGGATCTCCGGCACCCTGCACCGGCTCGTCTTCACCAATCACCACCTCCTGCTGGACGGATGGTCGCTGCCGGTCCTCATGGGCGAGCTGTTCACGCTGTACGAGGCGAAGGGCGACGCCTCGGGCCTGCCCCGGGCCCGCCCGTACCGCGACTACCTGCGGTGGCTCGCGGACCAGGACAGGGATGCCGCGCGCGCCGCCTGGCGCGAGGCGTTCGCAGACCTGGCCGAGCCCGCCCTCGTCGCCCCTGACGCGGGTCGCGCCGCCGTCGCGGGTGCGGAGGTCGAGGCGGCCTTCTCCGACGGGGACACCGCCGCGCTCTCCGGCCTCGCCCGCAGCAACGGCCTCACCCTCAGCACCGTCGTCCAGTCGGCCTGGGCCATCGCCCTCGGCCGCCACACCGGCCGCGACGACATCGTCTTCGGCACCACGGTCTCCGGCCGGCCCCCGGAGATCGACGGTGTCGAGGGCATGGTCGGTCTGTTCATCAACACCGTCCCCACCCGGGTGCGGCTGCACCCGGCCGAACCGCTCCTCGGGCTGCTGGCGCGCGTCCAGGACGAGCAGGCCCGCCTCACCCAGCACCAGCATCTGAGTCTGGCCGAGATCCAGCGCGAGGCCGGGCACAGGGAGCTCTTCGACACCTCGATGGTGTTCCAGAACTACCCGGTGGACGAAGGCGTCACCAGCGGTCAGGGCCTTGGCGCGGGCATCACGGTGGCCCCCGGCAAGAACCGTGAGGCCACCCACTACCCGCTCCTGCTGATCGCCTCCGCGCGGGACACCATGCTCTTCCGGCTCAACTACCGGCCGGACCTCTTCGACCAGGCCACCGCCGAGCGCATCCTCGACCGGTTCGTACGCGTCCTGCGCGCCCTGATCGCCGACCCGGCACAGCCCGTCGGCCGCCTCGACGTCCTCGCCGACGACGAGCGCGCACGCGTGCTCGAGCAGTGGAACGACACCGCGCGCGAGGTGCCGCACGCCTCGGTCCTCGATCTGTTCCACGCCCAGGCCGCCCGTACGCCGCACGCCGCCGCGGTCCGCGACGCGCGCGGCACGCTCTCGTATGCCGAACTCGACGCCGGGGCCAGCCGGTTGGCGCATCTGCTGATCCAGCGCGGTGTGGCCCCCGAGCAGTTCGTCGGCATCGCCCTGCCGCGCACCGCAGACCTGGCCGTCGGCCTCCTCGGCGTCCTCAAGGCCGGTGCCGCCTATCTGCCGATCGACCCCGACTATCCGGCCGAGCGCATCGCGTTCATGCTCGGCGACACCGACCCGACGCTGATCATCAGCAATCGGGAGCTGGCCGGCGCGCTGCCGGACACCTCCACGCCCCACCTGCTCCTCGACGACCCGGGAACGGCGGAGGAGTTGGCAGCGCTGCCCGCGCAAGGTCCGACCGACGCCGACCGCAACGGTCCGCTGCTGCCCGCGCACCCGGCGTATGTCATCTACACCTCAGGCTCCACGGGCCGCCCCAAGGGCGTGGTGATCGAGCACCGCTCGCTCGGGGCGTATCTGCAGTGGGCACGTGAGGCGTACCCGGCGATGACGGGCACATCGCTCCTGCACTCCCCGATCTCCTTCGACCTCACCGTCACCGCCCTCTACACCACCCTCGTCTCCGGCGGCCTCGTCCACATCGCGGAGCTGGACGAGCGCGCTGCCGAAGGCCCCACGCCCACCTTCCTCAAGGGCACCCCCAGCGCCCTCGCGCTCCTGGAGGCGCTGCCGGACGAGACGTCGCCGACGGAACTCATCATGCTCGGCGGCGAACTGCTGCTCGGTGAGGTCATCGACCGGTGGCGCGCCCGCCACCCCGGCGCGGACGTTCTGAACGTGTACGGAGCCACCGAGGCGACGGTCAACAGCGTCCAGTACCGCATCGAAGCCGGCGCACCGTCCCCCACCGGCCCGGTGCCCGTGGGCCGCCCGTTCTGGAACACGCAGGTGTACGTCCTCGACAGCGGGCTGCGCCCCGTCCCGGTCGGAGTCCCGGGCGAGGCATACATCGCAGGCACTGGCCTGGCCCGCGGCTACTGGAACCGGGCTTCCCTGACCGCCGGGCGCTTCGTCGCCAACCCCTACGGTCCGCCCGGCTCCCGCATGTACCGCACGGGCGACGTGCTCCGCTGGAACGAGGAGGGGCAGCTGGAATTCGTGGGCCGCGGTGACGGCCAGATCAAGTTGCGCGGCTTCCGTATCGAGCTGGGCGAGATCGAGTCCGTGCTCGCGTCGCATCCGCAGGTGGCGCAGGCTGCTGTGGTCGTGCGCGAGGACCTGCCCGGGGACAAGCGGCTCGTCGCCTACGTGGTGGCGGGCGCCTCCGCGCCGGCCGCCGAGTCCGTACGGGAGCACGCGGCCGCCCAGCTGCCGGAGTACATGGTGCCGTCGGCGTTCGTGACGGTGGACGCGTTCCCGCTGACGCCCAACGGCAAGCTGGACCGGCGGGCCCTGCCGGCCCCGGACTACGGTCCGGAGTCGGCCGGCCGTACCCCGCGCTCGCCGCGTGAGGAGATCTTGTGCGATCTGTTCGCCGAGGTCCTGGGCGTACCGACCGTGGGTATCGACGACGACTTCTTTGCGCTCGGCGGGCATTCGCTGCTGGCTACCCGCCTGGTGAGCCGCATCCGGTCCGCGCTGGGCGCCGAGATGCTCATCCGGCAGCTCTTCGAAACTCCCACGGTTGCCGGTCTGTCCGCCGCGCTCGACACCGGCAGCCCGGCCGCGCGCACGCGTGTTACCGCCGTGGTGCCCCGCCCCGAACGGCTTCCCGTCTCCTTCGGTCAGCAGCGGCTCTGGTTCCTCAACCGCTTCGAAGGCCCCAGCGCGGCCTACAACTCGCCGGTGGCCCTGCGCCTTTCCGGCTCTCTCGACCGCGTGGCGATGGAGCGGGCGATCGCGGATGTGGTGGCGCGGCACGAGAGTCTGCGGACGGTGTTCGCGGAGGACGCCGCGGGCCCGTACCAGATGGTGCTGGACGCCTCGCGAGCCGCACCGGAGCTGACCGTCGTGGCGAGCGACCAGGAGCACCTAGAGGAGGAGATCGACCGTGCGGTGCAGCACCGCTTCGACCTCAGCTACGAACCGCCCCTGCGCGCCTGGCTGTTCGAACTCGGCCCGACCGAACACGTCCTGCTGCTCCTGACGCACCACATCGCGAGCGACGCCTGGTCGCGCACGCCGCTGGCCCGGGACCTGGTCGCGGCGTACGCGGCGCGCACGGCTGGTCGGGTGCCGTCGTGGTCGCCGCTGCCGGTCCAGTACGCGGACTACAGCATCTGGCAGCGCGAGATGTTCGGTGACGAGGACCGCGCCGACAGCGAGATCGCACGGCAACTCGCCTACTGGAAGAACGCCCTGGCGGACCTGCCGGAGGAACTGGAGCTGCCCACCGACCGTCCGCGCCCGGCGGTCGCCTCCCACCAGGGCGATCTCGTCACCTTCGAGCTCGCCCCCGAACTGCATGAGCGGCTTGTCGAGCTGGCCCGTACGTCCCAGTCCAGCCTCTTCATGGTGTTGCAGGCGGCCCTGGCTGCGTTGCTGACGCGGATGGGTGCCGGGACGGACATTCCTCTCGGCACGCCGATCGCCGGGCGTACGGATGATGCGCTGGACGACCTGATCGGATTCTTCGTCAACACGCTCGTGCTGCGGACGGACACCTCCGGCGACCCGACGTTCCTGGAGCTGATCGCGCGGGTGCGGGATGTGGACCTCGCCGCGTATGCGCATCAGGATCTGCCGTTCGAGCGGCTGGTCGAGGTGGTCAATCCGGAGCGGTCGCTGTCCCGGCATCCCCTCTTCCAGGTGCTGCTCAACCTCAACAACGCCGGCCTCGAGGGTGCCCTCGACGAGATCGCGAAGCTCCCCGGCCTGACGGTGCGGAACGAGCCCGCAGAGACGAACCGGGTGAAGTTCGATCTCGCCTTCTCCTTCTCCGGGTCCCACAGCTCTACGGGCACACCGGGCGGGCTGAGCGGAGTGATGCAGTTCAGCACGGATTTGTTCGATCGGGGTACGGCCGTGGCTTTGGTGGCGCGGTTGGTGCGGGTGTTGGAGTGTGTGGTGGCTGATCCGTTGGTGCGGGTCGGTGCGGTGGATGTGTGGGTGGCCGGTG
>NZ_JBQQBX010000045.1:0-44697 GCF_052245475.1 Streptomyces sp. 7N604 | reverse complement strand
CCACCCCTCCCCCCCCCCCCCCCCCCCCCCTCCCCCCCCCCCCCTCCCCCCCCCCTCCCCCACTCCTTCCTCCCCCCCCCCTCCCTGGGCCGCCGGCCCGCCTCGCACGAGCAGGTACGGGACTGCCCTCAGAGCCGATCGTCAGTCCCGGCTCGCCGGTCACCGGTGAAGGCTCGGCAGGCGGCGAACTCGGGGAGGATGCCGGACGCACGGGCCTCGATGAGCGACGGTGCGGCCTCGTCCGCGGGTGAAAGCTCCGTTGTCTCGAGGCGCCAGTCGATGGCCAGTTGGGGATCGTGCGGGTGCACGCGACGCTCGCTGCGGGGGTTGTAGGTGTCGGAGCAGAGGTAGCACACCATCGCACCCTCGGTCAGTGCGCAAAATCCGTGGCCCAGCCCTTCGGAGACATACAGGGCCCTGCGGTCGTTGTCGTCGAGGCGGACGCTCTCCCAGACCCCATAGGTGGGAGACCCGACCCGCAGGTCGACAACCACGTCCAGGACCGCTCCTCGCACGCATGTCACGTATTTCGCCTGGCCCGGCGGCACATCGGCGAAGTGAATGCCCCGTACCACGCCCCGTTTGGAGACCGACAGGTTCGCCTGAGCAAGGCGCATCGGGTGGCCGACCTCCCCTGCGATCCGGTCGAAGCGGTACCACTCCAGGAACGTGCCTCGGGAGTCGTCGTGCTGGCGTGGTGTGACTTCCCATGCGCCATCGATACTGAGCTGACGCAGCCTCATCGCACGGCTCCTTGCGAGTCTTCGAGCAGGTCGAGCAGGTACAGGCCGTAGCCGCTCTTCATCAGCGGTCGGCTCAGTTCGCGCAGCTGGTCGTCCCCGATGAAGCCGACCCGCCAGGCCACCTCCTC
Organism: Streptomyces sp. 7N604; assembly: GCF_052245475.1. Classification (NCBI taxonomy): domain Bacteria; kingdom Bacillati; phylum Actinomycetota; class Actinomycetes; order Kitasatosporales; family Streptomycetaceae; genus Streptomyces; species Streptomyces sp. 7N604. The sequence goes on along the minus strand of NZ_JBQQBX010000045.1, from coordinate 43,826 downwards.
AACACAGCCGATCTTGAAGCCCTGACGCTCCTCGATCACCCGGACATACTCCGAGGCCTGTACGAGGGAGGCAAAGGTGCCTGTGTCGAGCCAGGCGGTGCCGCGGTCCAGTCTGGTCACGTGGAGTTGCCCCCATCGCAGATACATCTCGTTGACCGCGGTGATCTCCAGTTCGCCGCGCTTGCTGGGAACCAGGCGGCGGGCGACCTCGACGACCCGGTTGTCGTAGAAGTACAGCCCTGGGACGGCGTACCGGGATCTGGGCGCGGTCGGCTTCTCCTCGATACGCACCGCCAGTCCGTTCTCGTCGAACTCCACCACGCCATAGGCGGCGGGATCGGCGACGGGATAGGCGAAGACATGCCCCCCGTCCGGATCGGTGCATGTGCGGAGGCGTGTCCCCAGGGATGTCCCGTGGAAAATGTTGTCGCCCAGGATGAGGGCCACCGATTCGTCGCCGATGAAGTCCGCGCCGACCACGAATGCCTGAGCGATACCTTCGGGCCGCTCCTGCGCGGCGTATTTCAGTTGCAGACCGAGATGTGAGCCGTCCCCGAGCAGCCGTTGGAACTGACGCTGGTCCTCGGACGTGGTGATCACGAGAATCTCGCGGATTCCGGCGAGCATCAGCGTGGCGAGGGGGTAGTAGACCATCGGTTTGTCGAAGACGGGCATGAGCTGCTTGGACATCGCTCGTGTCACGGGCCACAGCCTGGATCCCGTCCCACCGGCAAGGAGTACCCCGCGCATACTTTCCCACCAGCCCTCCGTATGCTCTGGAATTCCTCTGCCGGATGCAGACCGCCCCAGCCGGCCCCGACCACAAGACATGAGGATGCATCAAAGTCCGTCCAGCCGTTATGGATTCCCTGTTTTTTGCTCCACGGTGGATCCTTCTCGCTTACCGTTAACAGGTATGCGTCTGTTTGTGACCGGCGGGGCCGGGTTCATCGGCTCAGCGTTTGTCAGGTCCCTGCTCTCGGCTCCCGATGCCGCGGAACATGCCCACATCACGGTTTTCGATAAGCTTACTTATTGCGGTGTCGCTGCCAACCTGGCCCCGATTGCAGCGCACCCCGGATACACATTCGTCCGAGGCGACATCTGCGACGCGGCCATGATTGACGACGTGATACCCGGCCACGACGCCGTGGTGCATTTCGCAGCCGAGTCGCATGTCGACCGGTCCATCAAGGGGGCCCGCCCGTTCGTGGTGACCAATGTGGTGGGGACCCAGGTCCTGCTGAATGCCGCCATGAGGCACCGCATCGGCCGCTTCCTGCACGTGTCGACGGACGAGGTGTACGGCTCGATCGCCACTGGCTCGTGGACCGAGGACAGCCCACTGGCGCCGAACTCGCCGTACGCCGCATCCAAAGCGGGCTCTGACCTGCTCGCCCTCGCCTACCACCGGACCCATGGCATGGACGTGGTCGTCACCCGCTGCTCCAACAACTACGGGCCGTACCAGTTCCCGGAGAAGGTCATCCCGCTGTTCACCACGCATCTGCTGGAGGGCAAGCGCGTGCCGCTCTACGGTGACGGGCGCAACGCCCGCGACTGGCTGCATGTCTCGGACCACTGCCGGGGCATCGAGCTCGTCCTGCGCGGCGGCCGGGCCGGCGAGGTTTACCACATCGGCGGTGGCACCGAGCTCACCAACGCGGAGCTGACCGGTCTGCTGCTGGAGGCGACCGGCACGGGGTGGGAGATGGTGGACCGGGTGCCCGACCGCAAAGGCCACGACCTGCGGTACTCGCTGGACACTACCAAGATCGCCGAAGAACTGGGGTATACCCCCCAGGTGGGCTTCGCGCAGGGCTTGGCCGACACCGTGGCCTGGTACAGGAACAACCGGCACTGGTGGGAGCCGCTCAAAGCGAAGGCGGTGCCGGCGTGATGACCTCGCGGGACTCCGGCGCGCGCTCGCCGGAACGGGTGCGGTGGCTCGTCACCGGTGCGGGCGGCATGCTCGGACGTGACCTGGTCGCGGTGCTTTCCGCGGACCCGAGGGCCCGGGTGACCGCACTGCGCAGAGCCGAGTTGGACATCACCGACGCCGACGCGGTGGCTGCGGCCGTGGCCGGGCACCACATGGTCGCCAACGCCGCCGCGTGGACCGACGTGGATGGCGCGGAAGCGGCCGAGGCGACGGCCACCGCCGTCAACGGTACGGGGGTGTGGCACCTGGCCGGCGCGTGCGCGCGAGCCGGTGCGCGGTTGTTGCATGTTTCCACCGATTATGTCTTCTGCGGGCAGGCTGCCGTGCCCTACCCGGAGGACGCCCCGACCTCGCCGCTGAACGCGTACGGGCGGAGCAAGTTGGCCGGCGAGCGGGCGATTGCCGAGCTGCTCCCGGAACACGGGTACACCGTCCGCACCGCATGGCTGTACGGCGAGCACGGCGGCGGCTTCGTCCGCACGGTGCTGGACCTGGCCCGCCGACGGGAGACGCTCGACGTGGTCGACGACCAGCACGGCCAGCCCACATGGTCGTATGTGCTGGCTCAGCGACTCGTCCAGCTGGGGTACGCCGCACTGGCGGGACGCGCTCCGGCCGGCGTGTACCACGGCACCGCTTCGGGCCGGACGACCTGGTTTGCTCTCGCCCGCGCGGTCTTCGAGCTCACCGGCCTCGACCCCGAGCGGATCCGCCCGACCACCTCGGCCGCTTTCGTACGGCCCGCCGCCCGGCCCGCGTTCAGTGTGCTGGGGCATGACCGGTGGGCTGCGGCCGGATTCACTCCGCTCCCTCACTGGCGTACGTCACTCGCCGAGGCCCTGCGGCGCCCCGCTTTCGCCTCCGGGCCCGAGGTGCTGCCCGACTGAGAAGCGGGTACGACTCCTGCTCGGCTCACCGGCCCTCTGGCGACGCGCGGTTGGTCCGGCAAGGTGCCACGGACACCGTGGCGCTTTGGGGACGTGCCAGGGGTTGCGCGGGCGTGAGCGGGGGTGCTCCGGAAGCCGGTTCGAGGAGTTGCAGGTCGAGGGTGCGTGTTCGGCCGGGGCGAATCTCAACGGTGGCCGAGAAGACGGGGTGGTTCCTTTCCTGGTGGACGGACATCAGCAGGGTCCGGCCGTCGATGGATGCCTTGATCAATTGAGCGCCACGGGTGGCGTACAGAGAGGCCCAGGCGAGGTTCGAGCCGCGGATGTGGGTGCGGTGCGGGGCGTCGCCTCGGTAGACGACGTAGTCCGGCAGTCCCCTGGCCGGTGCGGTGTTGGTGAGGCGGATGCGTACGCGGGTATGGCGGGTGGTGCCCTGGCAGGGGCCGAGCCGGTAGTCCAGCGAGCGCCCAAGGTAGTAGTCGAGTTTGCTGGCGGCAGCGTTGTTCACGACCAAGTACGCGAAGGGAGCGGCGGTGTCCGGGAGCACACCCCCGAGGGGGGTGGTGGCGAGCTGCCGTTGCTCCGGCACGTGGCGGCTCCAGACGCGCAGGCGGCCATCGGCGGCCATGGTCGTCAGCGCGCGCATGGTGGCGCTGGTGTTAGGCCGTCGGTGGAGCAGTGTTTCGCCCACGGACTTCGCGACCCGTGTGAGGGCCTTCTTGCGGGTGTCCTTGTCGGGATAGTCCGTGTAGAGCTGTCGTTCGGTCAGGTCCAGGGCGTTCGCGGCAGTCAGCTGCCGCCCGTCCGGGAGGGGGACGGGACCGGTGGCGGTGAGCAGGGTGGCGAGCCCGACGGGATCGGTGGCAATGGCGCCGTCGGCTCGCCGGCCGGTGTGGTGACGCCAGAGCTCGGTCCAGATGCGTGCGGCGTAGGGGTAGTGGGGGGAGAGGTTGGAGTTGGCCAGGAGCTGCGTGCTCTTGGCGTCCGAGTAGCGGAGATCGAATGCGCGCCCGAGGTCGGCGACGGGCTCGGGGGCGCGGGGCAGGGCCTCGTTGGAAGCGAAGTCCTCGAATCGCAGGCGGCCGTTGTCGGCGGTGAGGACGCCGAAGGCGCCGACGAGACCGCCGGTGCCCCGTGCTTCGGCGTTGGTCTGAAGGGCGACGAAGTAGCGGCGGGGACGCTCCGCCCCCAGCATCCGCGGCAGCAGCCGGGAGACGTCGGCCGCGGTGGCCAGGGGCTTGTCGAGCCTGCTGATGTCCTGTGCCAGCTCCGTACGAGCCCGGTTCAGCCCGGCTATACCGGTGTGGGCCGGGGCGGCACTGAGCCCTTCCCGGATGCCCTTCACATGGTGAGCCGCGTCCGCGAGCCGGCCGGGTACCGCGCGCAGGTCGGCGAGGTCGACGGTGGCGCCGCGCCCGGGGGAGGCCGCACGCTGCAGTCTTTGGGCAGCCTGGGTGAGGGCGGGCAACACGTCGTGGGTGAGCCTGTCGGCGGCCGAGGCCAGCTCCCGCACCGTACGGGTGGGGCGGTCGACGAACGGCAGCCGTGTCGCGATGGCCCAGACAGGCCCTGAGGTGTTGCGCCGGGCGGAAGCCGCCCGGCGCTGGGCGATGGCGAGTTCGCGTTCGGCCCGCTCGAGATTGCCGGAGACCAGATCGGCCCGGAGCCGGCCGACCGCGGCACGTGCGACCGTCAAGTCGGTTCGGGCCTCGAGCCCGCTCATCGCGAGCCAGCCGGCGAGGGCGGCGATGAACAGGCCGGCTGTCGCGAGCCCGGCCAGCAGTCGGCGACGGCGCCGTCGGTTCGGGTGGGTGTGCTCGCTGTGCTTGTCCGTCATCGGCTCGGTGTCTCAGTCACGGGTGGCCGGCCAGCGCCACGGAGCGAGGGCGCTGAGGTCCATCAGGGGCGGCACCGGGGCTGGTGCACCGGCCGTCGGCAGCGGCACGGAGGCGCGCGGTCCCTCGGAGGCCAGGGCGGCCGAGGCCGGCGGCGTGACGAGGATCGACGCCGATTCGGTCAGCGGGGCACCATTGGCGTTCACGCCGCTCATGCTGATCTGGTGCAGACCCGTCGAGGTGGACCGTGGGATGGTGACCGTGGCGGTGGCGACTCCACTGCCGTTGGCGACGGCGAAGGTCAGCAGCGTGGCATCAAGGCGGACGCTGACCAGTGAGAAGGGCCTGAAGCACCGGCCCGAGACGGTGAGGCTCCCACCGGCGCGCACCACGGTGGAGCTGAGGGTCAGAGTGCAGGCCGGCGGGGGATAGTCAGCGGTCGGCGCCGCGGCGGCGACCGACGGGTTCGCGACCGTGGCCTGGGCGGGTGTGACGGCAGAGAGCAGGGCAGCGAGCGCGATACCGACCGAAGCGGCAGCCGTGGCCCAACGGCGCCACCCTGCTCGCCGTGCGTTGTCGGCGGCTATGCGAGCGCGGGTGATGACGCCTTCCGCGGGGGTGTGGGGAACGGGGCGGTTGCTCATGACAGAGTTCCTTCCGGTGAGTGCGGTGAGAGAGGGCCGGCGCCATTGCGGACAGCCGGATCGCCGTTGGGTTCCGTGGCGTGGGCGCCGTGGAACGCCGGGCGCAGTGGGCGCGAGGGGAGGCGGCCGGGAGCCGTTGCCAGCGGCTCGGCGGCGCCACCCTTGGACGCGTGGGCTTCACCTGAGGTGGAGTCGAGGATGAGGATGCCCGCGATGGGCGTGCCGATCTTTCGCAGCAGGTGCAGGGCACGGCGTGCGTCCCGGGCTCGTGTGACCCCGGCCCGCACGACGAGGATGACGGCGTCGGTGTGGCGGGCGAGGGCGGCGGCGTCCGCATTGCCGAGGAGCGGTGGTGCGTGAACCAGCATCACGTCGCTGCGGTCGGCGATGTGAGCGAGGACCTTCTCGAAGCCCTTGCTGCGGAACAGGGCCGCACTGCGCTGGGGGTCGGCCGGCTCGGCGGGGACCACGCACAGCCTGTCGGACGTGATCACCGGCTGAGGTGAGAGGGCACCGTCCGCATCCAGCAGCCCTTGCAGGGTCTGCCGGTGCGCTTCCGGGAAGTGGCGGGCCACCGTCGGACGGTGCAGTTCCCCTTCAACCAGGGTGACCCGCTCATGCTGTTCGGTCATTCCGAGGGCGAGCAGGGCGGCGGGCACGGCGTCGCCGTCGTCGTTGGACACGCCGGTGACCAGCAGGCGTTGGCAGGTCTGGGCGGGGGGTACCGCGGCGAGGGTGGCCACGGCGGTACGGATGGAGTCCGCGATGTCGGCGCGCTGGTAGGCCATGCGAGCTCCACGGCGCCTCAGCCGGTGGGAGAGTCGTGGGACCACCGCGAGGCTGAGTGCTCCGACCTCGGACTCGATCTCCACCGTCGAGTACATCCGGTCATCGAGGCGGTCGCGCAGCGACACCACGCCCAGACCGGTGAGCAGGCCGAGCAGACTGCCCAGCGCCCCGTTCAGCAGGGGATCGGGAGTGACCGGCCGCCGCGGCGGCGCAGCCTCGTCCAGCGGCTGGGCCTTGACGGAGCCATCCGCGCTCAGCGGCCTGCGCTCCAGGTGGGTGCTGACCGCCCGTGCGGCCGCGTTCGCGATGATGGCAGCCCTGGCCCCTGTGCCCGCTGAGGCCGTCAAGGTGACGATCTGCACGTCAGGCTGGGCGTCCGCGTCGATGTGGCCGGTGACGAGGCCGGCGGGGAGGCGGGTGGCGGCGGCGGTGGCACGGGCTACGGTGTCCGATTCGCCGAGGCGGACCACGGTGGGGACCAGGGTCTGCGTGGTGCCCGGGTAGGGCATCGGGTTGCGCTCCTGGCTTGTGGAGACGTTGCTGATGAGCAGGATCGATGCCTTCGACTCGTAGGTGGGCGGGGTGAGTTCGGTCACCGCGTGGGCCCCGCCGGCCCCGGCGCAGAGCATCAGCAGCGGGATGCCCGCTCGGCGCGCGACCTGGTGCAGGGTCATGACAGGGATCGACAGCGTCACTCGGGGCTCCTTTCGATGCGGTCCTGCCGGTGGTAGGCCGAGGGCGGGGGGCAGTCGGGGGGCCGGCAGGGACGAAGCCGGCCGACGGGGGTGGCGAGTCGCTGCCATGCGCAGTGGAGTGCTTCAGCGATGCGGCGCCAGCTGAACTCCTCGCGTGCCCGGCTGCGTCCACTGGCAGCCAGGCGCCGGGCGAGGGCCGGGTCATCGCGGATCTGTCCGAGCCGGTCGGCGAGTGCGTCCGCGTCACCCGCGGGGAAGACCAGGCCGCTCGGCCCGATGACATGGGGGATGTCTCCGGTGTCGCTGCCGACCACGGGGATTTCGCAGGCCATGGCCTCGACGAGGACACGGCCGAACTGCTCCCGCAAGGGGATGCCGATCCACGGGACGAGGTTGCGCTGGACGATTTCGACCGACGGAAGCGCGAGCACGTGCATGCGGTTCATCAGGGCGGGGAGCTCGGCATGGTCGGCCCACGGGCGAAGCTCGACGCGTCCGGGGCGATCGGACGCCGCTCGTTCGACTTCGCCGCGCAGGCTGCCGTCTCCGACGATCAGCAGATCGCAATCCACACGCTCCGCCGCGCGCAGCAGATCACCGATTCCCTTGTGCGGTTCCAGCCTGCCGACGAACCCGACGGTGAAGGGGTGCGTCCGAGGTGCCTCGCGAGGCGTGAAACGGTCGGTGTCGACACCCAGCGGGACGATGGTGGCCGGTCCCCGGTAGCCCTTCGTTCTCAGGACCCGCAGGGCCGAGGGAGTGATGGGAAAGGCGTGATCGACGGCTCGGTACGTGCGTCGTTCCAGGATGGGGAACGGGAACGGAAAGCGCATGACGACGTTTTGAGCGGCGTACAAGGTGACCGGCACACCGGGCCAGTACCGGTTGCGCAGCCTGATGGCCTGCCGGGTGGACAGGTACGCGGCCTCGCCGATGATGTGTACGACGTCGGGTCGCCGCGAGAGCAGCCGCCGCCCGCTGCCCGGGTGGAACATCACGGAGGCCATGTGGCCGGTGCGGTCCTCGCCGAGCAGATGGGGGACGACGTGGTAGCGGAAGCGCTTCTGGTCTGACGCCAGCTCGTGGAGTGCCCGGGCGGTGAGCGCGGACACGTCGGCGGCGTAGACGGTGAGCTCGGTGCCGGGCTGGTCGGCCAGCGCGGCGAACAGGCTGATCCAGTGCTCGGTTCGCTTGCCGACCGCGATGATCAGGATGCGCATGGCTGCTGTCTTTCCAGGAGGGATGGACGGGCGGTGACGGCGAGTCGGCCCACCTGTCTCCAGGCGCGGGCGCGGCCCCGCGCGGCTCGCGGTTGCGCGGGCAGGCGCACCAGGGCGGTACCGACGCCCAGCAGTGCGCGCAGCAGCACGGTGGCTCGTACCAGGGGATAGCTGCGGCGGTGGTGGCGGGCGAAGAAGCGCAGCAGGCTGCGGTACAGGTGCGGCCACACCTGGGTCGGGTCGTCGCTGCTGCTGGCGCCGCCGACGTGCATGGCCTCGATCGCAGGCACGTACAGCACGCGGAAACCATGCCGCGATGCCTGGAGGCACAGTTCCTCGTCCTCGTAATACATGAAGTAGCCCTCGTCGAGGCCCCCGAGCTTGTGGAGCAACGTGGTCCGCACAGCGAGGCAGGCTCCGGAGAGCCAGTCCACGGGGACGGGCGGGCCGGGTGCCCGGCAGGCGTCGTAGGCGCGCCGCCGCCGGCTTCCGCACAACAGCCAGCGCACGCCCACCGGGAGCAGGCCGGCTCCGAACCGGCTGGCCAGCACGGTGGTCCAGGTCTCGAATGGGTGGGCGCTGATGAGCACCCTGCCGTCCGGGCGCAGCAGGCGGGGTCCGGCGATACCGACGTGCGGCTGTGTGCGTATGGTGCGGACCAGGCCTCGGGCTGTGGTGTCCGGTAGCACGCAGTCGGGGTTCACCAGCAAGGTGACGTCGGTGGTGATCCCCGTCAGGGCCTGGTTGACGGCCGCCGCGAAGCCGACGTTCACCGCGTTGGTGACGAGCGTCCCCTCGGGGAAGTATCTGGTGACGAGCTCCACGGTGTCGTCCGACGACGCGTTGTCGATGACCCGCACGGCGGCGCCCGTGCGACGCAGAGCTGCCAGGCAGTCGACGATATGGGCGGCGGAGTTGTGGGTCACGACGACCGCCGTGGCGTTCAGTTCGTTCATGACGGTTTCTCTCGTGCGGGGGCCGGAGGACTGAGGGCTGTCTGGCTGGTCAGCAGGGTGACGGCGGGCAGCAATCCGAGTTCCCAGTGACCGTCGGTGGGGCCGGCGAAGGCCACGGCCGCGAGGAAGCCGCAGGTCAGGGCGGCGAACGCCACGGCGTAGTCGTCATGTGCCGCCAGGCCGGTCCGGACTGCCCGCAGCAGGGGCCAGAGCACGAGCAGGCCCACCAGTCCGAGGTTGGCGAGGACCATGACGTAGAAGACGTGGTAGACCGGCCCCACCGTGGTGACCGTGTAGTCCGGCAGATACACCGGCGGAGTGACGTGTCCGAGCCCGCCCCCGATCAGTGGCTGGGCCATGAACACGTCCATCCCGACGGCTGCTTCGGGCAGTCGGTGGCCGGCGGACTGGTGCACCTGGTCGACGGCCAGCGACGCCCGGGCCTGGAGCCCGGGACTGACGACCACAGCCAGCGGGACCAGCACGGCTCCAGTCATGGCGGCCGTCAGGATGCCTCGCCTGACCGGCCAGGTCCCCTTGACCAGAAGAACCAGCAGAGCCAGTCCTGTTGCCAGCCAGACCGCGCGGTACCCCGCCACCACGACATCCACGCCCAGCAGGGCGATCAGCACGGCCAAGCCGGCGCGTTTCCAGCCGCGGGCGTGGCTGGCCGCTACGAGCAGCGGCGGAAGCGCAAGCGCCGACAGCAATCCACCGTGCCGGGTGGGCACGGTGAGCTCCGTGGCGGCAAGCGCGGCCGCCCCGACGAGATAGCACACCGCCGCTTTCTTCACGGCCAGGCGATTCGGCAGGGTGTAGGTGGTGAGAAAGAAGTAGCCGGGGATGACGGCGAATTCGTAGGTCGCCACCATCACCTCGTGCGACGGGTTGCCCCGGGCCAGGCCGTACGCGGCCGCGAGTGGCAAGAGCCCCGCCACGGCCAGCATGGGCACGTCGGCGGCGGTGCGCGCCGGTCGGTCGTCGGTGCGCAGCAGGGCGCGGCGGGCAAGCAGCGCGAGGCAGCCGGTGGCCAGGATGCCTGTGTGTACGGCAGCGAGAAGGGCGACCCGGGTGTCGCCCAGCGCGCCCACGGCGACCGTGCCGCCGATGATTCCGGCCGGCAGGATGGCGTACGGCCACCGGGCGAAGGCGAGGAAGCACACCTGGGCGCCGACGCAGAGGACGCCGAGGCGCCCGGGCAGCAGCTCTTTGGTCGCGGCGCCGACCGCACCGAAGGCGCCTGCGGCACCGAACGCGCCTGCGGCACTGAAGGCGCCGACGGCGGATCCGGCCAGCAGTACGCGAGGACAGGGCTTCATCGTGGATCGGCCTCCAGCAGGTCCGCGAGCAGGTGGCGCACCGTCTCGCCCCGCGCCGCCCAGCTGTGGGGTACCGCCGCGCTACGCCGGAGGGCCTGCGCCTCAGGGCATGGGGCGCTCTCGAGGGCCTGCTCGATGGCGTCGGTGAACGCGTCGGGGCCGGTGGCGAGGTGGACGAGACCGGCCGGCAGCTCGGTGAGCGCGGGCAGGGGCGTGGCGACCACGGGCTTTCCCAAGGCCAGGTACTCGTACAGCTTCTTCGGCTGGACGTAGTCGATGAGCTCGCCGAGCCGGTAGGGCAGCAGACATACGTCGCACCCGCGCAGGACCGACGGGACATCCTCGAGCGGGATCTGGCCGCACCGATGCACGTTGGGCAGGCCCCGCAAGGCGGCTCGCCCGGACCGGGTGGACGCCCCTACGACCACGAACGTCCACTCCGGGCGCCGTTGGGCCACGGCTGCGAGCAGTTCGCCGTCGAAGGCGCGGGTGTCGACGGCGCCGACGTAGCCGAGCCGTGGGCGAGGCAGCCGGGCGACCCAGTCGGCGACCGGGCCGTCGACGGTGAACAGGTCGGGATCGTAACCGTTCGGCACGACCACCGGGCGGCCCCGCGAGCCGGGCAGGCGCGCGGGCAGCGCGGAAGAGGAAGCGAGGACGAGGTCGGCGGTGCAGGCCGCGGTCAGGGCGGCTCGCCGCATGTGCCACCGGTTCCAGCGGCGGGTGAAGGTCCAGTCCAGGTCTGCCACGTCATAGACCACAGCGCGCTCGCCGCACTTGCCGACGGCCGGAACGGCGAGATCCTCGTCGATCCACAGGATCGTTGCGGCGGGGTGCCGGTCCAGCCAACGGCGGACGAGGCGTGCCGTCACGCGGCGATTGAGGTGGTTGGCCGACGGCAGCTGGCGGCCGAACGGCAGCACGGTCGGCACGGTCGCCTGCCAGAGGGACGGTACGACCGGCTGCACCGTGAACCGCCATCGCGGACGCACCCCGGGCGGTTCGACGAACAGCACCCGGTGGCTGACCGCGAGCTGCTTGGCGAGTGCGTGCTGGCGCTGGCAGCCGACCGTCCATCCCACGCCGCTGAACATGACGACCCAGGAGCGCAGGTCGCCGTCGGGCAGGCGGCCGGCATCCCCCTGCAGGGCCGCGCGCAATTCCCGCAGGCCGAGGTGGCCGTGAGCCCGCAGCACCCGGCGCGCCGCACGGTCGCAGAAGACCAGTGCCCGGAACAGCGCGAGCCGACGGCGGGGCTGGGTGAGCTGCAGGTAGCGGGTGAGGCCGCTGAGGTGGTGGCGGGACCGGGAACGGGCACCCAGCAGGCGTGTGGAGGCACCCAGGGTGTGGGTGACCGCGGCATCCGGCGTCATCCACAGCTGATGGCCGGCGTCGGCCAGGACGCGGGCCAGAAGCACATCGTTGAAGTAGATCGGCAGGCGCGCGTCGAGGATCGTATGCGGGTCGAGGACATCCCGTCGCAGCAGCAGGCAGCTCGCCGATGGCTGCTCAACCGGTCGGGGACGGGTGAAGTCCTCGCCGGCCATGAGGTAGTTGCGCATCGCACCACGGAAGCCGGGCAACTTCCGCAGCACGGTGGCCAAGGCGAGCGCGCTGGTGAAGGTGGGCAACCGAAGGTAATGCTGCTGGATGGTGCCGTCGGGGTTCAGGTACAGCGGGGCGACTCCCGCTGCCTCAGGCCGGTCGCGCAGGAACCGGACGAGTGTCGCGAGTGTCGCCGGCCGCAGCCGCACGTCGCTGTTGAGCAGCAGGATCAGTTCACCGGACGCATGCGCATACGCCTGGTTGACCGCGGCTGCGAAGCCGCGGTTGTCGGGGTTGCGCACGAGGGCCACGTCGGCCCGGGCCGCGAGCATCTCGGCGGACCCGTCCACCGAGCCGTTGTCGACGACGATCACTTCGTAGTCCACCCCACCGGCGGAGGCCAACGCGTCCAGGCAGCGTCGTGTTTCGGCGAGGGTGTTCCAACTCACCACGAGGACGGACACCTCGGGGCGTGTCATGGCCGCCGCCGGTTCGTCGGGCGTTGTGCGAGGACACGCAGGTAGTCGCCCAGCTGGGGGTGGGTGGTGCGGGGAGAGCCGCATGCTGCCCAGTCGGCGACGAGCCTGGACACCGTCGAGCGGCGTGGCCAGTGACTGCGCCTGGTGTAGTAGCGAGGCAGCACGGTCTCGCAGCGCCGGACGTCGAAGCCGCACCTGTGGAGCAGCTGCTGAAGCGACCCGGGGGCGAAGTGCCAGTGGTGGTAGTCCGGCTGGAGGGCCGGCCAGGACCGGCCCTCCCGCTGGGCGGCGGCCGACGCGATGTTCGGCACTTCCAGGGCTAGCCAGCCACCGGGCGTGAGCGCCGACCATGCCTTGGTCAGGAACCGGACGGGATCGTCGACATGCTCGAGGACGTGGAAGCGCACACCGCCTCCACCGCAGTGTCGAGGGGAGCAGACTCGAAGGCGCCGTGCCAGATCGTCAGCGCCAGGTGATCCCGGGCGAACTTTGCGCCGGTCTCGGATGCCTCGACGCCTCTGACCACGATCCCGGCGGCGCGCGCCGCCTGAAGGAAGAAGCCGCCCGCGGCCCCGATCTCCAGCAGCGTCGCGGGTCGCGTGGCTGACAGCAGCCAGCGCAGCCGTCGGCGTGCCTCGTAGCGCCACTGCGCCTTGTGGCTGAAGTAGTCACGGTAGCCACCGGACTCGAAGTAGGCGGAGGTGTAGAGCTGCGCGGACTTCCGACCGTTTCCCGCGCGTGCGGTCCAGGTGAAGCCGCAGCTGCGGCACCGGTGCAGCCAGCCGTCCAGGAGCGTCTGTGCAGCGACCACTTCCCGGCACACCAGGCAGATCTCCGCTGTCGAAACAGTGCTCACCCATTCCTCCGATTCGTTGCCGCTTCCGCGTCGCGGTGCGGTGCCGGCCGGGCAAGGACCGTTTGCAGACGGTCACGGTCGGCGCGTGTGAAGAAGCCCAGCGCGGTCAGCGTGCCGATGGTGATCGCCGCGCTCAGAACGGTCCGCGATCCGACGGCCAAGGCGGCGCCGACCCGTCCGGCCCCATCAGGCAGGGCCGGTGCCACTGCCCAGGTGAAGGACCCGGCGGTGACAGCGGCAGCGGCCGGCGGCCACAACGCCTGGAGCAGTGGTACGAAGGGGCGCCCGGAATCCCGGTGGAAGTACGCGAAGAAGTAAACGGTGGCCGCCGTCGCCGCCAGCGCTGTCGACAGCGGCGCGCCCGCGGGCCCAACCAGCCACAGCAGCGGAAGCGTTGCGAGGAGCTTGAGGCCGGCGGCCAGCAGAACATAGCGGGTCTCGCGGCCGGGCCGCCCCTCCGCCCGGGTCACCACGGTGGCTGCGCCGCCGACCAGGTTGACGGCACAGCCCAGTGAGACAATGACGAGAGTGGTGGTGGCCAGAGCATCGGGGTGTCCGAGGAACAGCCGTACGAGTGGCGCCGCGGACACCACGAGCGCGGCGGTTCCCGCCGCCACATAGACGGCCAGGTACCTGGTCGTCACGATGTAGATCCGGTCCAGCTGGGCTGACGACGCTGTGCCCGCTGCCGAGGCGGCCGCGGGGAACAGGATCGTCAAAATGGCCGCTGCCGGAAGGCGCAGCAGGTTCGCCAGCCGGTTTCCCACATCGAACGCGGCCACCACCGGCGGAGAGGAGAATCCGGCGAGCACCAGCCGGTCAGCCTCACCATTGACGACGGCCGCCGCATTCGACACCTGGACCGGCATCCCGTAGCCCGCGACCATAGCCACATCGGCACCGCGGATACCGCGCAGGCGCGGGCCCACCCCCGGAACAAGCCGGCGAGCAGCCGACACGAGTATCACCGTGCGCAGCGCGCTGATGGCCGCCGACCCGGCACCGAGCGCGACCAGGCCGCCGCCCCGAGCGGCGATGAACACCCCCAGTCCCGCCCCCAGCACAGCGGTGCCGCCGGTGATCCGCGCCACCGAGCCGTATCGCTGGGTTCCCTCCAGTACCGCTTGCCACGGCCTGCCGAGGCCGTCGAGGGTGAAGCCCACCAGCAGAAGCAGTGCGGCGTCTCGTATCTGCCCCGCTGAGCCGTCCAGGTGGAAGGCGCGGCTCAGCCACGGCCAGCACACGATCGTCCCGCCGGCCAGCAATGCCCCCGAGCCGATTCCCCAGATGATGCCCAGGCCCAGTACGGCTGCGGCGCGGCGTGGGCACCCATCACCCGACGCCTGGGCCACTTCCCGGATCTGGGCGGAACCGAGCCCCAGATCCAGGAGGTTGAGGATCGCCACGGCACCGGTCAGGAGCACCCACACACCGAACCGGTGTGCTCCGAGGCTGCTGTAGAGAAAGGGCAACGACACCATGCTGGCGACCGCGGCGACGACCCGCGCCGTCAGCAGGCTGGCGCCGTTGCGGGCGACTCGGTCGACCGAGCCGGTCGCCGTGCTGCTAGCCACGGGGAAATCCCCGTACCAGGTCACCGAGCGTCAGCAGCAGAAGCCGCAGATCCAGACGCAGGGACCGGCTGTTCACATACAGCAGGTCGCAGCGGAGCTTCTCCTTCACGGAGGCGGTGTAGCCGTCGGTGAGCTGCGCGATCCCGGTGATACCCGGCCTGATCAGGTGTCGCAGGTCGTAGTGGGGCAGTCGGCGGAACTCCGCGATGAATTCGGGCCGTTCTGGGCGCGGCCCCACCAAGCTCATGTCACCGCGGAGCACGTTCCACAACTGCGGCAGCTCATCCAGCCGGATACGACGCAGCGCCCGCCCCAACGTGGTCACACGCGGGTCGTCGGTCCTGGCCAGCACCGGGCCGGTCTCGCACTCCGCATTCACCTTCATCGTACGGAACTTGACGAGCCGGAAGATACGGCCTCCTTCACCGACCCGTTCCTGGAAGAACAGGGGAGGGCCGTCCCAGCACAACACCGCGCTGATCAGCAGCATCACCGGTATCGATATCGGCGCGGCGAGTGCGATCAGCAGGAGATCCATCGCGCGCTTCGAGAACGAATGCGCGGGGCGCCGGACCCGCCAGCGCAGTCGCAGCCACGGAAGTCCACCGACGCGTTGCAGCCGCATCGACCCAAGCAGCCCGTATGCGGGGCGCGCGAGCAGAAGGAGATCGACACTATGGGCCAGGCAGAGGTTCATCAGCCGCCCGTCGAGGTAATCCAGAGAGGACTTCAGAAAGAGGGCCCTGGGGCGGTACACGGTCATCAGCACGTCCAGTTGGACGAAATTCGCCGGGACCGGCAGGCGGGCCACGACGGTCAGCTCTTCGTCGAGCCGGTCATCATCGGAATCCGGCCCCACGCCGCCGCCGAGGACAATCGCACAGGACCGACCGGCCGAAGAACCCACATCTGTGCGGCGGCTTCTCACACCGCGCCAGGAAACGAGATTTCCCAGCACATCCCGGAGTCGGCGCCGTCCTGCCTGGACGCGCGGCCACGTCGGCCCGTCCCCCCGCTCGACGTCGACCGCTTCGCTGCGCTTCCACATCGGGGCGTCCGGTGCAGCGGTTCGACGCCACGCGTATTCCCAGTTCAGTTCCGAGCGCACGGCCTCTCCTCTCTCAACCACCAACCTCTGCGATGTCATACGATTTCGGGTCGATGTCTTCAGGATTGCGCGAGAACGGCACCGGGCGACAGGGGGGTTACGCAAAAGAAGAAGCTCATATGAAGCACCGAAGGGCGTGTGTTCTTCACATCAATCCACGCCTTTCCGCCGGTGCACCAGGGTGGCGATTCACTACAATCAGATGATGCGGAACCTGCGAGGCCGAGCTCCGAGCTCTGCATTCGGGTGGTCGCGGTATTCCGCAAAGGAGTACCAACTGCCCTATAGATAAGGCTAATTGGGCCGAGGCCATCTCCGCCCTACCTCCGGTCGAGATACGCGAGTACGGCCAGTACCCGGCGGTTGTCGTCATCCGAGGGCGGCAGCCCAGCTTCCCGAAGATGTTGGAGGTGTGCTTGGCGAGTGCCCGCTCCGCAATGAACAGCCGAGCGGCGATGGCCGTGTTCGACCTGCCATGGCCATGAGCTCCATGACATCGACGCTTGCGCGGCGTCAGACCGCCGATCGGCTTGTCCGGGGAACGCCGGGACAGCAGCTGCGAGATCACGTGCGGGTCCATCGCGGTCCCGCCGGCCGCCACCCGGCGCACCGCGTCGATGAACTGGTCCGCGTCGAAGACCCGGTCCTTCAGCAGGTACCCCACCCCGCCGTCGCCGTCCGCCGGCAACTCCCGCGCGTAGAGCTGCTCGACGTGCTGCGGGAGCACCAGCCCGGCAGCCCGGGGGTCGCCCGCCGCGCGGCGAGCGCGCACTGCAGCCCGTCGTCGGTGAACGACGGCGGCAGCCGGACGTCGACCACCGCGACGTCCGGCTTCAGCTCGGTCAGGGCCCGGGCCAGCTCGGGTCCGCTCTCCACGGCCGCCGCGATCTCGAACCGGCAAGACCCGCGGGCGAGCTGGTCATGGTGCGCGGCGCCGCGCCCGACGGCTGGCGGGACGCGGCGCGCGACCTGTCCGCGGGCATCCGCGGGACCGGCGAAGTACGGAACCTCCAGCCGCCGCTGCGCTCCCGGGACGGCCGGTCCGCGCTGATCCGCTTCGAGATGAAGGGCGCGGCGGACGTGGCGGCCGACCGGGTGCAGCCCGTGCTCGACGCCGTCGAGGAGGTGAAGTCCGCGGACGGACGGTCCGCGCACGGCGGCTCTGCTCACGCCGGGTCCGCGCACGGCGGCGTCGAGGTCTTCCAGTTCGGCCGGGCCAGCTCCGACAAGTGGCTCGGCGACCTGCTCGCCGAGGACTTCTTCCGGGCGGAGATGACCGCCGTGCCGCTCGCGCTCGGCATCCTGCTGATCGCCTTCGGCGCGCTGGTCGCGGCCCTGCTGCCGGTCGCGCTCGCGCTGACGGCGTGCATGGCGGCCTTCGGCCTGCTCTGCCTGGTCGGCGCGCAGGTGCACCTCTTCCGGACGACGTCGCCGTCCTGCTCGACGCCACGCTCGTACGGATGGTGCTGCTGCCGTCGGTGACGGCGCTGCTGGGGGGAGCGGAACTGGCGCGTACCGTGGGGACTTGGACGGCTGCCGGGGCTCACGCACGGGGAGGAGCCGGAGGCGGCGCCGGCCGCCCCTGCGCCTCCGGCGCGAGTGGGACGCGGCTGAGCGCGCCTGCGGGGAGGGAGCCGCTGGAGCGGTCGCCGTCTCGCACCGGTGGCGCAGACTTCCCCCCGGCCCCTTCAGGGGCGGGTGGATGGCCGGTCGCCCCCGCGCAGGGGCGGGGCGTCGGCACCCTGCGCCGGGCCCTGAACGGCCCGGTTTACCAGGACAATCTGCCGTCGTAACCATCCCGGCATCGATGGGGTGGCAGCATGTGCGCACCATGACGGACGACACCCGGTGCTCGCTGCTGCGACACGTACGGGCCGCGGTTTTCGCGGCGGTGTGCGTGGCCTTGGCAGGTGCCGGGCACGCTGTGGCGTCGGGCGAACACATACCGTGGCAGGCGCTGCTCGCGGCTTTCGGCGTCACAACCGCCGCCGCCTGGCTCGGAGCGGGGCGGCGGCGGGGTGTCCTGTCCATCGGCGCCGGACTGATGGCGGTGCAGGGAGGCCTGCACCTCATCTTCGCCGGAGGGCACAACGGCCCGCGGCCCAGCGCGGCGCAGTTCTCGGACGGCATGGGTGACATGGACGGCACGGGCGCGGGTGCCATGCCGGACGCGGCCGCGGCGGCCGACGCCATCGGTGGATCCGGTGCCGTGGCCGCGGACGGGGAAGTTCTGGATCACCTGAGCCACCTGTTCCACCTCGGCTCCGCGGCCGACGGGTCCAGGGCGATGCTCGCCGTGCACCTCCTGGCGGGTCTGGCCTGCGCCCTGTGGCTGTGGCGCGGCGAGTCCGCCTTCTTCCGGCTGTTGCGCTGCCTGGACGCACGCGCCTTCACCCCGCTGCGGCTGCTGCTGTCGGCGCGAGCATGGCGTACGGCCGTACTCCGGCCCGTACGCCACACGCTGCGCGCGGCCGCCGTCGCCGGGCGGCTGCGCAGCGCACTTCTTGCACATGTCCTCTCGCGGCGCGGGCCGCCGTACGGCACGGTGTTCGGTAGCACCGCGCCCGCTGACGCCCTGCCCCCCCGCCCGTGATCTGACCGGTCGTGACCTGACCGGATCCGACGCCCCTTCGGGACAGGCCCTCGATGGGCGTGGCACCGCCCCGGTGGGCACTCACCCCCGGGCGCGATCCGGCACACCCCGGCCCAGGCCGGGGCGGTCGGCCCCATCTGCCAACGCCGCGTAACGGCATGCCCGTGCCCGTACGGCCCATGCCCGTACGCGGCCGCCGAAAGCGAAGGATTTCCATGTCCGTTGAGGACCCCGCAAAGGGGAACGAGAAAACCCGGCCGGCCCCGCCCGGCCCGGAGACGACTGCCGACGACGAGGTGACGACCGCCGAGCGCACGCCCGACGACCGGGCGGCGTCCGGACCGAGCCCAGCCGCCGGTGGCCGTACGAGCGCGCGGGCGGGTCTGCGCCCGCTCGTGCTGCGCCTGCACTTCTACGCAGGGCTCCTCGTCGCCCCCTTCCTGCTCGTCGCGGCCGCGACCGGACTGCTCTACGCCGCCTCCTTCCAGATCGAGAAGGCCGTCTACGCTCACGAACTCCGCGTCCCCGTGGGCGAGGCGACCGTCCCCCTCGCGCGCCAGGTAGAGGCCGCACTCGACGCCCACCCCGACGGCACGCTCACCGCCGTCTGGCCCTCCGCGGAAGACGGCGCCACGACGCGCGTCCTGCTCAGCGACCCCAGCGTGGACGAGGACAAGTCACTCGCCGTCTTCGTCAACCCGTACACCGGCGAGGTGCGCGGCGCTCTCGAGAGCTACGGAGGGTCGGGCGCCCTGCCCTTCCGCGCCTGGGTCTCCGGACTCCACAGCAACCTCAACCTCGGCGAACCCGGCCGCCTCTACAGCGAGATCGCCGCCAGCTGGCTGTGGGTCGTCGCCCTCGGCGGCCTGCTCCTGTGGATCGGGCGCAGGCGCACCGCGCGCGGCTCCGGCCGTGTCCGCGGCCTGCTGCTGCCCGAGCGCGGTGCGACCGGGCGGCGGCGCACCATGTCCTGGCACGGCGCGGTGGGCATCTGGGCCGTACTGGGCCTGGTGTTCCTCTCCGCGACCGGCCTGACCTGGTCGACGTACGCGGGCGAGAACATCGACGTGCTGCGCACGGAGCTGCGCGGCGCCACCCCGGCGGTCACGGCCACGCTGGACGGCGGCGACGCGGGCGGCGGACACGGCGACGACCACTCCGGGCACGGCGACGCCGGCGGCCGCGAGCACGCCGACGGCCAGGGCAAGGACATCGGCATCGACCGGGTCTACGAGATCGCCGAGGAGCGGAAGCTGACCGGCGGTCCCATCGAGATCGCCGCGCCCAGCGAGGAGGGCACCGCGTACGTCGTCAAGCAGACCGACAAGCACTGGCCGGTGCACCTGGACGCGGTGGCCGTGCACCCGGCCACCGGCGAGGTCACCGACGAACTGCGCTTCGCGGACCACCCGCTGCTCGCCAAGCTCACCCGCTGGGGCATCGACGCCCACCAGGGCCTGGCCTTCGGCCTGGTCAACCAGCTCCTGCTGATGGGGCTCGCCCTCGGGCTCATCCTGCTGATCGTGTGGGGCTACGTGATGTGGTGGCAGCGCAGGCCCACGCAGGACCGCCGTCTCCGTCTCGGCAGGCCCATGCCGCGCGGCGCGTGGCGGCGGGTGCCCCTTCCGGTGCTGCTCCCGCTGCTCGTCGCGGCGGCCGTGGCAGGCTGGCTGATCCCGCTGCTCGGAATCCCACTGGCGGCCTTCCTGGTAGCCGACACTCTGATCGGAGCCACAGCCCGCCGCCGCGCAGCAGGGGGCTGATTCCCGCGGTCCTCCCATCCACCTCATGACCTTGCCCGAGCGGGCAAGGTCATGGTGGGGAATCGGGTCCGCCGAGGCCCGGCGTCCGGGCTCGGGCGCGTCGCCCGAGGCCATGGCGACCGGGCGCCGGGGCAGGCCAGCACGATCCGTGCCCGCAGCGCCAGCCCCTGCGCGGTCGTGCGACGCGTCGCCCAGCCCTGCAACGTCCGCCGCTCAACGTCCGATAAGACGAGCGGCTCCAGCCTGCTGTCACCCATGCCTCCAGCAGACGCAGGCCACCAGCCCCGTCACCACCGAACCCGTGATCTGAAACGGAACACGACTCACGTGGTGACGCCAGAACTCAAAACCGGATCACTAGACCGCGGGCGGCGCGTACTTGTAGCCCACGCGCCGCACCGTGACGATCGAGTCCCGGTGCGCGGGCCCCAACTTGCGCCGCAGCCGGGCGATATGGACGTCGACGGTCCTGCCGTCGCCCACATGCCCGTAGCCCCACACCGTCGTGACCAGGTGGTCACGGCTGTGCACCCGGTGGGGGTGGGCGACGAGGTGTGCCAGAAGCTCGAACTCGAGGTACGTCAGGTCCAGCGGGCTGCCGTCGACCTGCGCGGTGCGCCGCGCCGTGTCGATCCGCACCGGGCCGGTGCCCTCCCGCTCCTCCACGGGCGAGACGGCGGCGGTACCGGCTGCCGCAGCGGCGGCCACGGCGAGCCCGGCCGGGGGCTCGTCGGCCGGTACGAGCACGAGGTAGCCCACCATCGGCGGCTGCCCCGGCAGGGTGGGCACGGTGTGCTGCGGCGCGGGCAGCCAGGTGGCCCCCGGCGGCAGGAAGTCCGACACGTGCACCACCTCGTCCCGGTCGACGGCCCGGAGGCGGTGACGGCCGAGCGTCGCCGACGGGCCGGCCGAAGACGAGTTGATGGCAGACGAGTTGACGGGAGCGGCGGCGGACAGCGAACGGGTGTTGGTCATGAAGCTCAGCTCTTTCGCGCGAGAAGTCGTCGGTGGACGTCGTGCGCGCGGGCCTTGGCCGGTTCCGTTGACCGGCGGCCGACTTTCGCCGGGTGCGGCGTCAGCGGTGCGAGAGGGCCTGCGCGGAGAACGCGCGGCAACACACCCGGTCGAAGTCGTGATTCTGCCGGGAAGGCCAGAACGGCTCGAGGTCACGGCGACCCGGCGAAGAGTTCTGGAAGCTGGCCATGGCCCTATTGAAGCAGAAGGGTCGGCGGGAGTGCTCTGCCCGGTCACCTGTTGATACGGAATTCCGGCGCCCTGCTCCTCTTGATACGGAACGCGCGGCGCCCGCCGCCCCTTGCGGGGACGGCGGGCGCCGGGAGCTCGTGGAGAAAGCAGCTCGTGCAGCAGCAGCTCGTGAGAAAAGAGCGCGGATCAGACCTGGCCGGCCTTCTCCAGGGCCGTGCAGCAGGTGTCCACGATGAGGCGCGTCACCACGTACGGGTCGACGTTCGCGTTCGGACGCCGGTCCTCGATGTAGCCCTTCCGGTCGACCTCGACCTGCCACGGGATGCGGACCGAGGCGCCGCGGTTGGAGACGCCGTAGCTGAACTCGTTCCACGGGGCGGTCTCGTGCAGGCCGGTGAGCCGGGACTCGATGCCGACGCCGTAGTTCTCGACGTGCAGCAGCGGCTTGTCGCCGTCGCCCAGCGCCTCGCAGGCGGTGATGATCGGCTCGTAGCCCTCGCGCATCGCCTTGGTGGAGAAGTTGGTGTGCGCGCCCGCGCCGTTCCAGTCGCCCTTCGCCGGCTTGGCGTCGAGCGTCGCCGAGACGCCGAACTCCTCGGCCGTGCGGTAGAGCAGCCAGCGCGCCACCCACAGGTGGTCGGAGACCTCCAGCGGGGACAGCGGGCCGACCTGGAACTCCCACTGGCCCGGCATGACCTCGGCATTGATGCCGGAGAGGCCGAGCCCCGCCTTCAGGCAGTTGTCGAGGTGCTTCTCGACGATCTCGCGGCCGAAGATCTCATCGGCGCCGACACCGCAGTAGTAGCCGCCCTGCGGGGCCGGGAAGCCGTTCTCGGGGAAGCCGAGCGGGCGGCTGCCCTTGAAGAAGGTGTACTCCTGCTCGATGCCGAAGATCGGCTCCTGGGAGCCGAACTTCTCGGCGACCTCGCGGAGCGCGGCGCGGCTGTTGGAGGCGTGCGGCGTCATGTCCGTGTTGAGGACCTCGCACAGGACGAGGACGTCGTCGCCGCCGCGGATCGGGTCGGGACACGAGAAAACCGGCTTGAGCACGCAGTCGGAGGCGTGGCCCTCCGCCTGATTGGTGCTGGACCCGTCGAAGCCCCAGATCGGCAGCTCAGCGCCGGCGGCGAGAATCTTCGTCTTGGAGCGGAGCTTGGCGGTCGGCTGGGTGCCGTCGATCCAGATGTATTCGGCCTTGTAGGTCACGGGCGGTCCTTATTCTCGGCGCAGGCGGTGCGGGACTGCGGTCAGTACCGGGGCAGCTTGGCAATACGCGATTTCCCGTCCATTGCTCGAATGTGAACCACGTGTTACCCGGTGCTCCGACAGAGGAGGCGGGAACAGGGAGGCCGCGGGCAGGCCGCCCCCGGGTACGCTGCCGCTGGTCAGCGGGGCGGCAGCGGCGAGGAAGGCGGCACATTCCTTGCACATCGGACTGCTGCGCATCGGACTGCTCGGTACGGGCCCCTGGGCGGACGCCGTGCACGCGCCCGCGCTCGCCGCGCACCCGAGGTGGAGCTCACCGGGGTGTGGGGCCGCAGGCCTGAGGCGGCGGGGGCGATAGCGAGGACGCCCGGCGGGTCGCCGAAGCCGCCGAGCGCTCCGGCGTCGCCTCCGTCGTTTTCTTCGGCCTCCGCGTAACGGAGATCCTCGCCGCGGCCGAAGAGGCCCTCCTTGCGGCGCGGACAGGGCCACGATCACGGGCACGGACCTAAGGCTCAGCCGGTGGAGCGCGTGGCGGCTCCCCGGGCTTCCGGGAACAATGGCGCCCATGCGTGACGCCGCCTGGGACACCGTCGACCGACTCACAGCCTGGCTGAACCGCGAGAGCCGCCTGTCTCCCGAGCAGGAGAGGCTGCTGAGGGTGCTGAAGCTCTCCGAGGAAGTCGGCGAGGCCGCCCAGGCCGTGATCGGCGCCATGGGCCAGAACCCCAGAAAGGGCGACAGCCACACGTGGGAAGACGTGCAGAGCGAGCTGTGCGACGTCATCGTGACGGCCATGGTGGCGCTGACGACGCTGACGCCGGAGGCGCGGAAGGTGTTCGCGGAACAGCTGGACCGGGTCGCCAGGCGGTCACTGGCCGAGTGACTGAGGTCGAGACAGGTGCGCCGCCCCGGGCACAGTGTGACGTGTCACAGACAACTTGCGCGGCGATATGGAAGCTTCAACTGCGTTACCACTCAGTTCTGTTGCTGAAGAGCCGAAGGTGAGGACCGGACGGCATGCAAACCGCGTAAG
This sequence comes from Streptomyces sp. 7N604, assembly GCF_052245475.1. Lineage (NCBI taxonomy): Bacteria > Bacillati > Actinomycetota > Actinomycetes > Kitasatosporales > Streptomycetaceae > Streptomyces > Streptomyces sp. 7N604. Next base: position 20,176 of record NZ_JBQQBX010000045.1, on the reverse strand, counting down.
TCGCCCCTAAGGGGCGTCGGAGGCGGGACTGCAGGCCGGCGGGGGCATCCGGCTCGGGACGGTCTGCCCGCACGTGGAGAGGATCGAATGAGCACTCTGGAAGCCATAACCCTTGACCAGGTGGTCGACACGGCTCGGTATCCCCTGTCGGAACTCGAGAGCGCCGAGGGACAGGCCGTGGTTTCCCGTGCCCGGCGCGAGCTGCAGACACTCGGCTGCACCGTGCTGCGGGACTTCATCCGTCCGTCGCTCCGCGACGTCCTGCGGCAGGAGTGCGCGGCCATCGCCCCCCTGGCGCACTTCGACGTCGAAACCGTCAACGTCTACAACATCGCCGTGGACTCGGCTCTGCCGGAGGACCACCCCGGCCGGCGGACCTTCCAGCGGGGCAACGCATTCGTCGCGCGGGACCGCGTCCCCGCAGACTCCCTCATCAGCCGGCTCTACTCCCACCAGGTGTTCCAGGGCTTCATCGCCGGCTGCTTCGGGCTGCCGCAGCTGCACGAGCTGGCGGACCCGCTCTCCGGGCTGGTTCTCAACGTCGTCGAGCCGGGCATGGAACACCCGTGGCACTTCGACACCAACGAGTTCACCGTGAGCATGCTCACCCAGGAGGCGCAGGCCGGCGGCGCCTTCGAGTACTGCCCGAACATCAGGTCCGCGCATGACGAGAACTTCGACGACGTCCGGGACGTCCTGGACGGCCGGGGCGAGCGGATCATCCGGCGCCTGCCTCTGCAACCCGGTGACCTGCAGCTGTTCAAGGGCCGCTACTCGCTGCACCGGGTGAGCCCCGTCCGGGGCGAGGCCGCGCGCCACTCCGCGATCTTCGCCTACAGCGAGCGCCCCGGCGTCATTGGGAGCGTGGCACGGACCCGGCAGCTCTTCGGCCGGGTACTGCCCGAGCATCTGGCGGCCGAGGGCCGGGCCGTCCGGGGCGACCGACTGCTGGATTAGCGGACGGCGAGGACGTGAGGATGTGAGGACGTGATGTCGTCGTAGGCCATTGTTCCCCACTCTGCGATCCACGGAGGGTAAGCCCTGTGCGTTTCGACGCGACCGGAAAAGTCTCGCTCGACCACATCTACACCCAGCCCGATCCGCGTACGTATTTCAGCGTGCTGCGTCCGCTCGGCTACTGCATTCCGCAGCAGGCCAAGCCTTACTTCGCGAAGCTCATCAAGGAGTTCCGGGAGTCCCGGCACGTCGCGGCGCCGAAGGTGCTGGACATCGGGTGCTCGTACGGAATCAACGCCGCCCTGCTGAAGTACGACGCGACCATGGACGAGCTGTACGCGCGCTACTGCGGCGAGGACGGCGGCGCCGACGCGAAGGCCGACGCGCAGGCCGACGCCGAGACCAACGCCGAGTCCAACCCAGGGTCCGACGTGTGGACTCGCGAGGCCATGCTGGCCCGGGATCGCGAACTGTCCCGGTCGCGCCAACCCGCAAACGCCCCTCGCTTCGTCGGTCTGGACACCTCCGGCAGTGCGTTGTCCTACGCGCTCGAGGCCGGGTTCCTCGACGACGCGGTCCACGCCGACCTGGAGGAGCACGAGCTCACACCGCAGCAGCGTGCCCAGTTCGCCGGAACGGACCTGGTGATCTCGACGGGCTGCCTCGGCTACGTCACCGAGCGGACCCTCACACGCGTCGTCCGAGCGCAGGGCGGCCACCGGCCCTGGATGGCGCACTTCGTGCTGCGGATGTTCCCGTTCGATCCCATCGAGCGCGCGCTCGCCGGCCTGGGTTACCGGACCGTCCGCATCGAAGAGGTGTTCAAACAGCGGCGGTTCGCCTCCCCGGAGGAACAGGCGCTCGTACTGGACAGGATGTCGGCCGTCGGGGTGGATGCTCGGGGCCTGGAGGCGGAAGGCTGGCTCTATGCACAGCTCTACCTCTCCCGGCCGTACGACACTTCAGATCCTCCGGCCGGTGGGCTCGACGCCCGCGAGGAAACAACAGGTCCCCACGATCTGAATCGAGAACGGAATTGAACATCAGTCAGGGTGAAGCACCCGTCCCTACCTTCGCCCAGGAAGACAGCCTGCCGCGCGTTCCGCTGCCTACGCTGGAGGCGAGCTGCGAGAGGTTCCTCGCCTGGTGCGCCCCGCTGCTCAACCCCGAAGAGCGGGCGGTGACCGAGGAGGAGGTGGCCGCCTTCCTCCGGCCCGGCGGCCCCGGCCGGGTGCTGCACGCGGCGCTTGAGGAGTACGACGCCCAGGAGGGCGTGCACAGCTGGCTCGACACCTTCTGGCCGTACCGCTACCTGGGCCGCCGGGACCGGATCGCGCTCAACGCCAACTTCTTCTTCCTGTTCCAGGACTCCGGCAGTCCGCAGGTGGAGCGGGCGGCCGGGCTCATCGCCGGTGCCCTCAACTACAAGGGGAAGCTCGACCAGGGGCTCATCCCGCCGGTGGTCCAGCGCGGTGTGCCCCAGTCGATGGTGCAGAACGCCTACCTGTTCTCCACCACCCGGATCCCCGGCGCGCAGCAGGACACCGTACGCGCTCCCTACTCCGAGGAGTCGCCCGGCCCGTCCAAGGCCCGGCACATCGTGGTGTTCTTCCGGGGCAGCATGTTCCGGCTGGACGTGCTCGGCGCGGACGGCGTCCCGCACAGCCTCGACGACATCGAGGCGGGGCTGCACGCCGTCATGAAGGCGGGTGCCGAGCCGGCTGCCGCGGACACCTCGGTGGGCCACCTCACCACCATGGCCCGCGCGGAGTGGGCGGCCGCCCGGGAGTCCCTGCTCGCCTGCCACCCCCGCAACGCGGACGCGCTGGACGACGTCGAGACCGCGCTGTTCTGCGTCTGTCTTGAGGACTTCGCGCCCGCGGACACCCAGGAGACCTGCGACGAGCTGCTGTACGGCGACCGCGGCAACCGCTGGTTCGACAAGGCCGTGTCCTTCATCGTCTTCGCCGACGGCCGGGCGGGCATCAACGTCGAGCACTGCGAGCTGGACGGGACCACCATCCTCAGCTTCACCGACGCCTTGCTCAGCACCCCGGCCGAGGAGCACTCCCGGCAGTCCGGGGCCCGCTCCCAGGGGCTCCCGGTGCTGGAGCCGATCGTGTTCGAGCTGGACGACGCCCTGCGGGCCCAGGTGCGCTCGGCGGCCGAGGCCTTCGCGGCGTACGGGGAGAGCACCGCGACCGCCACGGTGTCGTTCGAGGACTTCGGCGCCACCGCCGCCAAGGCCCTCCGGGTCTCACCGGACGCGTTCGTCCAGGTCGCCTACCAGCTCGCCCACCAGCGCGCCAAGGGGCACTTGGGCGCCACGTACGAGTCGATCGCCACTCGGCAGTACCGGCACGGGCGGACCGAGGCGATGCGCGTCGTCACCCCGGAGATGCTCGAGTTCGTGGCGGCGATGGACGACCCGGCGGCGGATGCGGACACCCGGCGCGCTGCCTTCCGGGCGGCCGCCGAGGCGCATGTGACCCGGGCCAAGGAGTGCCAGGCCGGGCAGGCGCCCGAGCAGCACCTGTGGGAGCTGGAGCTGATCCAGCGGCGGCGCGGGGCGGAGCTCGGCGTGCTCGAGCAGCCCGCGCTGTACCGGTCGCCGGGCTGGGTGACGATGCGGGACGACTACCTGAGCACCAGTTCCGCGCCGTCCGCCAACATCCAGTACTTCGGCTTCGGATCGACCAGCAGCCGGTGCATCGGCGTCGCCTATGTGCTGCTGCCCGAGCGGTTCAACGTCTACCTGAGCACGCCGATTGCAGTGGCGGACGAGATGCGGGTGTTCGCCGACCGGCTCCGGGAGGCGGTGGGCGAACTGCGGGAACTGCTGGCCTCCGAGCAGTAGGGCCGAAGGGCCGGAAGGGCCGAAGTGGCCGGGAAAACCGAAAGAGCCGCCACCCCGCATCGGGGTGGCGGCCCTTTTTCAAGACCGGCGTCGGACCGTGGTATTTAGACGTCGACGTCATCTCGCAACGTCATCCGCAACATCCCGTCGATGTGGGGGCCGCGCGTGGACGCGACCCACAGAAGAGGAAGGCGTCGGCCGGATCGGTCGACCAGGCTAAGCGAGTTCGAGCAGTGGTCCGGACACCGGCCCGAAGTTCGTCATCAGGATCGGCCGTATGGCGAACCGGCGGAACGTGTGCGGGATGGTCGACTTGAGCTGAATGACGAACCTGTCAACCTCGCCGGGGGCGATCTGCTGCGCGATGTCGCAGCTGACCGAGGCACCCGGTGCCTGCAGGGGCGTGATGTCGACGTCGTACACGGCCGACACCTCCTGTACGCCCAAGACGAAAAGGTCGAACTCCACTGCGACGGACTCGAACTCGACGGCGTGAATGGACACCGTCGAACCGCCGGTGTTGGTCACCCGGAAGTCAGCCCGTATGAGGCCGACCGCCACCCGTTCCAGCTTGACGTCGTTGACCTCGAGCTTTCCCGGGGCTCGCTCGCCGCTCGTCGTCGATGAGCCGTCGTCGGCCCGAGCCGTTCGCACGGTGGCGATCAGCGTGGCCACTCCGGTGAACACGATCAGGACCACGACGGCCCAGACGGGGGCGCTGGCTTTGTCGGTGATCTGCAGAATCGTGCCGAGCACGACAGGGATCACCGCGACACCGACGGCGATCGACGCCTGCCGGGCCCGGTAATTGGCTGGGGCAGACACCGGCTGGACTTCGGCGCTCGCGGGCTCCGCAGCGGGTGGCAGTGGTTCGGCCGGCGTCACGACGACGTTGTGGTCGAGCGAGATCACGGTGGTGTCGACCGCAAGCTCGACCTCGTCGACATCCTCGCGTCGTTCGTTGGTCGCCGGATCGAACGCATGCATGCGGAGCTCGCTGACGTCAGCGACGCCGGTAACGTTGGACAGAGCTTCACGCACTACGGCGCGGTCAACGGTCCGGCCGAGTGGCCATCCCGCCCCGTCGCGCCCGTCGGCGATCGGGTTGAGGAGCTCGTAGAGGGCACGCTGTGTACGGGACTGCACAGAGCCCTCGTCGGCGCCGGGTGCGGCCTCGACGGTCGCGTTCACCCCGACACCGACGAATCGCGCGGCCTCGAACCGCGGGACGAACCGCAGGCCATCCGGCTGTGGACCCAGGTCTCGCGCCAGCTCTTCGGCCAGCATCTCGCTCTTGCGGGACAGGAAGTCGTACACGGGGCGACCGTTGTCTGCGTGGACCTTGGCGACGACCACATAGACGGTGAAGGGCACGTCATCGTGCATCGTGATGTACCAGTCCACCTGGGCAATGCGCGACGACAGTCGCCGCAGTAGCGGCACGCCGTCGTCGCCGTACGATAACGCCGCCCAGCGCGGGCCGGTGACCGTGGTGAAGTCGCCGGGCGCGAGCCGGAACTCGGAGTCGCTGCCCGGGTTGATCACGATCCCGGACAGCGTCGGCCAATCCCGCATCAGGTGCGTAAAGCGCGTGGCCGACACGTAGTTGGGTGCTGCGTTCGCGGAGTGGCCGGCCAGAAACTCGGTCGCGCGCTGCTTGGAGGTGTACGTGCGCAGGAAGCGGTGGTCGCCGTCCTTCCAGACGACCGCGTCATGCTGGACCTGATCGGGTCCGCGCATCACGATGGGCTGGTAGACCCACATGTCGGGAAGGAGCTGGTGCACTCCCGCGATGTCCTCGGCCTGCACAGACCGGATGAACGCCTGCTCGACATCGTTGACATCCTGTGCCGTCACCAGTACCTCCTCATCCAAGCCGCGCTGAGCAATCACTGGAAGGCCGCCGTACTGGGTCGCACAAGGGCCTTGAGTCATTGCATCACCACGACCGGTCTGGCCCCAACCGCCGGGCGCCGTCTGCCTCCCGGCAGCGGAGCGAACATGTGACGCATACCTGCTCACGGTCCCCGCAGGTCACCGACCCGGCCGATTACTTGAAGACCAAGAAGTCGGCTGAGCGGATGCTAAGTGCTCACTGTCGCGCGCTTCGAGCACCCCCGTGAGAAAATACTGGTGACGGGACTTCCCCGCTGAAAACCCCTAGAGGACACCTGGACGAAGCGGTCTATGCGATCGCCGTCGTCAAGTCTCCCCGTTTCTCGGCGGGAGCGAGTCAGCCGGCATCGATTCACCTTGAGGGGGCGCGATGACCATCAGTAAGCGGCCTGGAGACATAAATCAGGGACAAATTGTGGCGAGACTTCAGAACGCGCTGACCAAAAGAGGCTTCGAGTGTCCTGCCAGTGGTCGCTTTGACGCCCACACGGAGAACGCGGTCATGCAGTTCCAGAGGAAGCACGGGCTCGTCCCCGATGGGATCGTCGGGCCAATCACTTGGGCGGCCATCGGATTCAAGGGTGCCGTGCCCGGCCCGGTTACCATCGATTGAGCATGGCCACGGATTCTGCTATCGAGCCCGCTACGTGGCGCTGGACGGAACCGACCGCCGTACATCGGCTCTCGCTCGATGAGCGCATTTCAGCCCGGACACATACGCACGTGGGCGCATGCCCTCAAAGACTCAGGGATCGCAGCGTCCTACCAACGCACCATCTTCGCGAACGTCTCCGCCGTGTCCGGCGCGGCCGTGGATGACGAAATCATCGTCCGCAACCCCCGCCGCGCTGGCTCCGTAACTACACGCGCGAGCGGAAGGCCCTCCCTCGCGTCCAGCAGCACCGGCGGGTAGTAGTGCGGCTGGCCCTTGCCGAGTACCTCGGTCTCGCCGAGCCGGGCTTCAAGGACCGCGCTCGGAAGGCCGTAGACGCCGCATTCGGCGCGGACATGCAGGACGACGGCGACGGAGCAGCGTCGGTCGCACCTAAGGGCTGCCCACGGAAACGGCCGTCGGCCGTGCCTCCCGAGAGGAAGGACACGGCCGACGGCCCACAGACGGCCCAGGAGAGCGGAAACCCGCTCTGACCTGCGACGTTCTTAGACGTCGAAGTACAGCTCGAACTCGTGCGGGTGCGGCCGGAGCTGCAGCGGCGCGATCTCGTTCGTGCGCTTGTAGTCGATCCAGGTCTCGATCAGGTCGGGGGTGAAGACGCCGCCCTGGAGCAGGAACTCGTGGTCCTCCTCGAGGGAGTCGAGCACCGCCGGGAGGGAGGTCGGGACCTGCGGGACGCCCGCGTGCTCCTCGGGGGCGAGCTCGTAGAGGTCCTTGTCGATCGGCTCGGCCGGCTCGATCTTGTTCTTGATGCCGTCCAGGCCGGCCAGCATCAGGGCCGAGAAGGACAGGTACGGGTTGCCGGAGGAGTCCGGGGCCCGGAACTCGACGCGCTTGGCCTTCGGGTTGGAGCCCGTGATCGGGATACGCATCGCGGCCGAGCGATTACGCTGCGAGTACACCAGGTTGACCGGGGCCTCGAAGCCGGGGACCAGGCGGTGGTACGAGTTCACCGTCGGGTTCGTGAAGGCCAGCAGCGACGGGGCGTGCTTGAGGATGCCGCCGATGTAGTAGCGGGCGGTGTCCGAGAGGCCCGCGTAGCCCTGCTCGTCGTAGAAGAGCGGGTCGCCGCCCAGCCACAGCGACTGGTGGACGTGCATGCCGGAGCCGTTGTCACCGAAGATCGGCTTCGGCATGAAGGTCGCCGTCTTGCCGTTCTTCCAGGCGACGTTCTTCACGATGTACTTGAAGAGCTGCAGGTCGTCGGCCGCGGCGAGCAGCGTGTTGAACTTGTAGTTGATCTCGGCCTGACCAGCGGTGCCGACCTCGTGGTGCTGGCGCTCGACCTGCAGGCCGGCCTTGTTCAGCTCCAGGGTGATCTCGGCGCGCAGGTCGGCGAAGTGGTCGACCGGCGGGGTGGGGAAGTAGCCGCCCTTGTAGCGGACCTTGTAACCCCGGTTGTCCTCGATCGCGCCGGTGTTCCAGGCGCCCGCCTCGGAGTCGATGTGGTAGAAGGCCTCGTTCGACTTGGTCTCGAAGCGCACGCTGTCGAAGACGTAGAACTCGGCCTCGGGGCCGAAGTACGCGGTGTCCGCGATGCCGGTGGAGGCGAGGTAGGCCTCGGCCTTCTTGGCGATGTTCCGCGGGTCACGGCTGTACTGCTCGCCCGTGATCGGGTCGTGGATGAAGAAGTTGATGTTGAGAGTCTTGTCCCGGCGGAACGGGTCGACGCGCGCCGTCGAGAGGTCCGCGCGGAGCGCCATGTCGGACTCGTGGATGGCCTGGAACCCGCGGATCGACGAGCCGTCGAACATCAGCTGCTCGGCCGGGTCGAACGCCTCCACCGGCACCGTGAAGTGCTGCATGATGCCGGGCAGGTCGCAGAACCGGACGTCTACGAACTTGACGTCCTCGTCCGCGATGAACTTCTTCGCGTCGTCGGCGTTCTGGAACATCCAACTCCTCCTAGCCCGCCGCCGGAGGGCGGGATTGTCTCAGTCGAGTGGCCAGTGCGGTGGCACACTGGCCCCGACCATAGGTTTCCGGGATTTCCCGAGCATGACCCATTTGTTTCGCCGAGGTTAACCGGCCGCCTGCTCGGCACCCGTCCGTACCCCCCATAAAACACCCAGCAGGCCGGTTTGGGGTGATGCCCCGCGCGCGGGCGACCGTATGCGGTCCCAGTACCGTGGTCGGGTGGACAACAGGCAAGCAATCGGATCGTGGCTCTCCGGGCCCCGCGCGGCCGCCGAGGACATGGGCGTCGACTTCGGGTACCGGGGCAAGCGGCTCGGGCTGCCGGAGGAGGGGCCGGGCTCGATCGCGCCCCTCGGACGGCGCTTCGGAGCCCTCTTCATCGACTGGGCGCTGTGCGGCGTCATCGCGTACGGGCTCCTCGCCCGCGGCGACACCCAGGCCGCGGGCAACTGGGCACTGCTGATCTTCCTCGTGCTGAGCGTGCTCACCGTGGGCAGCATCGGGAGCACGCCGGGCAAGCGGCTCCTCGGCCTCCGGGTGATCTCCATGAGCGGTGCGCGGCTCCCGCTGCGGTACGTCCTGATCCGCTCGGTGCTGCTGGCCCTCGGCGTCCCGGCCCTGATCTGGGACCGCGACGGCCGCGGCCTGCACGACCGGCTGGCCCGCGCCGTGCAGGTGCGGATGTAAGGACATCCAGTCCCCAAACTCATCCACTCCCAAAACTCGCCAGGGCGGCCCGGAACCAAGTTCCGGGCCGCCCTGGCGAGTTTTTCGCGATCTCGCTCAGCGCAGCGTCACCGCATCCGGCCGCCGCGGGGCATCCGCATGCCCTTCGGCATCGGCCCCTTCGGCAGCGGCATGTTGCTCATCAGGTCGCCCAGGGCGCGCAGCCGGTCGTTGACCGTGGTCACCTGGGGGCCGGGGAGCACCCGCGGCAGCTTCAGCAGCGTGGTGCGCAGCTTCTTCAGCTCCACCTGGCCCTCGCCGTTGCCCACGATCACATCGTGCACCGGCACGTCCACGACGACGCGCGCCATCTTCTTCTTCTCGGACGCCAGCAGGCCCTTCAGCCGGTTCGGGTTGCCCTCGGCCACGAGCACGATGCCCGCCTTGCCCACGGCGCGGTGAACGACGTCCTGGTTGCGGTTCATCGCCACCGCCGGGGTGACGGTCCAGCCGCGCTTCAGGTTCTCCAGCACCGCGGCCGCCGCGCCGGGCTGGCCCTCCATCTGACCGAAAGCCGCCCGCTCGGCCCGGCGGCCGAAGACGATCGCCATCGCGAGGAAGGCCAGCAGGAAGCCCAGGATGGCCAGGTAGACCGGGTGCCCGATCAGAAAGCCGATCGCGAGGAGAACACCGAAGGTGACGATTCCCACAGCCGCGACGACAAGGCCGACCTTGGAGTCGACCCGCTTGGTCATCTGGTAGGTCAGGGCAATCTGCTTGAGCCGCCCCGGGTTTTCGGAAGTTTCCTGCCTCGCCATGCCCCAGAGTCTACGTGGCCTGCGGAGCCCGGGTGGCCACGGCCTCCAGTACGTGCTGCGCCTCCCGCCGGTCCTTCGCGCGGCGCCGGTCCTCCAGCACCGCGGTCCAGGCGTTCTGGCGTGCAGTGCGCTGGCCGCCGCGCATCAGCACGGACTCGACGGCGCGGAGTGTGTCGGTGAAGGACGGGATGGCGGTGGCGCGTACGGGCGCGGCCTGCATGGCGTCAGTCCCCCTCGTAAGCGGTGGGGTGGGAAGCGGCTCCCACCAGATTCACTGATGGGTGTTACCAGTGCGTGACCGGTCGGTCAAACACCAATGAAACCCATACGGGAGCGGGCCACACCTTGGCGCCGTCCGTATGAGCGACGCCGCGCTTCCGCTCCACCCGGGACCGCGGTCAGACCGACTGCGCGGCGACCGTGGCGTCGCGGCGCTCCATCGCCTGCTGGAACAGGCGGCCCGCCCGGTACGAGGAGCGGACCAGCGGCCCGGACATCACACCCGAGAAGCCGATCTCCTCGGCCTCCTCCTTCAGCTCCACGAACTCCTGCGGCTTCACCCAGCGCTCGACCGGGTGGTGCCGGACGGACGGACGCAGGTACTGGGTGATGGTGATCAGCTCGCAGCCCGCGTCGTACAGGTCCTGCAGCGCCTGGCTGATCTCCTCGCGCTCCTCGCCCATGCCCAGGATCAGGTTGGACTTGGTGACCAGACCGTCCTCGCGGGCCTTGGTGATCACCTCGAGCGAGCGCTCGTAGCGGAAGGCGGGGCGGATCCGCTTGAAGATCCGCGGCACGGTCTCGACGTTGTGCGCGAGCACCTCGGGGCGGGCGGAGAAGACCTCGGCCAGCTGCTCAGGGACGGCGTTGAAGTCCGGAATCAGCAACTCGACCTTCGTACGGCCCGCTTCGCGCTCCGCCGTCATCGCGTGGATCTGCCGCACGGTCTCCGCGTACAGCCAGGCGCCGCCGTCCTCCAGGTCGTCGCGCGCGACGCCGGTGATCGTGGCGTAGTTCAGGTCCATCGTGACCACGGACTCGCCCACGCGGCGCGGCTCGTCCCGGTCGAGCGCCTGCGGCTTGCCGGTGTCGATCTGGCAGAAGTCGCAGCGCCGGGTGCACTGGTCGCCGCCGATGAGGAAGGTGGCCTCCCGGTCCTCCCAGCATTCGTAGATGTTGGGGCAGCCCGCCTCCTGACAGACGGTGTGCAGGCCCTCACGCTTCACCAGGCTGTGCAGCTCGGTGTACTCGGGGCCCATCTTCGCCCGGGTCTTGATCCACTCGGGCTTGCGCTCGATGGGGGTCTGGCTGTTCCGGACCTCCAGGCGCAGCATCTTGCGTCCGTCGGGTGCGACAGCGGACACGTCCGGCTCCCTACGACTTTTGATTCTTCGGGCGAACACCAGGGTACGCCCGCTATTCGTACGTCTTTACGCCCCTGGCAACCCGCGGCTGAAGGGCCGCATTCCCGGCTGGGCCGCTAGACGGCGCGGGGCAGCGGCTCCGCCGCCTCCAGGACGCCCCGGAGGTGCTTCTCGGCCACCGGCAGGACCTCGTCCACCGGGACCCGGCGGCCGAGCTCATTGGAGAGCGAGGTCACCCCGGCGTCGCGGATGCCGCACGGCACGATCCGGTCGAACCAGGTGTTGTCGGGGTCGCAGTTCAGTGCGAAGCCGTGCATGGTCACGCCCTTGGCGACGCGGATGCCGATGGCGGCCAGCTTGCGGTCCTCGCGGCGCTGCCCGGCGTTGGACGGCGCGTACTCGGGACCGTTCAGCCGGGCGTCGAACTCCTCGTCCTCCAGCCGCGGGTCGAAGTCCAGCGACAGGCCCGCCCGTCGCCCGCCACCACCCTCAGCGGAAGCGCTGCGCGCAGCCTCTCCATGCGCCGACCGCTGCTCGACCGGATCGCCGAGCACCCAGACCCCGCTGCGCCCCTCGATCCGGGTGCTCTCCAGACCGAACTCGGCGCAGGTGAGGATCAGCGCCTCCTCCAGGCGGCGGACGTGCGCCACGACGTCCACCGGGCGCGGCAGCTTCAGGATCGGGTAGCCGACGAGCTGGCCGGGGCCGTGCCAGGTGATCTTCCCGCCGCGGTCCACGTCGATGACCGGCGTCCCGTCCAGCGGGCGCTCGCTGTCCGCCGTACGACGGCCCGCCGTGTAGACCGGTGGGTGCTCGAGCAGCAGGCAGGTGTCGGGGATCTCGTCCGCGAACCGGGCCGCGTGCACCCGGCGCTGCTCCTGCCACGCCTCCTGGTACTCGACGGCCTCCGCCCCGAAGCCCAGGTGGACAAAGCGCAGCTCGCGCGGCTCACTCACGGCAGCTCCTCTTCCGGCCTCTCCCGGGCGCCGAACGCGCCCATGCCACTGTACGACCGCCCCCGCGCGGGGCCCCAGGCGGCTGTGGCACGGGGCCCGCGCAGAGCCCGGGCTCGCGGAGCCCGTGCAGGCCCGCGGAAAGCCTCGGTCCGCCGCTCAAACGCCTGCTCACACGATCGGATGAATGAACGACATGGGGCGCTGCAGCAGGTCCGGGGGCCGCTACATTCGCGCCGTTCCACGAGGGCGCCCGGGCCCGGAAGTCAGGAGACCGCACAGCCGATGACGGATCGACCCCAGCAGCGCACCCCCAACCGTCAGCTCGCCGCGCTCATTGCAGAAGCCGGGTTCTCCAACGCCGGGCTCGCCCGCAGAGTCGACCAGCTCGGCCTCGAGCACGGACTCGACCTGCGCTACGACAAGACCTCGGTGACCCGCTGGCTGCGCGGGCAGCAGCCGCGCGGCACGACGCCCGCGCTGATCGCCGAGGTGTTCTCGCGGCGCCTGGGGCGCCGGCTGTCCGCGCAGGACCTCGGGCTCGACGCCTGCGGCCCCGTCTACGCGGGGCTCGAGTTCGCCGCCTCGCCCGCCGAGGCGGTGGACATCGTCAGCGGTCTGTGGCGCAAGGACTCCGGCAGCCACTCCGAGCTGCGCAAGATCGCGTTCACCCCGGCCGGTCTCGTGGTGCCCAGCCGGGACTGGCTGATCGGCCGCCCCGACGACCGGGTCGCCCGGGCTCCGGAGCCCCTGCCGCCCGCGCCCGGCGCCCCGGCGGCAGCCGGGCGTCCCGGCCGGGGGCCCGCGCCGATGCGGGCGGCGGTCCCCAGGCAGCGGCAGTCCGCCGCCGAGCCCGGCCGGCCGGGCCAGCGGGTCACGGCCGGCGACATCGCGGCCCTGCGCTCGGTCGGGGAGCTGTTCCGCACGCTCGACCACGCATACGGGGGTGGGCACGCCCGGCAGGCCCTGGTGCGGTACCTGGAGCACGAGGCCGAGCCGATGCTGCGCGGGTCGTACGGGGAGACCACCGGGCGGCGGCTGTTCGGCGCGGTCGCGGACCTGACCCGGCTGGCGGGCTGGACCTCCTACGACATCGCGGCGCACGGGCTCGCGCAGCGCTACTTCGTCCAGGCCCTGCGGCTCTCGCAGGCGGCGGGCGACCGGCCGTACGGCAGCTATGTGCTGGTGACCATGGCCCGGCAGGCGGTGTATCTCGGGCACGGGCGGGAGGCGGTGCAGCTCGCGCGCGTCGCTCAGCAGGGCGTCGGCGGCGGGGGAGCGCCGGCTGTGCAGGCGCTGCTGCACGCCGTGGAGGCGCGCGCGCACGGCGTGCTGGGCGAGGTGCGCGCCTGCACGGCGTCGCTGGCGCGGGCCGAGCGCTTCTTGGAGGCGGCCAGGCCGGGCGACGATGTGCCGTACTGGGCGCGCTTCTTCGACGAGGCACAGCTCGCCGACGAGTTCGGCCACTGCTACCGCGATCTCCAGCAGTACAGGGCCGCCGCCCAGCACGCGGAGCGCTCGCTCCAGCTGCGCGGCGCGGGCTACGCCAGGAGCCGGCTGTTCTGCCGCGTGGTCCTCGCCTCGGCCCGGCTCGGGCTCGGCGAGCTGGACCAGGCGTGCGCGGTGGGGGCCGAGGCGGCGGTGCAGGCGGCGGAGATGCGGTCGGCCCGGGCCGTTGAGTACGTGCGCGACTTCGAGCGGCGGCTCGAGCCGTACAAGGACGCGGCGCCGGTGCGGGCGTTCCGGGAACGGCTGGCCGCGCTCAACTGACCACGCGCTCAACTGACCAAGCGGCCTGGGCCGTCAGGCCGCCGCGGCGCGGAGTTCCGCCGGGGCGCCGGCGGCTCCGAGGCCGAAGTCGCGGAGGGCCGCGTCGGCCGCGCGGCGGCCGGATACGAGCGCGCCCTGCACCGTGCTCGTGTCGCGGTGGTCCCCGCACACGTACAGGCCCCCCACCACCCGTACAGGACGCCGCAGGTCGTGCGGCGCCCGCATCGCGGGGACCGCCTCCGGATCGTGGTGGGCGGCCAGCAGCTGCCAGCCGTCCGCCTGCGTGCCGTACAGCTCGCCGAGCTGCGCGCGGGCCGCCTTGTCGAGGGTGTGCAACGGCTCGCGGGCTGCTGCGCCGAGGACCACCGAGGTGATGAGGACCCGGCCGGGCGGGGTCCGGGACGGGTCGGCCTCGCTGATGACGGCCGTATACGAGACCGGGCCACGGCGGTCCGCATCCAGCACGAGCACCGGCTCGGCCAGCGGCGCCGCGTCCGCGGTGTGGTGCAGCACGGTCACCGGGTGGAAGCGCGGCAGCCGCAGCCCCGGCAGGAGTCCGGCAGCCGTCCGCGCGCCCGTGGCCACCACCACGGCGCGGCACGGGAGTTGGCCGTGCTCGGCGGTCTCCACGGAGGTGGTGGAGGCCGACACCGCGCGGACCCCGGTCCGTACGGTGCCCGGCGGCAGAGCGGCCGCCAGCAGCTCGGGCACGGCCGAGGCGCCGCCCGCGGGGATACAGAGCCGGCCGCGGGCGAAGGTGCGCAGCGCCAGGTCGGCGCAGCGGCTGGACGTGGTGAGTTCCGGGTCGCTGAGCAGCGCCGTCAGCAGCGGCCGCAGGAAGCCGTCGACCGTACGGGACGGCAGGCCGCGCGCGGCGAGCGCGTCCGCGGTGGGCAGCTCGGTGCGGGCGAGCAGGCGGTCGGCGGGCATTGCGGCCAGCCGGTTGAGCAGGGCCGAGGCGCGCGCCTGGTCGAGCGCCCCGCCCAGAGGAGACCGGGCGGCCGAGGCGAGGACGCGCGCGGCGGTCAGCGGGCCCCTGGCGGTACGCGCCTCGGCGTACCGCTGGCTGCGCCCGCCCAGGTGCACCAACACCCCCTGGGAGAGCGGCCGCAGGTCCAGGCCGTCCAGGCCGTCCAGTCCGGGCGTACGGCGCAGCTCCGGATACGAGGTGAGCAGCTGCGCGGTGCGGTCGAGGCGGAAGCCGTCCACCCTGTCGGTGGCCATCCGCCCCCCGATGTAAGGGGCCGCCTCCAGGACGCTGGCGCTTACTCCGGCGTCGGCCAGCCGGCGGGCCGCGGCGAGCCCCGCCACCCCCGCGCCCACGACGATGACGTCCGTCCGGTCTGTCTCGTGCCGTGCAGGGCTGCTGAGCACGTCCCCTCCTGAGGTCGGCTGTGTCCCGCGCAGGGCGGCTCCGCGGGTTGCTGGGAACGTCATGCCCGGGGCAGCCGTGGGGAATGCCCGCGTTCCGGACTGGCGTGCGAGGAATCCGGTCGAACCCGGGTGTCCTAAGGCCCTCAGCGCAGCGCGGCCCGCAGCGCGCTCTCGACCGTCGGATACGCAAAGGAGAAGCCGGTCTTCAGCAGCTTCGCGGGCACCACCCGCTTGCCGGCGAGAATGTCATCGGCGAACTCGCGCAAGGTGAACCGCAGTACGGGCGCCGGCACGGCGAACGCGGTCGGCCGGTGCAGCACCCGCCCCATCACCGCCGTCACTTCGCGGTTGGTGAGCTGTTCCGGAATGGTGCAGTTGACCGGCCCCGACAGCTCCTCGGTGTCCAGGATGTGCCGGATCGCAGCGACTTCATCGTCCAGTGCGATGAGGCTCCAGTACTGGCGCCCGTCGCCGAGCCGGCCGCCCAGGCCGAGCTTGAAGATCGGGAAGAGCCGCCGCCCCCAGGCCCCGCCCTTGCTGGCGACGACGGGCGCGCTGCGGGTGAACACGGTCCGGACGCCCGCCTCTTGGGCCGGTGCCGCCGCCTCCTCCCACGCCTGGCAGAGATCCGCCATGAAGCCGTCGCCGGGTGGCGCGCTCTCGTCGGTCAGCCGGTCACCTGTGTCGCCGTAGAACCCGACCCCGCTGGCGCTGACCAGCACCCTGGGCGGGGGGTCCAGCGAGGCGACGGCCTCGGCGATCGCGGCCGTACCCAGCACCCGGCTGTCCCAGACCTCCTTGCGGTACGCCGGGGTCCAGTAACGGTCGCCGACCCCGGCGGCCGCCAGGTGCACCACCGCCTCGCAGCCCGCGATCCCTGCCGCGTCGACGTGCTGCCGCACCGGATCCCACGCGACCTCGTCCGCCGCCCGCGGCTGCCGCCGCACCAGACGGACCACCTCGTGCCCTCCACCAGAGCCTTCGGCCTGGGAGGGGCCCCCATCGCGCAGGGACCGTACGAGAGCTGTGCCGATGAGCCCGGCCGAGCCGGTGATCGCAATTCGCATGGCAGACATCCTGCCCGGATCCCGTCCGGCCAGGCTCCGCAATCCCGCCGAAGCACGGCCGGGTGGCAGAGTGTCACCCATGTCTGCCTCGCACATACGTCCCGTCATACGCGGTGCCGTGCGCGCCGACGACGCCGCGCTCGCCGAGCTGGACCGCCGCACCTGGTCGACCCTGCACGCCGTACTGCCGGGCCCGCCCCCGGAGGGCGACCCGTTCTTCGAGGCGACGCACCCGCCCTCCCAGTACCTGGTCGCCGAGTACGCCGAGTACGCCGAGTACGGGGCGGGGGCTTCTCCCGGCGGGAGCCGGCGGATCGCGGGCTACGTCCGGCTCGTGACCCCCACCACGCTGCCCGCCAACGCGCACGTCCGGCAGATCCAGGGGCTCGCGGTGGACATCTGGGCGCGCGGGCGCGGCATCGCGAGGGCACTGCTCGACGCCGCGTGCGAGGAGGCCAGGCGGCAGGGCGCGAGCCGGATCACGCTGCGGGTGCTCGGGCACAACACCCCGGCCCGGCGGCTGTACGAGTCGGCGGGCTTCGCGGTGGAGGGCGTGCTGCCGGGGGAGTTCCTGCTCGAGGGGAAGTACGTGGACGACGTGCTCATGGGCCGCAGCCTGTCGGGCTGACCTTCCCCGCATCCGCGGTGGTGTGGGGACCGCGCTCCGCCGGCCGCGACGGGTGTGGGTGCCCTGCGCGCGCCGGCCGCCCGCGGGCCGCCGGCGCACCAGCGGCGGCGTCACCCGCGGTGGTGTGGCGGGCCCGAGCGGCGAGCTGCCCGCTCAGGGCCGGAACGCGTCCCACAGCTTGGGGAACCGTTCGGCCAGCGCCCGGTCGTCCTCGAAGTCCAGCGCCGCGCCCTCCGGCTCGCGCGGCGGCCGCGGCAGCCCCAGGTCCGGTGTCTCGAGCCCGGTGAGCTGCTCGTACGCCTCGTCCGCCGCGTACCCCAGCTCCTCCGCGTCCCCGTCGACCTCCTCGTCGAAGTCGTCGAGCAGGTCGGCCAGTGCGTCCGGATCGTGCACCGCGCCCTCGTAGACCTCCCGGCCCTGACCGATCAGCCAGCAGCGGAAGTTGTCGAAGGCGTCGTCGCTCGCGCCGCCCAGAAGCACCCAGGCCGCGCCCCATACGTCCCAGTGGTAGGCGCGGTTGAAGCGGGCCTCGAAGTGACGGGCGAAGTCGAGCACGGCGTCCGGGTCGAGTTGCACCAGGCGGTCCACGACCAGGTCCGCCTGCTCCTCCGGGTCGCCCTCGGCCGCCTCGCGGGTGCTGTCGATGATCTCCCAGAACTCCGTCTCGTCCATCACCCGACCAGCATCGGCCCTGCCATGCCGCCCCGCACCCGGAGCGGCCCGGATGCGGCTGTGTCGTTATCCGGCACCACACGCCGCATCCGGCACCACCGCCGCATCGGCACCACACGCCGCCGCCCGCCCGCAATCACGACAGAAGGTGTCCGGTTTGGGTGGCAGGGTCGGAACGCAACCACACCTCGGCACAACGAGAGGACTCACACGTGAGCGAACAGCGCGCACTGGCAGGCAAGGTCGCCCTCGTGGCGGGAGCCACCAGGGGAGCGGGGCGGGCGATGGCCGTGGAGCTCGGGCGGGCAGGGGCCACGGTCTACGCCACCGGCCGTACGACCCGCGACCGCGTCAGCGAGGTCGGCCGCGCGACGGAGACCATCGAGGAGACCGCCGAGCTGATCACGGCCGCGGGCGGTGAGGGCATCGCGGTGCCGACCGATCACCTCGAGCGGGACCAGGTACGGGCCCTGGTCGAGCGCATCGACCGCGACCACGGGCGGCTCGACGTCCTCGTCAACGACATCTGGGGCGGCGAGCACCTGCTGGAGTTCGGCGAGAACACCAAGGCCTGGCAGTACGAACTGGACAAGGGCCTGCGGATGCTGGAGCTCGGCGTGAAGACCCACGTCATCACCAGCCACTACGCGCTGCCGCTGCTCATCAGGCGGCCCGGCGGGCTGGTCATCGAGGTGACCGACGGCACAGCCGACTACAACGGCACCTACTACCGCGAGAACCTCTTCTACGACCTCACCAAGAACGCCCCGATCCGGATGGCCTTCGGGCTCGGCAAGGAGCTGGAGGGCTCCGGCTGCACCGCGGTGTCCCTCACGCCCGGTTTCCTGCGCTCGGAGCAGATGCTCGACGGCATGGGCATCACCGAGGAGAACTGGCGCGAGGGCGTGAAGCACATCCGCAGCTTCTGCATCGCGGAGTCCCCGACCTACGTGGGCCGCGCCGTCGCCGCGCTCGCCTCGGACCCGGACGTGGCGCGCTGGAACGGCCAGTCGCTCTCCAGCGGGCAGCTCGCCCAGGTCTACGGGTTCACCGACACCGACGGCACCCGACCCGACGCCTGGCGGTACATCAAGGAGGTCGAGATCGAGGGCAGGGACGCCGACGACACCGACTACCGCTGACGCTTGTCCGAGGGCGTTGCGGCGGTTCCGCACCGCAGGTCCGCGTCGTCGGGATTCTCGCCGCCGCGGCGGGAGCATTTCTACTGCTGATACAGCGCCGCCGCGCGGGCGGCCGCCTCCGCGAACCGCTCGCGCAGCTCCGCCGGCTCCAGCACTTCCGCCTCCGGCCCGAGTGTCAGCAGCTGGCTGAACGCCACCTCCAGCGACTCGACGGGCAGGGTGACCCGCACCCACCCCGCCGCGTCGGGCTCGCCCGCGGCCGCCACCGCCTCCCGCCCCGCCGTACGATCCGTCACATACGGCAGCCGCCGCGCCCCGGACTCCGAGAGCCGCAGCACGACCTTCTCCCGCAGGATGGAGCGCGCGAACTGCTGCGCGCGCTCCGCCCAGAAGCCCGGCAGATCGAAGGACTCGTCCCGTACGAACCGCTCCCGGCCGGCCGTGCTCGCCGCAACCGCCGGGACCTCCGCGCCTGCTTTGCCCTCCGCGGCGGATGCGACCGCCGCGAACCGGTCCACGCGGTAGACGCGGTAGTCCCCGGCGCCGGCGAACTCCCCGGGCACCCGCGCCGCCAGATACCAGACCCCGGCCTTCAGCACGAGCCCGTACGGCTCCAGTTCCCGCTCCACCTCCGCGTCGCCGCGCACATAGCGGACCGTGAGCGGACGGTCGTCCCACACCGCCGCCGCGATCTCCGGCAGCAGCTCCGGGGTCTCCGGCTCCTGCCACCAGCCCGGCGCGTCCAGATGGAAGCGCTGCGCAGCACTGGTCGGTGCGTCGCTCAGCTCCGGCAGCAGGGCGGCCGCCACCTTCAGCCGCGCCGCCGAACCCGCGTCCGCCAGGCCCATCTCGCGCAGCGCCGACGGCACGCCCGAAAGGAAGAGCGCCTCCGCCTCCGTACGCCCGAGGCCCGTCAGCCGGGTGCGGTAACCGCCGATCAGCCGGTAGCCGCCCGCCCGCCCCCGGTCCGCGTACACCGGAACCCCAGCCTCCGACAGCGCGAGCACATCCCGCGCCACCGTACGCTCCGAGACCTCCAGCTGCCGCGCCAGTTCGGCCGCCGTCATGGACGGCCGGGACTGGAGCAGCAGCACCAACTTGATCAGCCGCGCCGCCCGCATGAAGCCATCATGACGGGCGGGTACGACAGCGGGTACGACAACGGCCGCCCGTACGACAACGGCCGCGCCCCCGACCCAGGATCCGGGCGGGGGCGCGGCCGTGTGTACCGAAGGGCGACTCAGAGGCCGAGGTCGACCTCGAACTCACCGGCCTCGAGGATCTCCTTGACGGCCACCAGGTAGCGGGCGGCGTCGGCGCCGTCCACCAGGCGGTGGTCGTAGGAGAGCGACAGGTACGTCATGTCGCGGACGGCGATGGTCTCGCCGAGCTCCGGGTGGTCGATGACCACCGGGCGCTTGA
>NZ_JBQQBX010000044.1:0-47791 GCF_052245475.1 Streptomyces sp. 7N604 | reverse complement strand
AAGCAGGGAAGAGGGCCATGGGAAGGGGACCCCGGGCGGTTGGGTGGGCGGCTCGGCGGGTGCACGAAGGGGTGGGTGCGTGGGCTTCAGGCGGGCGCTGGGCGGGCCGTCGGGGCTTCAGTAGATTGCTACTTACAGGTAACGTGCGGGCATGAGCACTCCTCTGCCCGCCCGCGCCGGGCGACGCTGTCACAACGCCCTCAACCCGCTGCACTCGGCGGTCTACTTCACCGCAGAGCACGCCCAGGAGATGGCGGCCATCGGCCACGACGACTGGTCCGCCGCATACTTCGCGTCGCGGGCCTCCGCGATGGGAGCCGCCGGTGCCGGCGCGGTCACCGCCGCGTTCTACAACTTCAACCCCGAGCTGGTGGCCCGCCACGTACCGCGGATCTGGCGCACCGCCTCCCCCGAGGACGCCCTCGCCGCCCGGCTGCGCGCCGTCGACGCCGGACTGCGGCGGCTGCTCGGCGAAGAGGCCGTGGCCTCGGCCGAGATGGCGGAGGCGGCGAAGCTCGCCCTGCGCGCGGCCGAGGCGTGCAGCCGCCCCGGCCGGACGCTGTACGCCGCGCACGCCGACCAGCCGGCGCCCGAGGAGCCCCACCTCGCCTTCTGGCACGCGGCGACGCTGCTCCGCGAGCACCGCGGCGACGGTCACATCACGGTACTGATGGGCGCCGAGCTGGACGGGCTGGAGGCGATGGTCACCCACTCGGCCACCGGCAAGGGCCAGAGCCCCAAGTGGCTGCTGCGCACGCGCGCGTGGGGGCAGGACGACTGGGCCGCGGCCCAGGATCGGCTGCGCGAGCGCGGACTCCTCGACGCGGGGGGCGAGTTGACCGAGGAGGGGCTCGGGCTGCGCAAGCGGATCGAGGAGGACACGGACCGGCTCGACCGCGCCCCGTACGAGCACCTCGGCGAGGCCGGGGTCGCGCGGCTCACGGAGCTCGCCGGCGCCTGGTTGGCAGCCGCGGTCACCGCCGGTGCCTTCCCCGCGGACCTCTTCGGCAAGGGCTGAGGCCGGACCACCGGCGCGAATGGGAAACGCCGCGCCGCAGGCGCGGGCCGGGCCGGGCCGGTGCCACCGCCGTGCGCGCGGCCGCAGCGCGCGGCGGTCCCGTACCGCTTCGGACTGTCTGCGCAGGGCTGTCGGCGCCACCTGGCACAATGCGGGCACCAGCAGCAACGACAAGGCGGATCGGATCGTGACGACGTCGATTGAGGGCAGGATCGCCGAGGAGCTCGGCGTACGGGAGCGGCAGGTAAAGGCGGCCGTCGAGCTGCTCGACGGCGGTTCGACCGTGCCGTTCATCGCGCGCTACCGCAAGGAAGCGACCGAGATGCTCGACGACGCCCAGCTGCGCTCGCTCGAGGAGCGGCTGCGCTATCTGCGGGAGCTGGAGGAGCGGCGCACCGCGATCCTCGAGTCGGTCCGGTCGCAGGGCAAGCTCGACGAGCGCCTCGAGGCGCAGATCCGGGCCGCGGACTCCAAGGCCCGGCTCGAGGACATCTACCTGCCCTTCAAGCCCAAGCGCCGTACGAAGGCGCAGATCGCGCGCGAGGCGGGGCTCGAGCCGCTCGCCGACGGGCTGCTCGGCGACCCGTCGGTCGAGCCGCTCGCGGCCGCCGCCGCGTTCGTCGACGAGGGCTCGGGCGTCGCGGACGCCGCCGCCGCGCTGGAGGGTGCCCGCGCCATCCTCACCGAGCGGTTCGGCGAGGACGCGGACCTGATCGGCGAGCTGCGCGAGCGCATGTGGCAGCGGGGGCGGCTGGCCGCGAAGGTGCGGGAGGGCAAGGAGGAGGCGGGCGCGAAGTTCGCCGACTACTTCGACTTCGCCGAGCCGTTCACGGAGCTGCCCTCGCACCGGGTGCTGGCGATGTTCCGCGGCGAGAAGGAGGAGGTCCTCGACCTCGCCCTGGAGCCCGCCGGTCCCGGCGACGAGGCGGACGAGGGCCCGAGCTCGTACGAGCAGGCGATCGCCGCCCGCTTCGGCATCGCGGACCGCGGCCGCCCGGCCGACAAGTGGCTGACCGACACGGTCCGCTGGGCCTGGCGCACCCGCGTCCTCGTCCACCTCGGCATCGATCTGCGGCTGCGGCTGCGGCAGGCCGCCGAGGACGAGGCGGTCCGGGTGTTCGCGGCCAACCTGCGCGACCTGCTGCTGGCCGCCCCGGCGGGCACGCGCGCGACGATGGGCCTGGATCCGGGATTCCGTACGGGCGTGAAGGTGGCCGTCGTCGACGCGACCGGCAAGGTGGCCGCGACGGACACGATCTATCCGCACGTACCGCAGCAGAAGTGGGACGAGTCGCTGGCCAGGCTGGCCCGGCTGGCGCGCGAGCACCGCGTCGAGCTGATCGCCATCGGAAACGGCACGGCGTCGCGGGAGACCGACAAGCTCGCGGCCGATCTCATCGCGCAGCAGCCGGAGTTGAAGCTGACGAAGGTGATGGTCTCGGAGGCCGGGGCATCGGTGTACTCGGCGTCGGCCTTCGCCTCACAGGAGCTGCCGGGCCTGGACGTGTCGCTGCGCGGCGCGGTGTCGATCGCGCGGCGCCTGCAGGACCCGCTGGCCGAGCTGGTGAAGATCGACCCGAAGTCGATCGGCGTCGGCCAGTACCAGCACGACCTGTCCGAGGTGAAGCTCTCCCGCTCGCTCGACGCGGTCGTCGAGGACTGTGTGAACGGTGTGGGGGTGGACGTCAACACCGCATCCGCGCCACTGCTGGCCCGGGTCTCGGGCATCGGCGCGGGCCTTGCCGAGAACATCGTGGCGCACCGCGACGCGAACGGCGCCTTCCGCGCGCGGAAGCAGCTGAAGGAGGTGGCGCGGCTCGGGCCCAAGGCGTACGAGCAGTGCGCGGGCTTCCTCCGCATTCGCGGCGGCGACGACCCGCTCGACGCGTCGAGCGTGCACCCGGAGGCGTACCCGGTGGTGCGGCGGATCGCGGGTTCGACCGGCGGGGAGGTGAAGGCGCTCATCGGCAACACGGCGGTGCTGCGCGGACTGAAGCCTGCGGACTTCGTGGACGAGTCCTTCGGCCTGCCGACGGTCACGGACATCCTGAAGGAGCTGGAGAAGCCGGGGCGCGACCCGCGGCCCGCGTTCAAGACGGCGGCCTTCAAGGAAGGCGTGGAGAAGATCGGCGACCTCGCGGCCGGGATGATCCTGGAGGGGGTCGTCACGAATGTCGCCGCCTTCGGGGCCTTTGTGGACGTGGGCGTCCACCAGGACGGTCTGGTGCATGTCTCGGCGATGTCGAAGACCTTCGTGAAGGACCCGAGGGATGTGGTGAAGCCGGGGGACATCGTGCGGGTGAAGGTGCTCGACGTGGACATTCCGCGGAAGCGGATTTCGCTCACGCTGCGGCTGGACGACGAGTCGCCGTCCGGCGGGGGGAAGCCGGGGGGACGCAGTGACCGCGGCGAGGGCCGGGACCGGCCGCGGCGCGGCGCGCCGCAGCAGCGGCAGGGCGGCCGCGGCGGCGACCGGGGCCGCGACGCCGCCCCCGCGAACGGAGCGATGGCGGACGCGCTGCGCCGCGCGGGCCTCCTCGACCCCAAGCGCCGCGGCTAGCGGCCCCTCTCACCTGGCGCACTGCCCCGGTCCGTGGCCGGGGCAGTGGTGCGTCCGTGGCCGGGGCCGGGGTACGTCCGTCCTGCCGGTGCCCTGCCGCGCCGCCAATCGGCAAGCACAGCCCGCCCGTTCATCGCAGATTTACCGGAATTCGAGCCTAGACTGACGGACCGTGCGCGTTCTGATTCTCGAGGACGACCCCGAGCTCGGACCCGTGATCTCCGCGAGACTGCGAGAGGCGGGCTTCGCCGTGGATCTCGCCTTGACACTCGCCGACGCCGATTTCCGCCTCTCCATCCATGCCTACGACTGCGTGGTGGCGGACCGGGCCGTCCCGGACGGTGACTCGCTGCGCCTCCTCGCGGCACATCGAAGGGCGGGTTCCGCCCTGCCCTTTCTGCTTCTCACGGCCCTGGACACGGTCGCCGACCGCGTGGCGGGGTTCGAGCACGGGGCCGACGACTATCTCGTCAAGCCCTTCGCTTTCGCCGAACTGACCGCCCGCGTACGCGCGCTGTGCCGCAGGGCCCAGCCCGCCCGGCCGCCGGAACTCAAGGTCGGCGACCTGGAGGTCGACCTGCCCCGCCGCAGGGTGCGCCGCGCCGGAGTCCTCCTCAGCCTCACCGCCAAGGAGTTCGCCGTGCTGGAGGTGTTGATGCTGCGGGTCGGTGAAGTGGTCACGCGCACGGAGCTGATCGAGCACTGCTGGGACGAAATGGGCGAGCCGATGTCCAACGTGGTGGACGTACTGATCGGCCAGCTGCGGCGCCGACTGGGTCCACCGGATCCGATCGAAACGGTGCGGGGCTTCGGCTACCGGCTGGCGGAGGCGGAGGCACAGCGCTGTTAGGCCGTACGCCCTCCCGGGCCGTGGCGCGGCTGCGCCGCTGCCGCCGGGTGATGACACTGCTGTTCGCGTTCACCACCGCGAGCTGCCTTTTCGTTCTCGCGGCGATCGCCGCGCACATCGACGCCGGCTCCCGCGCCGGCGACCTCGACAGCGACGTCAACAGCCGGGCCGTCGGGCTCTCCCGCGCGGTGTGGTTCGACAATCAGGGACAACTGCACCTCGATCCGCTGTACGAGGACTCACTGGCGCAGCGCGTAGAAGCGGTGGTCGTCCTGACCGGGCGACCGGGCAGGACGCCGGTCGTCCATGTCGCCGAGCCTATGCCCTCCGTAGCCCCCCTCCAGGCGGAACTCCGGCGGCGGTGGCGGGAGATGGTGGCCGATGAGGACACCGTCCTGTTCACCGCGGTCGCGGCTGACAAGCGGGAACTGCGGTGGGCCGCCGCCCCCGTCTGGGAGGACGAGGACATCAGGGCCGCGATCCTGGTCGGCGGGGATCCCGGGAGCAGCGAACGCCGTCACGAGCTGCTGATCCGCTGGCTGACGATCGGCTGCACGGCCCTGGTCGTGTTCGCGGCGGCTGTCGGGCACCTGCTCTCCGGCCGTGCGATGCGGCCCGCCATCACGAGCCTGCAGCGACAGGAGCAGTTCCTGGCAGAGGCGGCTCACGAGCTGCGGACTCCGCTGGCCACCTTGCAGTTGGTGGTGGAAGGCGGGAGCTCGGCCCCCGAGCGGGCCCCGGCAGCCCTGAGCGAAGCGGTACACCTGGTCGACCGGCTCAGTCGCCTCGTCACCGGTCTGCTGGCGAGGGCACGGCTGGCTGCGGGCACCCAGGAGGTCGAACGTACGCCCTTACGGCTGGACCAGTTGGTCGAGCTCACCCTTCAGGAGTTGCCCGGCCCGGCGGCGGTCACCATCAGCACCGAGCCGGTGGTGGTGCTGGGCGACCCGGGACTGCTCGCCCAGGCGCTGCGCAACCTGGTCGAGAACGCGCAGCAGCACGGCGGCGGCGGACCGTACTCCCCTCACCGGCCAGTGGAGGTGACCGTCTCCCCCGGCCGGATCGCGGTCCGTGACCATGGGTCGGGTGTGCCGCCCAAGGATCGCGAGAAGGTCTTCCGCCGCGGGGTCACCGGTGGGTCGGGGACCGGAACAGGACTGGCGATCGTCCGCTGGATAGCGCAATTGCACGGCGGCAGCGCCCAACTCTTGGATGCCCCAGGCGGCGGACTGATCGCGGAGTTGCGGCTTCCGCAATACAAGGACGATTGATCCGCCCGGTTCTGCCCAGTCTTGACCGGTCTCGCCTCATCTTCATCTCATGCAGCTTTCGCCAGGCTGGGTGCACGCATGAACGCTCCACCGTTCCGAATCCGGGCCAGTTTTCAGGACGTGGAAGATCAGACGGCTACGGCGCGTGGCCGACATGCGACCAGGCTGCCGCCGGACCTTAGTGGAAGGTTCCTCGATGCACTTGGTCTTGGGTCCGCTGCCCCCACAGCGGCCTCTTTCGGATACTGCGCTGAGCCACGCGATCCGAGAGGGACAGGTCGAACTCTTCCGGTATCTCTATCGCCGCCACTACGCCGCCGTGCAGGCCTATACGACCCAGTGCCTGCCGGGTCCCGTACATGCGCATGAGGCGACCTCACATGTCTTCGCCCAGCTGCTCCAACGGATGCTGTCCGGGGAGTCCTTCATCGAGCGCCGTCATCCGGGGTGCCTGCGGCTCCAGTTGCTGGACGGCGTTCGCACCACGGCGGTCACGCGCCTGCACCTCGAGGGCGAAGCGCTGTCGCCGTCCTTCCGCGCCTGGGCCGCTGCGGGATTCCGCTGGCCCTGGGGTGAAGACGGCCATCTCGCTCTCGCCTTCAAGCGGCTCCCGCCCACCACCCAGTGCCTGCTGTGGCACTCGGTGGTGGACCGCGACGACCCCGCGCTGACAGCCCGCATCACGGGCCTGGCCCGTGATGCGATCCAGGACCTGTGCGCCCAGGCCAGGGGCGAGCTGCGCCGGGCCCGTACGGACCTGTATCTCGAACGGCTGGGGCGTCAGGACTGCAAGGAGGTGGTCAGGCAACTGGCTTTCCAGCCCGAGTCGCCCCCGGCCAAGGAGGCCGCGGACCACCTTCGGATCTGTCCGGGCTGCATGCGTGTCTACAAGGACGTGTCCCGGCTCGATGCGCAGCTGGAAAAGCAGTTGCCCGTGCGGCTGCTGGGTTGGTGGCCTGGAGAGGAATACCTGCGGGCGAAGGCGGACATCCCCGTTCCGCTGGGTGATCCGCCGTTCCTGACACGGCTGCTGGAAAGCGCCAGGGCCGATGCCGAAGCCCCGGCACAGCGCTTAGGCAGGCGCCCCGTCGCGCCGGACGGGGCGCCGAGCCCCGGAAGGAGGAGCCGGGTTCCGCGCCGGGGCCGTCGGCTCTCCCCCACCAGCGTCGCCGTCATCGGCTTCCTGATCGGCGTCACCGTAGGCATGATCACGCTGCCCGGCTGCCAGCAGCATCATGCGGCCCGGGGATACCTGCCGCCCGGTTCCTCCTCCCCGACCGCACAGGAGACTCCGCCGCCCTCGACCGCGCCGCCTTCCCCAGTACTCCTGGCGAAAGACCGTATCCAGGCCGGCGCCTTCACGGTGGAGAGCGGGACCACCACCGGGTCTCTGCGCGGCAGCCGCCTCCTGGGGCGCTTCTCCCTCCTGCGGTACGACCGTGTGGACTTCTCCAACGGCAAGGAGACTCTCGCCAAGGCCAGACTCGCGGGACCACCGGGCGGAGGCGCCTCGATCGAGTTGCGGCTCGACTCCCCCACCCGGCCCCGGCTGGCGCGGATCAATCCCGTGCCCGACGGGTCATTGGACGACATCTCCGTGCCGATCGCTCCCGTCGGCGGGGTACACCGTGTCTACGTCACCGCGCACTGCCCGTCGAACGCCGAGCCGTGCGTCGAACTCCATGCGTTCGGTACGGGGTCACCGCCCTGACGCCGGATGCCGGATGACGGCCTGTCTCCGTGGAGCCGCGCACCGGGTCGGGCCCTCTCTCAGCTGTGCTCCGTCACGCGCCCCGCGGCGAGCTCCAGGCGGCGCGTGACGTGCACCGCCTGGAGCATGCGGCGGTCGTGGGTGACCAGGAGGAGCGTGCCCTCGTACGACGCCAGGGCAGACTCCAGTTGCTCGATGGCCGGGAGGTCGAGGTGGTTCGTGGGCTCGTCCAGAACCAGGAGGTTCACGCCGCGGCCCTGGAGCAGGGCCAGCGCGGCGCGGGTCCGCTCACCGGGTGAGAGTGTGGACGCGGGACGGAGCACATGGGCCGCCTTGAGGCCGAACTTGGCAAGCAGCGTACGGACTTCCGCGGCTGCCATGTCCGGGACGGCCGCCCCGAAGGCGTCCATCAGCGGCTCGTCCCCGAAGAAGAGCCCGCGGGCCTGGTCCACCTCGCCCACCACCACGCCCGGTCCGAGCGCCGCGTGCCCCGCGTCGAGCGGGAGCCGGCCGAGCAGGGCGGCCAGGAGCGTGGACTTGCCGGAGCCGTTGGCTCCGGTGATGGCCACACGGTCCGCCCAGTCGATCTGCAGGTCGACCGGTCCGAAGGCGAAGGAGCCGCGCTTGGCCTCCGCGCCGGTGAGCGTCGCCACGACCGCACCGGAGCGCGGGGCCGCCGCGATCTCCATGCGCAGCTCCCACTCCTTGCGCGGCTCCTCGACCACCTCGAGCCGTTCGATCAGCCGCTCCGTCTGGCGTGCCTTGGCCGCCTGCTTCTCGCTCGCGTCGGAGCGGAACTTCCGGCCGAGCTTGTCGTTGTCGCCCGCCTTGCGGCGGGCGTTCTTCACGCCCTTGGCCATCCAGTTCCGCTGCATTCTGGCGCGCGTCTCCAGCGAGGCGCGCGTGTCGGCGTACTCCTCGTACTCCTGGCGGGCGTGGCGCCTGCCGACCTCGCGCTCCTCGAGAAACGCCGCGTAGCCCCCGCCGTACAGGTTCACCTGCTGCTGCGCGAGATCGAGTTCGAGGACCTTCGTCACGGTCCGGGTGAGGAACTCCCGGTCGTGGCTGACGACCACCGTTCCGGCGCGCAGGCCCGTGACGAACGACTCCAGGCGGTGGAGTCCTGCGAGGTCCAGGTCGTTCGTCGGCTCGTCGAGCAGGAAGACGTCATAGCGGCTGAGCAGCAGCGATGCGAGCCCGGCGCGGGCGGCCTGGCCGCCGGAGAGGGCCGTCATCGGCAGGTCGAGGCCGACCGCGAGGCCGAGGCCGTCCGCCACCTCCTCGGCCCGCTCCTCCAGGTCCGCGCCGCCGAGGCCGAGCCAGCGCTCGAGACCGGTGGCGTACGCGTCGTCGGCGCCCGGCAGGCCGTCGGCCAGGGCCTGGGTGGACTCGTCAAGGGCGCGCTGCGCGGCGGCCACGCCGGTGCGCCGGGCGAGGAACTCCCGTACGGTCTCCCCCGGCCGCCGCTCCGGCTCCTGCGGCAGGTGGCCGACGGCGGCCGTGGGCGGGCTGAGCCGCAGGGCGCCGCGCTCCGGCGTGTCGAGGCCCGCGAGCAGGCGCAGCAGGGTGGACTTCCCGGAGCCGTTGACGCCGACGAGCCCGATCACGTCGCCGGGTGCGACGACCAGGTCGAGCCCGGAGAACAGCGTGCGGTCACCGTGCCCGGCGGCGAGGTCCTTGGCGACGAGGGTGGCAGTCATCAGGCGGTCGATCCTACGGGCTCGGGAAGCGGTGTCACGAACGGCGTCAGGACGGGCGTCATGACCGGCCCGGCGGCCTCACGAGCGGCCTCATGACCGGCCCGGCGGCTCACGCGCGGCCTCATGACCGGCCCGGCAACCTCACGAGCGCCACGACGGCCGCTCCCCACGCCGTACAGCCGCCGCCAGGACGCCGCCCGTGGTGCGGGCGACCACGAACGCCTCTCCCCTGACCGCCTGCGCGTCCGGCTCGATGACGTGCCGGCCGGGCTCGAGCTGGTCGTCGAACAGCTCCCGGGTACGAGTGCGCTGGAACCGGTCGAGGCGGTACGCGGTGAGCTGGACGCGGCAGGGCGCCGCCACCTCCACGGTCACCTCCACCGTCCCCCCGCCGCTCGTCGCCGACAGCGCGGTCAGCCGCCGCCGGTCCTCCGGAGTCCGGTCCAGCGCCTGCTCTATCTGCGCGACGAGCAGCGGAATGACCGGCGCGAGTGCTTCGACGAACACGGCGTCGGCTCCCGCGGCCTCGAAGGCACGGTGCACGGCGTCCCGTTCCCGCTGCTCGACGGCCCCGTCGAAGGCCACGGCCCCGTACGCGCGCAGCTCGTCGGCGTCCGCGCCCGCCGCGTCCCGGGTGAGGTCCGCGCCGATGCCGATCGTGCGGAGCGCGGAGGCGAGCCTGGCCAGTACAGCGGCCCGCCGGCCGACGAGCAGGACGCGGCGTGCGGCGGCCCGCTCGCCGGCGCCGGAGAGCAGCCGTTCCAGCTCGGCCCGGTACTGGTCGCCGCGGAAGCGGAAGGGGCCCACCCCGGGGTAGCCGCCCTGCTCGAGGTCGGCGACCTCGTCCGTCTGCCAGGCGAAGTCCCGCCAGACGACGTCCGTGCCGTCCCGCTCGATGACGGCCGTGACCGCTCCGCACTCGAGCCCTTCGCACTCCGGGCATCCGTAGATCACGTACCGCCCGCCGGCGAGCGGCGGTTCGGTCTCGAGCAGCAGCCGCCGCACGTGCGCGGTGAAGACGGAGGGCCCCAGGTCGGAGGCGAGCGGCGAGACGGCGTCGAGGTCCGCGAGCCGGAGCAGCAGCGGCCTGCCGTCGACGATGAAGTCCAGGAAGTCCCGGTGCACTTGATAGGCACCGTCGGAGAGGACGCCCCCGGCACGAGTCGCCGGCGCCAGTCCGAAGGTCGCGTACGCGGGCTCGGCAGCCATGTCCTGAGTATCCCCATCCACGACGGAACTACAGATTCCGGGCCTCGTGTCCGCTCTCGTACGGGCCGCGCGGAGCGGATAACGTCCCGGCATGGAGAGCGATGTGATCGTCGTCGGCGGCGGGGTCATCGGGCTGACCACCGCCGTCGTCCTCGCGGAGAGCGCCCAGCGCGTACGGGTGTGGAGCCGGGATCCCGCCGGGGCCACGACGTCCGCGGTGGCGGGCGCGCTGTGCTGGCCGTACCGCATCCAGCCGGAGGAGCGGGCCGTCGAGTGGTCGCTGCACTCCTTCCACGTCCTGTCCGGGCTGGCCGAGCGGCCGGACGAGACGGGGGTGCGGCTGGTCGCGGGAATCATGGCCGACACCGGTGGCTGGGACTTCGGCGCGTGGGCCGAGGGGGTGCCGGGGCTCCGCGCGGCCCGCATCGAGGAACTCCCCGACGGGTGCCGGGCAGGCGTCCACGCGCGTGTGCCGCTGCTCGACATGCGGGCCCATCTGCCGTACCTGGAGCGGCGGCTGGCCGCCGCCGGCGGTGTGCTGGAGCGGCGGAGCGCGGCCTCGCTCGACGAGGCGGGGCGGGAGGCGCCGTTCGTCGTCAACTGCACCGGGCTCGGAGCGCGCGAGCTGGTCCCGGACCCGGAGGTGCGGCCCGTGCAGGGGCAGTTGGTGATCGTGGAGAACCCGGGCATCGACGAGTGGTTCGTGGCGGCGGACGTGGGGGCGGCGGACACGACGTACGTGCTGCCTCAGCCGTACGGGGTGGTGCTCGGCGGCACGGCGCGCGAGGACGTGGGGGACCTGACCCCCGACCCGGCGACCGCCGAGGCGATCGTCCGCCGCTGCGCCCGCTTCCACCCGGGGCTCGCGACGGCCCGGGTCCTCGAACACCGGGTGGGGCTGCGGCCCTTCAGACCCAGCGTGCGCATCGAGGTGGAACGGCTGCCCGGCGGGGCGCTGTGCGTGCACAACTACGGGCACGGCGGGGCGGGTGTCACGGTGTCGTGGGGGTGCGCGGAGGAAGCGGCGTGGCTGGTGGTCGCGGGCGGAGAGGCGACGGCGCAGCGCTGACGCCCGCACCACGGCGGCCCGTCAGTGCCGCCACGTATACCGCCGCTCGGGCCGCCCCGTCGTCCCGTACCGCAGGTGGACCTCGGCCCGCCCCGCGTCCGTGAAGTGCTCCAGGTAGCGCCGGGCGCTGACCCGGGACAGGCCCGTCTCGGCCGCGCATTCGCTCGCCGACAGGCCCTCCGGCGCCCTGGCCCGCAGGGCGGTCTCGACCAGGGACGCGGTGGGGGCGCTCAGTCCCTTCGGCAGCGGGGCCGCGCTCCGCCCCCGCTCCGGCGAGGGCGCGGGGAACAGCCGGTCCACGTCCGACTGAGCGGTGTCGGGGGCGCCGGCCATCGCCAGGTGGGCTGCGCGGTAGTGGCGGAGCCTGGCGCGCAGATCCGCTTGTTCGAACGGCTTGATGAGGTAGTTGACCGCGCCCGCACGCTGCGCCTCGCGCACCGTCTCGGCGTCCTTCGCGGCACTGACCACCAGGAAGTCCGTATCCGGGTCGTCCTCGCGGATGCGGCGCAGCACCTCGAGGCCCGACCCGTCCGGCAGGTACAGGTCGAGCAGCACCAGGTCGGGAGCGAGCCGGGCGGCCTCCCGTACCGCCTCGGCGGCGCTGAGCGCGACCCCAGCCGAGCGGAATCCGGGGGTCCGGTCGACGCACACGCTGTGCAGCCTGGCGACCATGAAGTCGTCGTCGACGACCAGAACACTGAGTTCCATGAGGACCACAAGGTACTCAACGACCTTTGTTTTGCGAATAGTGACCGGGCACACATCTCCCTGGGATGGTCTGCGCACCGCCCCCCGTCACACCGAGGAAATGAGTCCCCTGTGAACAGACGGACACTGCTGCGCACCGCCGCACTCGCGGCACTCGCCCCGGCTGCGACGGCTGCCACGGCCGGCTGCGGAACGACCGGGAAGAGCCGGACCGGAGCCAAGGGGCCGCTCACCGGGCTCCGCATGATCGTCGGCAACAGCCCGGGCAGCGGCTTCGACATCACCGCCCGTACCGTCGGCAAGGCCCTGACCGCCTCGAACGCCGCCCGCGGCATGGAGGTCACGAACATCTCCGGGGCGGGCGGCACCATCGGCCTGTCCCGGCTGGTGAACTCCCGCGGCAGCGACGAGATGCTCATGATGATGGGCCTCGGCGTCGTCGGCGCGGTGTTCACCAACAAGTCGGCCGTCTCGCTGGAGGACACCACCCCGCTGGTCCGGCTGATCCAGGACCCGAGCGCCATCGTCGTACCGAAGGACTCGCGGCTGCGCACCCTGAAGGACTTCCTCGACGCATGGCGACGCGCCCCCGACCGGCTGTCGGTCGGCGGTGGCTCATCCCCCGGCGGTCCTGACCACCTCCTGCCCATGCAGGTCGCCGAAGCCTCCGACGTCGATCCGGCCAAGGTCCGCTACATCGGCTACGACGGGGGCGGCGAGCTGCTGACCGCGCTGCTCGGCAGCAAGATCGACGTGGCGGCCACGGGCATCGGGGAGATGGTCGACCAGATCGCCACCGGCGACGTACGGGTGCTGGCGACCACCGGCAGGACGACCGTCAAGGGCATCGACGCGCCCACCCTCGCCGACGAGGGAGTCGACGTCTCCGCGATCAACTGGCGCGGGGTGGTGGCCGCCCCCGGCATCTCCCGGCAGCGCCGCGAGCAGCTCGTCGAGGCCCTGCGCACCATGCGGGACTCGGACGAGTGGCAGACGGCCATGCGGCGCAACGGCTGGACCGACGCCTTCCTGCGGGGCAAGGAGTTCGAGGACTTCCTCGCCGAGCAGAACAAGAAGGTCGAAAGCACCCTCAAGCGGCTCGGATTGACGAAGTGATCGATATGACGGCGAAGGAACGGGAGGACGAGGGCGACACCGCCGCCGCGGGAGAGGAGACCGGAGGCCGCGTGGAGCTGCTGGTCTCCGCACTGCTCGCGGGGCTCGGCGCCGTCGTGATCCTCGACGCCGCGACGATGGGCACGGCGGCGACGGCCGCCGGGCCCATCGGCCCCCAGGCCGTGCCGTACGGGGTGGGCGGCGGCCTGGTGGTGTGCGCGCTGGTGCACGCGATCGACGTGCTGCACGGCGGACGCGGCGAAGCCGAGGGCGGCGAGGACATCGATCTCACCGCCAAGCTGGACTGGCGCGCGGTGATGCTGGTGATCGCCTTCTTCCTGGCAAACGCGGTGCTCATCGAGCCGCTGGGCTGGGCGATCTCGGGTGCGCTGCTGTTCTGGGGCATCGCGTACGCACTCGGCAGCCGCACCTGGCTCCGCGACGCGGTCGTCTCCGTCGTGATGTCGGTCGGCTCTTTCTACGCGTTCGCCTACGGGCTCGGCATCACTCTGCCGCCCGGCGTGCTGGAAGGGGTCCTGTGATGGACGCGCTGTCCAGTCTGCTCGGGGGCTTCGCGACCGTACTCTCCCCCGTCAATCTGCTCTACGCGCTGGTCGGCGTGCTCATCGGCTCCGCGGTCGGCGTGCTGCCGGGCATCGGTCCGGCGATGACGGTGGCGCTGCTGCTGCCCGTGACCTTCGGCATGGAGCCGACCTCCGCGTTCGTCATGTTCGGCGGGATCTACTACGGCGGGATGTTCGGCGGCGCGATCACCTCGATACTTCTCAACACCCCTGGTGAGTCGGCCTCCGTGGTGACCGCCATCGAGGGCAGTCTGATGGCCAAACGCGGGCTGGCGGCACAGGCGCTGGCCACCGCCGTGATCGGCTCCTTCATCGCCTCCACCATCGGCACGGCGATGCTCGCCTTCCTGGCCCCGCTGGTCGTGGACTTCGCGGTGACGCTGGGCGCGCCCGCGTACTTCGCGATCATGGTGGTGGCGCTGACGACGGTGACCGCCGTCATCGGCTCCTCCCGGGTGCGCGGCTTCTCCTCGCTCGCGCTCGGCCTGACCATCGGGCTGATCGGCATCGACTCGATCTCCGGCCAGCAGCGGCTGACCTTCGGCGTGCCGCAGCTCGCGGACGGCATCGACATCGTGGTCGTCGCGGTCGCCGTGTTCGCTGTCGGCGAGGCTCTCTGGGTGGCCGGTCATCTGCGGCACACCCCGCCGAAGCCGGTGCCGGTCGGGCGGCCGTGGATGAGCCGGCAGGATCTCAAGCGGTCGTGGAAGCCATGGCTGCGCGGCGTCCTCATCGGGTTTCCGATGGGCGCGCTGCCGGCGGGCGGTGCCGAGATCCCCACGGTCATCTCGTACGCCACGGAGAAGCGCCTCGCGGGCCGGGACAGCGAGTTCGGGCGCGGCGCGATCGAGGGCGTGGCCGGCCCCGAGGCGACCAACAAGGGCTCGGCGGCGGGGTCGCTCGTGCCGATGCTGTCGCTGGGGCTGCCGGCGAACGCCACCGGCGCGGTGATGCTCGCCGCGTTCACGCAGTACGGCATCCAGCCGGGCCCGCTGCTGTTCGAGCGTGAGAGCGAGCTGGTCTGGGCGCTGATCGCGAGCCTGTTCGTCGGGAATGTGCTGCTGCTCCTGCTGAACGTCCCGCTGGCGCCAGTGTGGGCGAAGCTGCTGCAGGTGCCGCGCTCGTACCTCTACGCGGGGATCCTGTTCTTTTCCGCGCTGGGCGCGTTCGCTGTGAACTCCCAGGCCGTGGACCTGGTGGTGCTGCTGGTGCTCGGCCTGCTCGGCTTCATGATGCGGCGGTTCGGCCTTCCGGTGCTGCCGCTGATCCTGGGCGTGATCCTGGGCCCCCTGGCGGAGGAGCAGCTGCGCCGCACGTTCCAGCTGAGCAACGGCGCGGTGAGCGGGCTCTGGAGCGAGCCCCTCGCTGTCGTGCTGTACGGGGTGGCGGCGCTGGTGGTGTTGTGGCCGCTGATCACGAAGGTGCGGCCGCGGAAACGAGCAATCTTGCGGTGAGTTCTCCACCGCCGGTCTCCGCCGTACCGATTGCTCGCCGTCGCGGCGGGAAATTCTTACCGCCGCGACGGCGAGAAGCCCGGTGACGCGGCCCGGCGGTGCCGAACTCGGCTCAGCCCGGGGCGTGAAAGTCAGTCCGAGCGCGTCCGCTCGTTGGGGTTCCCGTTCGTCGAGGGGCCGATGCGGAGTTCGAAGTCGCCGCCGAACTTCTCGTGTCCGGCGATCACCGCCTCCTCCACGGCCACCTCGCCCTTCTCGCCCCGCACGATCAGCGGGTCCCGCCGCAGATCCCGCATCAGCGCCCAGCACAACCCGACCATGACGAGCGTGAAGGGCGCGGCGACCAGGATCGTCAGATTCTGCAGGCCCGTGAGCGCATCGCCCGCGCCACCGCCGATCAGCAGCATGATGGCCGCCACCGCCCCGGTCAGCACGCCCCAGAACACGACGACGGGCTTGGTCGGTTCGATGGAGCCCTTCTGGGACAGCGTCCCCATCACGATCGACGCGGCGTCGGCGCCGGAGACGAAGAAGATCGCGACGAGGATCATCACCAGCAGACTCATCGCGGTGGCGATCGGGTACTGCTGCAGCACGCCGAAGAGCTGCCCCTCGGGCGTGGTCTCGCCGCCGAGCCGCCCCTGGTCCTGCAGCTTCATCGCCGATCCGCCGAAGACCGCGAACCACAGCAGGCTGACCGTGCTGGGCACCAGGATCACGCCGCCCACGAACTGCCTGATGGTACGGCCGCGGCTGATCCTGGCGATGAACATGCCGACGAAGGGCGTCCACGAGATCCACCAGGCCCAGTAGAAGACCGTCCAGCTGGAGAGCCAGTCGGCGACTCCCTTGCCGCTGGACGCCTCCGTGCGCCCCGCGAGCTGCGGCAGGTCCCCGACGTAGGAGCCGATGGAGGTCGGCAGCAGGTCGAGGATGAGGATCGTCGGCCCCGCCACGAACACGAAGGCCGCGAGGATCAGCGCCAGCACCATGTTGATGTTGGACAGCCACTGGATGCCCTTGGCGACACCGGACACGGCGGAGGCCACGAACGCCACGGTCAGCACGGCGATGATGCCGACCAGAAGCCCGGTGCCGACGTCTCCCATCCAGTCGAGTTCCTGGATGCCGCTGCTGATCTGCAGCGTGCCGAGGCCCAGCGAGGCGGCGGACCCGAAGAGGGTGGCGAAGATCGCCAGGATGTCGATGACCTGCCCGCCCCAGCCGTTCGCGTACTTCCTCCCGAGCAGCGGTTCGAAGACCGCGCTGATCAACTGCCGCCTGCCGCGCCGGAAGCTGCTGTACGCGATGGCGAGACCCACCACCGC
This sequence comes from Streptomyces sp. 7N604, assembly GCF_052245475.1. Lineage (NCBI taxonomy): Bacteria > Bacillati > Actinomycetota > Actinomycetes > Kitasatosporales > Streptomycetaceae > Streptomyces > Streptomyces sp. 7N604. The sequence goes on along the minus strand of NZ_JBQQBX010000044.1, from coordinate 31,213 downwards.
GTAGATGGCCCACGGGTGGAGCGTCCAGTGGAAGAGCGTGGTGGCCATGGCGGTCTCCATGGCCTGGGCGGCGTCGGCCGGATCGGTGCCGGGCGGCGGCTCCTTGAAGTGCGACAGCGGCTCGCTCACGCCGTAGAACATCAGGCCGATGCCCATGCCCGCGCTGAACATCATCGCGACCCACGAGATGGTGCGGAACTCCGGCTCCTCGCCCTCCCCACCGAGGGTGATCTTCCCGTAGCGGCTTATCGCGAGCCACAGCGCGAAGACCACGAAGCCGGACGCGGCCAGCACGAAAGCCCAGCCGCCGTTGTGCATCAGCCCGCTGAGCATCGAGCCGGACGCGTCCTCCAGCGCGTCCGTGGCCGCGGCGCCCCATATGACGAACGCGAGCGTCGCCGCGGCCGTGACCCCGAAGACCACCTTGTCGGTCTCCGGCCGGCGGGTCTCGTGCGGGCTGCCGGGGAGGTGTCTGACCACGACCTCGTCGGGCTCGCCCTGCGTGTCCTTCTCGTTGTCCATGCGGGTACGCATTACCAGGTGTTCGGATCTCAATCCGGATCTTCCTGAGCTCCGGGTGTGGGCATTCGTTCGGCGGGGCGGAACGGGTGGGCACAACCGGCGTAGCCGTTAGGCGGACGGGATGCGGGCGGCGCGCGGATCGCGCACGCCGCTCAGCGGGCCGTCCTCGGGCGCGGTCGCCCGGGGCGGCACTCCGGTGGTCGCGCGTACGAACGCCTTCACGCCGCCGGCCAGCGGCAACTTCGCGGACGTACGGGCCAGATCGAGCGTGAGCCGCGGGGTGGAGGCGGGCGGGTCGATGAGCCCGGCGTCCGTACCGGCGACGATCAGGGCGAGACGGTGTCCGGCCGGGACGACGTGGTCGCTCGCGTGGAGGTCGAGGGTGATCGTGTACTTCCCGCCCGGGGTCAGCGGGCGGCCGGTGTACTCGGAGGCGTAGTTGCCCAGGTCCGCCCAGCCGCGGCTGAAGACGGTGTGGTCGACGTCCGCCGTCTTCGCCTTCGTCTCCTTGAAGCAGGCGCTGTCACCGGAGTCGCTGCTCCCCCAACAGGTGCGCTCGGGCAGGGTGGTGATGCCTTCGCCCGGGGCGGCGTAGTCGCGGATGGTGGAGGGTCCGAGGTCCACGAGCACGGCGGACAGGTGGGCGCTGGAGGTGGACGGGGTCGCGGTGACGGTCACCTTTCCCGATCCGGACAGGCGCAGCGGCTTGCTGAGCGGCCTGGTCGTGAACCCCACCTTGCCGGGCGTCGATGTGTCGGTCTGCGCGGCCCAGTCGGTCTCGCTCAGCTTCGGGTCGTCGGTGAAGGACTCGGCCGAGCCGGGGCGTGCCGGCTTCAGGCCGAGGGTGCCGACGCCGGGCGCCTCGCCCGTACGCGGCCGCAGGGTGGTGGCCCCGATGCCGCCCGGGGGCCAGACGTGGTCGGTGGACCACCGGTCGGGGGCGCGCTCGATATCGGCCATCGGCTCGTCCTCGATGCCGTTGTCGTAGCCCAGGAGGTAGTGGTCGAACCAGCGGTGGAGGGTCTTCACCCACACCCCGCGGCGGAAGTCGAAGGGGTCGACGTGCCCGGTCCGGGAGAGCCAGACCTTGCGCTCCACGCCCTCCTCGGCGAGGGCTTCCCACCACTGGCCGAAGTGCCTGGCGCGGACGTTGAGGTCCTGCATGCCGTGGACGGCGAAGACGCTGGCGCGCACCTTGTCCGCGTCGGGTACGTAGTCGCGCTCGCTCCACAGCCGGGTCCAGTCGCCGCTGCGCGGGGCCCCATCGACGAGCCGCTGCTGCACGGCCCCGCAGCGGGCGCGGGCCTCCGGGCTCTCCACGTAGTCCGACAGCCAGTCGGGGCCGCTGTCGTAGAGGGGGGCGCCTTCGGCGAAGTAGTAGTCGTACCAGGAGCTGATGGCGCCGATCGGCACGATGGTCCTGAGGCCCTTGACGCCGGTGGCGGCGACGCCGTTGGCGACCGTGCCGTCATAGCTCTTGCCGATCATTCCGACGGCGCCGGTCGACCAGCGGGCTGTGACGGGCGTGGCGCCGGTGCGGGAGCTGTAGCCGCGGGCCCGGCCGTTCAGCCAGTCGACGACCGCCTTGGCGGACTGGATGTCGGAGCGGCCGCCGACGTCGACGCAGCCGTCGGAGCGGTTCGTACCGGCGAGATCGACGAGGACGGCCGCATAGCCGCGCGGGACGAAGTAGTTGTCGTAGAACAGCGGGAACTGGACCGGCTTCCCGCTCGCGTCGTACGTCTTCTTCTGGCTCTCGTTGCCGCGCCCGCAGCAGGAGTAGTACGGGCTCGCGTCCATGATCACGGGGATACGGCGGCCCTGCTGCGCGGGTTCGCGGGGCCGGACGATGTCGACGGCGACCCGGTCGGTCCTGCCGTCCGAGTCGCCGTCGATTCCGGTGTCCACCCACACGGACTCGCGTATCGCTGCGTCGTAGGAGTAGACGGGCTTGCTCTCCGCCGGGGCCGCCGGGGCGGCCTGGGCCCCGGTCGGCTGGACGAGCACGGCCATCAGGGCGGCCAGCGCCGCCGGCACGAGCGTTCTCCACTGGTTGCGGGTGACCCGCGCGCGTATCGCCACCAGTTGGACGGTACACGCGTTCCTCGACGTCTGCGCCGCGTACCCCTCCTTCGCCCGGCCCCACTTAACGCCCGGCACCGCCTTCGCCAACATCTGGAAGGAGGCGCACCACCGCGTCACCTTCGGCGCACTGGTGCTGCACAACTCGGCGGTCTGGCAAGCGGTGTTCAACCTGGTCCTGCTGCTGCCGCTCGGGGCGTTCGTACGCGTCCACTTCCGGCGGGGCCTGGCCGCCGCCACGGCAGCCGGTCTCGCGGGATCCCTGTTCTTCGAACTCACCCAGTACAGCGGGCTGTGGGTCCTGTACGCGTGCCCGTACCGGCTGTTCGCCGTCGACGACCTCATCGTCAACACCGCGGGCGCCGCCCTCGGCTGGGCGGCCGCGGGGCCGCTGGCGCGCGCACTGCCCGACCTGGACAGCCTGGACGACCGCGCGCTCGCCGCACTCGCCACGCTCGCCTCCGGCAGGATCCCCTTCGGGCGCCGCCTGATCGCGCTGCTACTGGACGTCACGGGCATCGCGCTGCTGACCGGTGGCATGGCGGGCATCGCCTTCTACGTCCTCGGCACGGAGGCCGTGGTGTGGGTGCCGCCCGCGGTCGCCACGCTGTGGTTCGTCGTCGTGCCGTGGCGCACCGGGGCGACCCCCGGGAAGCACGTGCTCCTGCTGCAGTTGGTGACGTCCGGCGGCGGCCGTCCGTCGCCCGCCCGCCTCGCGCTGCGCGCGGGCGCGCTCGGACCGCCGCTGTTGGTCGTATGGTTCACGACCGGTGCGATCCTCCCCGGCTCCCCGGCCGGAGCCTCCGAACTGATCGGGATCGCGAGCGAGGTCAGCTACCAGCACATCGGCTACGCCGTGGCGGAGGACCCGGTCGGCGGGTTCGTCCTCCTCGTCGCCGTGTCCGCCTGCCTGGCGCTCGTGGCGCGCTACGCGGGCGCGGTCCGCAGCCACCCCGGGGGCCTCGGCCTGCACGAACGCCTCTCCGGCGTACGGAACAGGGCCCTGCCGCACGCGCGGGCGCGGCGGTACGACGCCGGCAGTCCGGCATCATGTCCGCCGAGTGGCGATCTTGTGACAGCACAGGCCGCCCGCGAGGCGGTAGGACAGTCGTCCGAATAGGGTCGAACGCATCCTTCTCCCCGACCAGTTGGAGGACTGACCCGTGCACCGCAGACTTCTCGCCCCGAGCGCACTCGCCGCCTGCCTGCTGCTGGCGATCCCGGCATCAGCGGCGACGGCCACCTCGCAAGAGGCCGCGCCCGGCGCCCCGGGCCTCGGCGACCCCTACTACCCGGACTACGGCAACGGCGGATACGACGTCTCGCACTACGACCTGCGCCTGAAGTACCAGCCGGAGACCGACCGCCTGGACGGCACCGCGACGCTGCTCGCCACCACCACCGAGGCGCTCTCGCGCTTCAACCTCGACTTCGCCCTCGACGTGAGCGAAGTGCGGGTGAACGGGAAGAAGGCGGACTTCGCCAGGTCCGGCGCCCACGAGCTGGAGATCACCCCGGCCGTGCCGCTGGACAAGGGCAAGCAGGTCAGCATCGTCGTGCGCTACTCCGGCACGCCGTCGCAGGTGGAGGTGAACGGCTTCACCTCCTGGCTGCGGACCCCGGACGGCGGCGTGGCGGCCAACGAGCCCGAGGCCGCCTGGTGGTGGTTCCCGAGCAACGACCACCCGCTGGACAAGGCCACGTACGACGTCTCCGTGTCCGTCCCCGACGGCACGCAGGCCATCAGCAACGGCGTGCTGCAGTCGCAGAGTTCGCGCCTGGGCTGGACCAAGTACAGCTGGCGCTCCAACAAGCCACAGGCCACGTATCTCGCCACCCTCGCCGTCGGCAGGTTCGACGTCACCACCGACAAGACCGCCGACGGCCTGCCCGTACTCAACGCGTACAGCAAGGAGCTCGGCGACAACGCGGGGGCGGCGCGGGCGAGTGTCGAGCGGTCCACTGAGGTCGCCGAGTGGCTCACCGAGGCCTTCGGCCCGTACCCGTTCAACGCGCTCGGCGGATACGTCCCGAACGTGCCGACCCGGTACGCGCTCGAGACCCAGACCCGCCCCTTCTACAGTCCCCGGCAATTCGCCAGGGGCGCGAACGTCTCCGTCGTCGTCCACGAACTGGCCCACCAGTGGTACGGGGACAGCGTCTCGGTCAAGGGCTGGAAGGACATCTGGGTCAACGAGGGCTTCGCCAGCTACGCACAGTGGCTGTGGTCCGAGAAAGAAGGCGAGGGCACGGCTCAGGAGCTGGCCGACTACGTGTACGCCCAGTACCCGGCCGACGACCCGTTCTGGAAGGTCAAGCCGGGCGACCCCGGCCCGGAGAACCAGTTCCACGACGCCGTGTACGACCGGGGGGCCCTCGCTCTCCAGGCGCTGCGCAACGAGATCGGCGACCAAGCCTTCTTCGCGATCCTCAAGGGCTGGCCGAAGGAGAACGCGTACGGGAACGGGTCGGTACGTGACTTCGCCCGCTACGCGGAGAAGGTGTCGGGCAAGCCGCTCGCGGACCTCTTCGAGACCTGGCTCTTCACGGAGGGGAAACCGGCGGCGGCTGCTGCGGCGCGCGCCCAGATCGGCGCGAAGAAGGCCCCGGCGAAACCCAAGTCGTGGAAGAAGATCGCCGCGACACACACCGTGCACGACCGCGACCACGCCCAGGGCGGCCACCACGGCCGCTGAGGTACTGACCGTTCAGGGCCCGCCGCGCCAGGCGGCGGGCCCCGGACGGGACGCCCGGCACGGGTATCACGCGCTCAGCAGACAAAGTCCGGCGCGTTCGCCCAGAAGGTCAGGAACGACCAGGTCTGGGCGCCGATGATGCCGTCGATCGTAATGTCCGCGCACTTCTGGAATCTCTTCGTGGCGGCATCGGTTACGGGGCCGAAGATTCCGTCCTCGAGAAGCTTTTCCCCGTCGAGCGAAAAGTTGAGATAGCACTGCGCCTGCTTGACCGCTTCGCCCTTCGCGCCAATCTTGAGCGTGGGCCGCGCGTTGGTGTAGTCGCAGGGCTGGCTTCCATTGGGCATCGCGAGCTCCTCAATGGTTCGTCGAGAGCAGCCGTGCTTCCCGCACGTTTCTCTCAGGGAAGCACAGGACCGCACCCGCCGCATTTTCTCGCTAGGCGGGCGGGGCCTGCGGTTCGCGAACCGGCTTGCTCGGCACGGCGTTCGGCCCTCTCACCGAGTTCAATACCGACTGCGCCTGATTGTCGACGACTCTGGTGAAGAGCTGCTGGGCATAGCCGAAGATGACGGCCCAGGCGATGATCTGCGCCGACGAATCCAGGGCTCTGAGGCCCGGGACGAACTCCCCGCGCATGAGGAGAAGTCCGAGCACGGCCGTCAGAGCGCCGGTGGGAAGTTTGAGCAACGCCAGTGCCACGGGCACGTTGTACGGCGTTGACGTGCCTCTGATCCGCCGCAGTGACGTGGCCGCCGCGACCGTTGCGGCCACGAGCCCCACGAACTCCACGACGAGGTAGTCCCATCGGGAGGCGACCATCGCATAGAGATCATCGACATCACCGTCCGGGTTCGGGTTCTGACCCTGCGGGGCGCTCGCCGTGGGACAGACGACTCCGATGCCCTCCGGGTTGAAACACAAGGGCACCGTCTTCGGAGAGATGCCGCCGAAAACAGCGACGAGAACGGCGATGACCGCCAAGGCGGCGGACATCCCGTACACGATACGGGTGAAACTGCGGACGCGGATATTCTCCCGCAGATAGCCTTGACGGGCGACGGCTACCGCGTCGACGAGCACTTCGCGCTGCGCGCCATCAAGACTTCCGCCCGTCCGCACGGCAAGTGCGATCTCCTCAACCTGCACTCTCCGCTCGTCGCTGACGGGGAGTTGCTCCCGGATGAAGGACACCAGGCCGGGCAGCATGGCTCTGACATCGTCCAGTGGCGACAGCCGCAGCATGAGGATGTGCGCCACATCGAAATGAGTCTGAGCAACCGCCAGGTGTGCGGCGGGCAGATGCCGGGGGTGATCGTGACGCAGCGCGCTTCTCGCTTCTTCCAGCTCCCTGAACGCCTGTTCCGCCAGCACCTGCACCGCCGAGGAGGGCGGAGGCCCTTGCTCCGTCTTGGTCTTGAGAAGCGCCTCGAGTTCGCTGATTCGTGACCAGAGGGCCTCCCGGAGCTCCCACAGCCCTGTCTCGTATTTTCCGGCCCTCCGACGCCCCCAGACAGTTCTGGTATTCGCCATACACCGACTATCGCCGTTTTCGATACGAACAACCACTGCCGGCCGACTGCGGTTGGTCGCCGAATTGCGGGCCTTTACTGATCGTGTTAGGGCGTAGGAATTGCGGGTAACCCGCCCTCTCACTTGAGCCGGCGCAAAGCGCCCGTGCCCGAAGTTCGCGCCGCCCGCCGCGCCGCGCGGCGGGCCTGTCGGCGGGCCACGCGCGCGTAGGGCAGGTACCGCAGGCGCTCCGGCAGCAGCGGCACCACGACCCGTACGACCCGCCCGAAGCGCCGCAGCGCGCGCTCCTCTCCGTCGCTCCACTCCAGGCCGATGGCCACGCGCGCGTCCGGCGGCATCAGCCCGATGGTCAGGAAGCGGCGCACCCGCAGAAGCGGCGGCAGCAGCAGCGGCCAGGCCGCCCGCACCGACAGCCGCAGGGGCCGCGGGCCCCACCCGGGCGGCGGCACGTACACATCGGTGGCGACCAGCTCCCGTACGACCACCGTCGCCTCCAGCTCCTCCTCCAGCACCTTCCGGTAGTACGGCCAGAACTCCTCCAGCGTCTGCGGCATGTCGCTGTCGCTGATGCCGAGGACCCGGCCGACCTGGAGCCACTCCGCGTACAGCCGCCGCTCCTCCGCCGGCGTGAAGGGCCGGCGGCCCATGACGCGCTGGGCGTGCCGGTAGACCGGGAAGCCGGTGGCGTGCACCCACGCGTAGTAGGCGGGGGTGAGCGCCTGGTAAGGGCGGCCGTGGGCGTCGGTGCCGCGGATCGGCTCGTGCAGCTTCCGCAGCCTGCGGCCCTCGGCAACGGCCGCGGCCCTGCCCCCGTACACCCACAGCTGTGCGGACGCGACGGACCGCGCGGCGCGGCCCCACGGATCGGTGCGGAAGGCGGAGTGATCGTCCACGCCCGCACCCACGGCCGGGTGCGCGACCTGCATGGTCAGCGCGGCGGGCATCGACAGCACGGCCCGCACCTCCCCGGCGAGGCTCCACAGCATCCCGCCGACGGGAGGCGGTACGGGATCGGCGGCGCCGCGGCGTACCCGGGCCACCGCTCCGTGCCCGGTGGTCACACCCCCATCATCGCTCTTCCCCGATCGGTCCGCGCCGCGCGGGCGGCCGCCCGGTCACGGTCGCTGTTGTGGCCGCTGCTGGTGCTGACGTAAGCCCGCTGGCACGCCTTCTGGTTGTCCGCCGCGGAGCAGGGCAGATGGCCGTGCTTTTCCATGGGGTTCCGTCCGGTGTCACCGGCCATGTAGTCGAGGAATGTGGAGGTGAGGGAATTGGGCGCTGGCGACCCGTAGGTGTACGCGTACTCCGGCTCAAAGAGGGCGCCGTGATGTAGTCGTCGGCGTCGATACTGCGGAAGCCGTCGTTCTGTTCACGCACTGTTCGTCGTGCGTTCAACAGCCACGTATGCCCGCTCCGGCCACGTTCCCCTCGCACAGGGTTACCTAGAGGTAACGGCACCTGCTTTGATGTGCGGCGCCAGGCTCAATGCCAGTCAACCCTCCACACATCACCGGGAGATGCAGTGCCGCACTCCACGCTCCGCAAGGTCCAGGGCGGCGCGGTCGCCGCCGTGCTCGCGGCGGCCGCGCTCGTCGCGTCCGCGCCGTCCGGATCGGCGGCCGAGGCAACCGAGGCCGCCCGGTCCGCCGAGGCCGCCGCCGCGGCCGCCGAAGGGACCGCCGCCGCACCGCAGTTGAAGGTACTCACGTACAACGTGTTCCTCTTCAGCAAAACGCTCTACCCCAACTGGGGCCAGGACCACCGGGCCCGGGAGATCCCTGCCACGGACTTCTTCCGCGGCAACGACGTCGTCGTCCTCCAGGAGGCGTTCGACAACTCCTCCTCCGACGCGCTGAAGAGCTACGCGTCCTCGCAGTACCCGCACCAGACGCCCGTCATGGGCCGCAGCAAGAGCGGCTGGGACGCCACGGGCGGCGCGTACTCCGCCACCACGCCCGAGGACGGCGGCGTCACGGTCCTCAGCAAGTGGCCGATCGAGCGCAAGGAGCAGTTCGTCTACGCGGACGCGTGCGGCGCCGACTGGTGGTCCAACAAGGGCTTCGTGTACGTCGTCCTCAACGTGAACGGCACGAAGGTGCATGTCGTCGGCACGCACGCCCAGTCGACCGACCCCGGCTGCGACCCGGGCGAGGCCGCCGCGACCCGCGCCGAGCAGTTCAAGGCGATCGACGCCTTCCTCGACGGCAAGAACATTCCCGCGGGCGAAGAGGTGGTCGTCGCGGGAGACCTCAACGTGGACTCGCGCAGCTCCGAGTACGCCTCGATGCTCATGGACGCCGGCCTCGCCCCGGCCGACGAGCGCACCGGCCACCCGTACTCGTTCGACACCCAGGACAACTCCATCGCCCGCTACCGCTACCCCGACGACCCGCGCGAGGACCTCGACTACGTCCTCCACCGCCAGGGCCACGCCCGCCCGGCCGCCTGGCGCAACACCGTCGTCAAGGAGCAGTCGGCCCCCTGGACGGTCACCAGCTGGGGCACCGACTACACGTACACCAACCTCTCCGACCACTACCCGGTGGTGGGCGGCTAGGGTGCGTGCCCGGTTCTGATCATGTGGCTGGGCGGAGGCTGCGGAGCCAGATGAGCGCACCGCGTAAGTGGAGCCCGGCGAGGTTTAGCTCTCGGGGGTCTTGGCCGGCAACCGGAATGCCTGCAAGGCGTGGGAGCTCTCCGGCGCCAAGCAGGCGCGGAAGTAGAGCGCGAAAGCTGTCACTCGAACCATCTGCGGCTCTACACCGGTGAAGCACTGCAGCTGTCACCCAGTCGGGATACCGCTTGTCGCGGCAGGAGGCTCAGCTTTCTCACCGTCGAGAAGACGGACGGGGGTGACCTCCTGGACGTGGATGACGGCATCGAACCAGTCTGCGAGCGATCCGCCGGACATGTGGTAAGCGCCGTCGTCACGGGGATCGTAGGCCGGGCCGATCAGACGTGTCCTGGTCGGTGTGCTGAGCCAGGTCCTCACGCGGCCCGGGCCGTCAGCCTTCAGGTCCAGAAGGTAGGCATCCAGGCCCGCGCTTCCCAGCATCGCGTCGGCGAATTCTGACGGCGGGGCGGGTACGGGGTAGAGGGTCATGCCGTGGTGAAACGTCAGGCCGATGGATACATAACCAGGCCCGAAGCGCTCGCGCAGATAGCTGCCCGCGTTCCGGTGCGTCATCGCAGAGGACGAAGCGGAAACGGTCCGCGGATTGCCGTTGGCGGCGTGCGCGAGCCCACCCCAGTAGACGATTTTGTCTGCGGTGCGCTCGCGCCACCAGATCGTCTCCTCGGCCAGGCCCCGCTCGATGTCGGCCAGGTCGTCGTGCTGAGAGGGGTGCCGCTGAGAGGGGGCAATCCCAGCGAATCGAACCGGGTCACCGGGATGCTGGTGGTTGTATGAGCGCATCCACTGGATAAGGCCGAGGATCTCCTCGGTCTGCCAGAACGACCGGGCTTCAGCCAGCAGTGCCCGCGGGTCACCCGTTCCGGTTCTGACGTACTCATCGAGACCGACCCTCGATGCGTCGTCCCCTTCCAGTGCAAGTGAGCGGAATCCCAGTTCCTCGACCAGCAGTCGGACGACCCGGTGCGAGACAGCGGACAGCTCGTGGGTGTGGCGGCAGGCGACACCCACGGCCACAACCTTGGCATCGCGCACCATGTCGGCCAACGGCCGAAGGTCGCTCAACGGGGCCCGGGGGTCGAGCGCGGTGAGGCGATGGGCACGACTCCTGATCCACTGGGTCACCTCGTCGGTCATGGCAAGCCTCCGATACACGTGATCGGTTCCGGGATACGACCCGGTCGCGGCCGGCGCCGCACGAGCAGCCTCAGACATGAACCAAGGTTGAGGTCAAGCCGACCCGGTGGCCTGCTATGGGGCTGCAGATGATCCGGGTGACAACAAGGGCGCCGATGCTGAAACTGTTGCGCTTCCACTCAGCACAGACGTAGAACATTTGCCGGACAGCCCTTCAGCGCCTGTCCGGCGGATCATCGCTGGACAGCTCGCGGTTCGGATGGGGGTCAGGTCGCAGGCCGGTTCTCGGGCGACGCCTCCCTGCTCGTCATGGGGTCCGCGTGCGGGAAAAGGGCTTCAGGCGTGAACGGCCTCCGTGCTTGCATGGGCTTCATGGTGTCTACCGACCGACTACTGGCATTCGCGGCCATGTCGTTCCTGCTGATCGTGATTCCCGGCCCCAGCGTGCTGTTCGTGATCGGGCGGGCGCTGGCCCAGGGGCGCCGTGCCGCGCTGACCACAGTCGTGGGGAACACGCTCGGAGCTTACGTACTCGTTGTGGCCGTGGCACTGGGAGTCGGGGCCATCGTGGAGCGCTCGGTCCTCGTCTTCACGGCGCTGAAGCTCGTGGGTGCCGCGTACTTGGTGTACCTCGGTGTCAAGGCGGTGCGGCGGCGTCGGGCCCTGCATGCCTCGTTCACCGGCAATGGTCCCGCCCATGGCAGCTGGCGCACGTTGTGGGAGGGGTTCGCGGTCGGCGTGGCCAACCCCAAGACCATCGTGTTCTTCGCCGCCGTACTGCCTCAGTTCGTCGACCATGGCCAGGGGCACGTGACGGTTCAAATGCTGTTGCTCGGCCTGGTCTTCAATGTCATCGCGGTGGCTTCCGACAGCGTGTGGGGATTGGCCGCGGCCACCACGCGGAGCTGGTTTGCCCGCTCACCGCAGCGGCTCTCCCTGGTCGGCGGGGTCGGTGGGCTCACGATGATTGGCCTCGGCGTCACCGTCGCCACGACAGGCCGCAAGGATTGAGTTCTGCCTCGCAGATCATGTACGGAGCCAGAGTCTGATCGCTACGACGGCGACAGGGCCGTGAAAGACGTAGGCCCGCTTGTCGTATCTCGCGGCCATGGCCCGGAAGTTCTTGAGCCTGTTGATCGTCCGCTCCACTTCGTTTCTGCGCTTGTAGATCGTCTTGTCGAAGCCGGCGGGTCGGCCGCCTTTGCTGCCACGGCGCTTTCAGAACGTCCCGGAGGTCACCCCGTCGAAGCGCGGCACCTGGCGCCGCCCGTCCCACTCCCGCGGCACGCGACGTCACGGACGTACGCCCCCGGGGGCCCGCTCCCGAGGCGGCGCGCTGGGAGCGGAGCCTCGACGGGGCCCGGCGGTTCGCCCTCGCCGACCGCCCCGCCGCCGTGCCCGCCGGCTTCTGCCCGTCAATGGCCCGAGCGGCCCGGGCGCGCACACCGCCTCACCCGTTTCACAGGAGTGGTGAGACAGCAATACTGTTGAACCCCGGATGGTGCAGAGAGGGAGGGCGCAGCCGATGACCCAGCAGACGACGTCTGAGACCACGACGGATGAGTCCGGCGGACCCCCTGAACTCGCCCTCACCGTCGACGAACTCGCGGCGCGTGCCGGGATCACGGTCCGCACGGTCCGCTTCTACAGCACGCGCGGCCTGCTGCCGCCGCCCGCGATAGGCCCGCGCCGCGTCGGCCGGTACGGCCACGAACACCTCTCCCGGCTCGCGCTGATCGAGGAGTTGCAGCACCAGGGCATGACGCTCGCGGCGATCGAGCGCTATCTGCGCCACCTGCCGCAGGACATCAGCGCGCACGACCTCGCCATCCACCGCGCCCTCGTGGCCTCCTGGGTGCCGGACAGCGCGGAGGAGGCGACGCGGGAGCAGCTGGAGCGGCGGATGGGCCGCGAGCTGTCGGAGGAGGACCTGGACCGGCTCGCGGCGATGGGCGTACTCGTACGGACCGAGGCCCCCGGCGTCTTCCGGGTCGAATCGGGCCTGCTGCACCTCGGCGTACGGCTCCTGGACGTCCCGATCTCGCTGGACGGGATCGTCGCGGCCCGTACGGTCATGCTCGAGCACACCCGCTCGGCTGCCCGCGAACTGAGCCGCCTCTTCCGCGAGGAGGTGTGGGACCCCTCGCGCGAGGACGAGCCGGGGCCCGAGCGGGTGGCGCGGACGAAGTCCCTGTCCGCCCATATGCAGCCGCTGGTGGTGCAGGCGCTGGTCACGGCCTTCCAGCGGTCCATGAAAGAGGAGCTGCGGAGCTGGCTCGGCGACGGCCGGGAAGCGCAGGAGCCCGGGTGACACCCGTTCGATAGCCTCGGGGCATGTCCCCTCAGGAACCGTCCGGTTGGAATGCGCCCGGCGCGGGCGGCTACGGCCAACCGCCCGCACCGCCGCAGCCGCAGCCGTACCCGAATCCCCAGGCGCAGCCGTACGGCTACCAGCAACCGCAGCCGTATCCACACTCGCAGTCGCATCCGCAGTCGTACCCGCAGCAGGCCGGATACGGGCCGTACGGACCGCCGCAGCCCGGCCCGTATGCGCCGTATCCTCCGGGCCCGGGCCATCCGGCCGTTCCCGGGACCATGCCGGGCCAGGTGCGGACCGCGCAGGTCATGTTCTTCGTCCTCGCCGGTCTCGTGCTGGTCGGATCCGTCGCCGCCGGGGCGATCGCCGACGGAGAGGCCGCGGGCAAGGTAATTGGCTCCAACCTGCCCGTGATCGGCGGCTTCATCTGCGCCCTGCTCTTCGGCAAGAGCGGCAACGGCGCGAGGATCACGGCCATCGTCTTCGGGTCGCTGATGATCCTCTTCGGCCTCGGCGCCCTGGGACAGAAGCAGCCCGCCGGACTTCTGGAGATCGCGTGCGGCATCGTCATCATCGTGATGCTCGGGCAGAAGCAGGCCACGTACTGGTTCACCCGCCCTCGCGTCTGAGCGGCGAACACCACGACGGCCGGGCCCGCGGCCACGCGCGGGTCCGGCCGTAGCGCTTTGCCGGCTGCCTCCGGTCAGGGAGCGTCGGTGAAGGTCTCGCCCCTCTCGGCCTTGCCCAGCAGCAGCTCGGGCGGCGCGAAGCGGTCTCCGTACGCCGACTGGAGTTCGAGGGCGCGGGCCACGAAGCCCGGGAGGCCGCCCTCGTAGCCGTTGATGTACTGGAGGACGCCGCCGGTCCAGCCGGGGAAGCCGATGCCGAGGATCGAGCCGATGTTGGCGTCGGCGACCGAGGTGAGCACGCCCTCCTCCAGGCACCGGACCGTGTCCAGCGCCTCCGAGAACAGCATCCGCTCCTTCATGTCCTCGAAGGGGACCGGTGGGCCCGGCCGCTGCCCGAAGTGCTCGCGCAGGCCCGGCCACAGACCCGCCCGCCTGCCGTCCTCGCCGTAGTCGTAGAAGCCCGCTCCCCCACTGCGGCCCGGACGGCCGAACTCGTCGATCATGCGGTCGACTACCTCGTCCGCCGGGTGCGGGGTCCACCTGCCGCCCGACTCCTGAACGGCCCGGCGCGTCTCCTCGCGGATCTTGCGCGGCAGGGTGAGGGTCAGCTCGTCCATCAGGGACAGCACCTTGGCCGGGTAGCCGGCCTGGGCCGCGGCCTGCTCGACGGAGGCCGGGTCGGCGCCCTCGCCCACCATGGCCACGCCCTCGTTGATGAACTGGCCGATCACGCGCGAGGTGAAGAAGCCGCGCGAGTCGTTGACCACGATCGGCGTCTTGCGGATCTGTCGTACGAGGTCGAAGGCGCGGGCGGTGGCCTCCTCACCCGTCTTCTCGCCCTTGATGATCTCGACCAGCTGCATCTTGTCGACGGGCGAGAAGAAGTGCAGGCCGATGAAGTCCTGGCTGCGCTGGACACCCTCGGCGAGCAGCGTGATGGGGAGGGTGGAGGTGTTGGAGCAGAGCAGCGCGTCCGGGGCGACGACGCTCTCGATCTCCTGGAAGACCTTGTGCTTGAGGGCCGGGTCTTCGAACACGGCCTCGATGACGGCATCGCAGCCCGCCAGGTCCCGTACGTCGGCGGTCGGGGTGATACGGGCGAGCAGCTCCTCGCGCTTCACCTGGGTCGTACGGCCCTTGGCCAGCGCCTTGTCCAGCAGGCCCGCCGAGTACGCCTTGCCCTTCGCCGCGGCCTCGGCCGAGACGTCCTTCAGCACGACCTCGATCCCGGCCCGCGCGCAGGAGTACGCGATGCCGGCGCCCATCATGCCCGCGCCGAGGACCGCCACCTTGCGCACCTGACGCCGCTCGATGCCGGACGGGCGGCTTCTGCCTGCATTGACGGCCTGGAGGTCGAAGAAGAAGGCCTGGATCATGTTCTTGGCGATCTGGCCGGTGACCAGCTCGGTGAAGTAACGGGACTCGATGACCTGCGCGGTCTCGAAGTCGACCTGGGCGCCCTCGACGGCCGCGGCGAGGATGTTCCGCGGGGCGGGGTAGGGCGCGCCGCCCGTCTGCTTCTTCAGGTTGGCGGGGAAGGCGGGGAGGTTGGCGGCGAACTTCGGGTTGGCCGGGGTCCCGCCAGGGATCTTGTAACCCTTGGCGTCCCAGGGCTGCTGCGACTCGGGGTGGGCGTCGATGAAGGCGCGGGCCTTGGCCAGCATGTCGTCCTGCGTCGCCACGACGTCGTGGATCAGGCCCGCCTCGAGGGCCCGCCGCGGGTTGTACTGGGTGCCCTGCAGCAGCACCTTCAGCAGCGCGTCGGCGATGCCCAGCATCCGTACGCTGCGGACCACACCGCCGCTGCCCGGCAGCAGCCCCAGCGTGACCTCGGGGAAGCCGATCTTGGAGCCGGGGGCGTCGAGGGCGATGCGGTGGTGGCAGGCGAGCGCGATCTCGAAACCGCCGCCCAGGGCAGCGCCATTGATGGCGGCGACGACGGGCTTGCCCAGGGTCTCGAGGCGGCGCAGGTCCCGCTTGATGCCCATGCCGGTCTCGAAGACCTGCTCGGCGTGCTCGGGGCCGAGCTTGCTCATGTCCTTGAGGTCGCCGCCCGCGAAGAAGGTCTTCTTGGCCGACGTGACGATGATGCCGCGCACGGAGTCCTTCTCGGCCTCCAGGCGGTCGGCGATCGCGGTGAGGGAGGCCTTGAAGGCCTGGTTCATGGTGTTGGCGGACTGGCCGGGGTCGTCGAGGACGAGTGTGACGACGCCGGTCCCGTCCTGCTCCCAGCGGATGGTGGTGCGATCGGTCATGTCTGAGTCTCCGTGAGGGTCTGGTCGGCAAGTAATTCCCGCCGCGACGGCGGTCGTCCAACGGCGCGGACCGGATGGGGGCACTCCTTGGGCCTGGCTTCACCGGGGGAGCCCCCACCCAGCGGTAGCCCGGGGAGCCGAAACGGCCGCTACCCGCTCGCGGGGCAGGGCCTCGGCTCCGCGGGAGCGCTACACGCGCTCGACCACCGTCGCGCTGCCCATGCCGCCGCCCACGCAGAGCGTGACCAGGCCGTACCGCTGGTCGCGGCGCTCCAGCTCGTCGATGACCGTGCCGAGCAGCATCGCGCCGGTGGCGCCGAGGGGGTGGCCCATGGCGATGGCGCCGCCGTTGACGTTGACCTTGTCCAGCGGGAGGCCCATGTCGCGGGCGAAGCGCAGGACGACGGCGGCGAAGGCCTCGTTCATCTCGACGAGATCGATGTCGTCGATGGTCAGACCCGCCTTGGCGAGCGCCTTACGGGAGGCGGGGGCGGGCCCGGTGAGCATGATGGTCGGGTCGGCGCCCGAGACGGCGGCCGAGAGGATACGGGCGCGGGGCTCGAGCCCGTACCGCTCCCCCACCTCGCGGTTGCCGACCGCGACGAGCGCCGCGCCGTCGACGATGCCGGAGGAGTTCCCGGCGTGGTGGACGTGGTCGATCCGTTCCACCCAGTGGTACTTCTGCAGCGCCACGGCGTCGAAGCCGCCCGCCTGCCCGATCGTGGCGAAGGACGGCTTGAGGGCGGCCAGCGTCTCCGGGGTCGTCCCGGGCCTGATGTGCTCGTCGCGGTCGAGGACGACCAGGCCGTTGTGGTCGCGGACCGGGACGACGGAGCGGTCGAAGCGGCCGTCCTTCCACGCCTCGGCGGCCCGCTCCTGCGACCGCGCCGCGTACGTGTCCACGTCGTGCCGCGTGAAGCCCTCGATGGTGGCGATGAGGTCGGCGCCGATGCCCTGCGGCACGAAGCCGGTCTCGAAGTTGGTCATCGGGTCCGCGGCCCAGGCGCCGCCGTCCGAGCCCATGGCGACGCGGGACATCGACTCGACGCCGCCCGCGAGGACCAGGTCCTCCCAGCCGGAACGGACCTTGGCAGCGGCCAGGTTGACAGCCTCGAGGCCGGAGGCGCAGAAGCGGTTCTCCTGGACGCCGGCGACGGTGTCGGGGAGCCCGGCCGCGATGGCGGCGGTCTTGGCGATGTCGGAGCCCTGGTCGCCGACGGGGCTGACGACGCCGAGCACGATGTCGTCCACGGCGGCCGGATCCAGGCCGGGGAAGCGGCGGCGGATCTCGTGGATGAGCCCGACGATGAGGTCGATGGGCTTGGTGCCGTGCAGTGCGCCGTTGGCCTTGCCGCGCCCGCGCGGGGTGCGGATGGCGTCGTACACATACGCTTCGGTGCTCACGTCAGCAGCCTTTCGGGGGATGAGGCGGTGCGGGTGATGGGGCGATGAGGGTGGTGGGGCGGGTCAGGAGAGCAGGGAGCGGCCGATGATCTCCTTCATGATCTCGGTCGTGCCGCCGTAGATGGTCTGGATACGGCCGTCGGTGAAGGCTCTGGCGACCGGGTATTCAGCCATGTAGCCGTATCCGCCGTGGAGTTGCAGGCACCGGTCGGCGACCCGCTTCTGGAGCTCGGTGGCCCACCACTTGGCCATCGAGGCGTGCACCGCGTCGAGCCCGCCGCTCGCGTGCTCGGTGATGCAGCGGTCGAGAAAGGCTCGGGTCACGGCGCACTCGGTGGCCATCTCGGCGATCTCGAACCGGATGTGCTGGAGCCTGGAGATCGGCCTCCCGAAGGCCTCGCGCTCCTTCACATACGCGGTGGTGATCTCCAGAAGGTGCTCGGCCGCGGCGATTCCGGCGACCGCGATGGTCATCCGCTCCTGCGCGAGATTCCTCATGAGGTGGACGAAGCCGCCGTTCTCCTCGCCGAGCAGGTTTTCCTTGGGCACCTTCACGTCGTGGAAGAACAGCTCGGCGGTGTCCTGGGCCTTCTGCCCGATCTTGTCGAGGTTGCGGCCGCGCTCGAAGCCCGCCGTGCCGCGCTCGACGACGAGCAGGCTGAGCCCGTGCGCACCGCCCTCCGGCGTCGTCTTCGCCACCACGATCACCAGATCGGCGAGGATGCCGTTGGAGATGAACGTCTTCGAGCCGTTCAGCAGCCAGTGGTCTCCCCGGTCGACCGCCGTCGTACGGACGCCCTGGAGGTCCGATCCCGCGCCCGGCTCGGTCATCGCTATCGCTGTGACGATCTCGCCGCTGCAGAAGCCGGGCAGCCAGCGCCGCTTCTGCTCGTCGGTGGCGAGGGAGTTCAGATAGGGGCCGATGATGTCGTTGTGCAGCCCGATCGCGAGGCCCGCGGCGCCTGCCCGGGTGAACTCCTCGGCGAGCACCGCGGCGTAACGGAAGTCGTCGTTCCCGCCGCCGCCGTACTCCTCGGGGACGGCGATCCCGAGCAGCCCCTGGCGCCCTGCGGCCAGCCAGGCGTCCCGGCTGACGATGCCGTCCTTCTCCCACTGCTCGTAGTGGGGCAGCACCTCCTTGGTGAGGAAGGTGCGGACGGTCTCGCGGAAGGCATCGTGCTCGGCGGTGAAGATCCGGCGCTTCAACTCAGCTCTCCTCGGTGAGTGCGGGAACGTCCCAGTCGCGGGCCACTTCTGCGGTGTCCGCTCCGGGCTGCGCGGGCGGGCGGCGCAGGGCGCCGGGCGTGGCGGAAAAGCGCGGGGCGGGGGCTGGCTGGGTGATGCCGCCGTGCTCGGTGAAGGTGGCGCGGGCGGCGAGGTGCGGGTGGGCCGGGGCCTCGCGGAGGGAGAGCACGGGCGCTACACAGGCGTCCGAGTCCTGGAAGACGGCGGTCCACTCCTCGCGCGTGCGCTGCTTGAAGCGGGCGGTGACGGCGGCGCGCAGCTCGCCCCAGCGCGCCGCGTCCTTGCGCGCGGGTGCCTCGTCCGCGATGCCGAGGAGCCGGACGAACTCCTCGTAGAACCGCTGCTCCAGCGCCCCGACGGCCATGTGGCCGCCGTCGGCCGTCTCGTACGTGCCGTAGAAGGGGCAGCCGCCGTCCAGGAGGTTGGCGCCGCGCCGGTCCTGCCAGCCGCCGGCCGCCATCATCCCGTGGATCATGGCGGTCAGATGCGCGGTCCCGTCGACGATGGCCGCGTCCACGATCTGGCCCTCGCCCGCCGTACGGGCGTGCTGGAGCGCGGCGAGAACACCGATGACGAGGTAGAGCGAGCCGCCGGCGTAGTCACCGAGGAGGTTGGCGGGGACCGCGGGCGGCTCGCCCGGTCGTCCGATCATCCCGAGAGCGCCGGTGATGGCGATGTACGCGATGTCGTGCCCGGCGCGGTCGGCGAGCGGGCCTTCCTGGCCCCAGCCGGTCATCCGGCCGTAGACGAGCCGCGGGTTGCGGTCGAAGCAGTCCTCCGGGCCGACGCCGAGGCGCTCGGCGACGCCTGGCCGGAAGCCCTCGATCAGGATGTCGGCACGCTCGGCGAGGCCGAGGACGGCCGCCGGTCCCCCGGGAGACTTGAGGTCGAGGAGCACGGAGCGCTTGTTGCGGTTGGTGACGTCGTAGGCGGGGTCGATGTTCAGCCCGGCGCCGCCGGGGCGGTCGACGCGGACGACGTCGGCGCCGAGGTCGGCGAGGAGCATGGCGGCGAACGGCCCGGGGCCGATCCCCGCCAGCTCCACGACCCGAACCCCGGCCAGGGGGCCCCTCCCTGCGGCCTTCCCTGCGGCTGCCATCAAGCCCCCAGCTCTTTGACACCATTGATGTAACATCAGTGATGCTAAGAACACGTTCCACTTCGCACAAGCCCCGGCTGATGTGAAACCCCCGATGGGCCGCCTACGGGTCGCGTCCGGCGGTCGCGGGGGTCAGTCGGCGTCCAGCTCCGCGATGAGCTTCTTGGGGGCGATGACGCGGTAGCTCTCCTCCACCCAGTCGCACAGCAGATCGGGCTCCGGCGCGCCCGGCTCGGCGAGCGGGACGCTCACCCAGCCCGCCTTGCCCAGCCCGTACCCCGCCGGCTCCGCGCCGGGTGCGGACATCGCGTGCTCGTGAGTCGCCTCGTCCTTGAGCTTGACGGTGACACCCGGCGGGTAACTGCCGTCGTCGACGCCGAGGAAGACGAAGACCTTCTTGTTGACCTTGATCACGCTCTCGCCCCAGGGGAACTCCTCCACCGCCCCGGGCAGCCCGAGCGCGAACTTCCGCACTTTCTCCCGCACCTTCAGCGGCGCCTTCAGGGCCGTCGGCGGACCCTTGTCCTTCGCTGCGCCCATCGCTCCTCGCCTCCGCCTCGCTCGCCCTGCTCGCCTCGCTGCTCGCCCCGCTCCGGGTTCGCGCGCTCCACGCTAACCGGGGCCGCTGACATCGGCGCGTGAACCAGGTGGTCGGCGTCGGCCATGCGGTCGGTCAGCCGGTGCAGGCGGTGCGGGATATTGCCGCCGACCAGCACGATCACGACCGCGGTCAGGCCGAAGGCCAGCACGGCGAGCGCCCGGCCCAGTGGCATCCCCTCGGCGAGCCGCGCGCCGAGCACCGGGGCAACCGCCCCGCCGAGCGCGCCGACGTTGTAGACGAAGCCGAGCGAGGCGGCGCGCGTCGCGACCGGGAAGTGGCCCGCGACGTACTTGGGCAGCAGGCCCGAGATGCCCTGGCTCAGCGCCAGCATGAAGAAGAGCAGCACGCCGAGCCCGACAAGGCTGTCCTGGACCGCGAAGACCGGGAAGATGAAGGCCAGAGAGGCGATCAGCGTGACGGTGTACGCGGTGCGCGTGCCGAGCCGGTCGCCGACGAAGCCCGCGAGCCAGCAGCCGAACATCGTCCCGAACCCGGCGTAGTACATGACGTCCGTGACCTGCCCGGGCGAGTACCCGAGCTCGGTCTTGAGATAGGTCGGCAGCAGGGCCTGGATCGGCCAGCTGTAGAGGAAGCAGCAGAACACGGTCGCCATCAGCCCGACGTACAGCACCCAGCCGCTCCGGCCGCCGAGCTGCACGGCGAAGGCGACCAGGCAGGCCGCCGCGACCGCCGACAGCGCGGGCACCGCCCCGGCACCGGCCGGCGTGAAGACGCAGAACAGGGCGGTGCCGGCGGCCGCGGTGAGGATGGAGTTCACGGTGGCACGCGCGCGTGTGGCGAACAGCGGCCGGAACGGGTTGGGCCGGGCCTCGGCGGCCCCGACCTCGGCGCTCCAGTCGTCGGCCTCCGGCAGCGCCCGCCGCACCCACAGCGCGACCAGCACCGGCAGCACGCCGATCCAGAACATCCAGCGCCAGCCCAGCCCTGGCACAACCCACTTGTAGACCTCGGCGGCCAGGACCGTGCCGAAGGCGTAGCCGGAGATCAGGAAGCCGGAGGCGCGGTTGCGCAGCCGGATCGGCCAGGTCTCCAGCACGTACGTCGCGCTGGCGCTGTACTCGCCCGCCATCCCCATGCCGATCGCGAGCCGGGCGACGAAGAGGCTGGTGTAGCCCCACGCGAAGCCGCACGCGAAGGTGCCGAGCGAGTAGAGCAGGATGCTGGCGATCATCGCGGCCTTGCGGCCGTAGCGGTCGCCCATCGCGCCGAGCAGCGCGCCGCCGAGCCAGCGGGTGATGAAGGCGCCGGAGACCAGGCTCGCGGACTGCACGGTGCTCAGCCCGAAGTCGTCGGCGATCTCGGTGAGGACGAGCGTGATGAGCACGAAGTCGAAGCCGTCGAGGACGTAGCCGGCCCAGGCGGCGAACATCGACTTCCACTGGCGCCGGGAGACCTCCCGGTACCAGCGGAGGGGTAACGCTCCGGGCGCGGACTCGGACGCGGATTCGGACGCCGACTCGGACCCCGATTCGGGCGCGGGCCCGGACCCGGGTGCGGACTCGGACCCCGCCCCGGAACCGGACTCGGACCCTGGCGCGTTCTCCGGCGTGCTCACAGCAGTCCTCCCTCTTCGAGCAGGCGGCTCACGGACTTGGTTGCGGCGTCGCCCAAGGGGACCTGCGGGGCGGCGGTGGCCGGGCAGTCGATGACGCCCAGCAGGTGGAGTGCGGCCTTGAAGGCGCCGAGCGCGGACGAGCTGCGGCCCATGGCCGCCTCGTCGCCGACGTCGGTGATGGCGAACAGCGCGGCGAGGCGGTCCTGCTCCGCCGCGGCGTCCGCCCAACGGCCCGCGCGCGCCTGCGCGTAGAGCCGGACGTAACCGGCCGGATCGACGTTGCCCAGGCCGGGTACGACACCGTGGGCACCGGCGAGCAGGGCCCCGTCGACGGCGAGTTCGGACCCGGTGAGCACGGAGAACGTGCTGTCGAGGCCCCGGTGGCGCAGCTCGACGAGGAGTCGGCGCAGCGCGCCGTCGTCACCGCTGCTGTCCTTGAGGCCCGTGAGGGTGCCGTCGGCGGCGAGCGCGAGGACGATCGCGGCCGGGAGCTTGGTGTGCACGGCGAGCGGGATGTCGTACGCGAAGAGCGGCAGGTCCACGCCCTGGCGGATGCGCCGGAAGTGGTCGGCGATCTCGACCGGGTGAGTGCGGGTGTAGAAGGGCGCGGTGGCCACGAGGGCGTCAGCGCCGAGCTCCGTTGCGGCGCGCGCGTGGTCGAGGACGCGCGCGGTCGTCATGTCGATCACCCCGGCGAGTACGGGCACGCGGCCGTCGGCCGCCTCAACGGCCGTACGGAGGACTGTATGGCGCTGGGCGTCGCTCAGGTAGGCGACCTCACCGCTGGAGCCGAGCGCGAAGAGCGCGTCGACGCCGGCGCCGATGAGGCGTTCGGCGAGGGAGCGGAGGGAGCGGGTGTCGATGTCACCGCCGGGGGTGAGCGGGGTGCACAGGGGTGGCACGACGCCGGTGAGGGGAGTGGGGAGTGGCATTGCGGGCTCCACAATTTCGGGCAATCGCGAAGAAGCCTGATTGCATTGGACGTTGGACGTCCTATGTCTTGGGGCCGACAGTGCCCGAGCGATATCGCCGCGTCAAGACCTGTCCGGGCGTGGTGAGTAAGTGGTGAGCAAACGGTGTGGCCGCGGGCCCTGACTGCACGTGCGGTGGCGTAGCCCTGGTCGTCGAGGCCAGGGTCAACGGGCGGGTGCCGGGCCAGACGGCCGGCCGGGACGTCAGCGGCTCAGGCGGGCGATGCGGCCCTTTTCTCCCGAGGCCCAGCAGGCCAGGTCGTCGCGGCCGCCGTCGACCGTGCGCAGGACCGTGCCCTTCGAGCCCACAGCCCAGGCCGTGCCGCGGCTCACCGCCGCGAGTCCGCGGAACCGGGCGTCGCTGCCGGTCGCGATGAGGTACCGGCCGATGAGGTGCCGACCGATGAGAGCCGGCCGATGAGGTGCCGGCCGGTGCGCGGGCGCTCGCCTGCCGTGACGCCGGCTGCGGTGCCCTCCGGGGTGGCGACGACCGCGAGCGCCGCCGCGCACAGTCCTGCCGACGCCGAACGCCTCAGCCTGCTCCGTTAGCCTCGTGCGCCTCTGCGCCTCGTGCGCCTCATGGCGGGCGAAGCCAGTCCACCGTCAGCTCACCGTCCAGGGCGCCAGGGCGTCAGCCGACGGGCTGCTGGCGGTACTCCGCGAGCCCCGGCACGGTCCTCGACATCGTGAACTGCGTGACCCGGTACGCGCAGACCTCCTCCTGCACGAACGGGTCGCTGGCGACGACGGCCTCGATGCGGTCCCGGTCGTCCCCCACCGCCAGGATCACCCCGCCGTCGGGCGGGCTCTTGCGTCCGGACGCGACGAACACCCCTGCCTCGAACTGCTCGTCCACCCACTCCAGGTGGGCTTCGCGGAGGGCGTCGACCTCGTCGGCGGGTGCGGTGTAAGTCAGCTCAAGCACGAACATGATCCGAGCCTACGTGCCCGGGAACCTCCACCGCGTGGGGGCCCTCATCTCGTCATCCCAGCCGAATACGACCCGCGGCCGCAGCCGGAAGACGGGCCCGGCAGCGCCGGAGCTGTCGGCCACACCCTCGCCGGCCGCGACGAGATCCCAGTCGTACTTGGCGTTGTACGCGGCCAGGAAAGCGGTCAGCGGCCCGGCCCCCGCGACCGCCTCCGCCATCCCCTCCACGATCACCGGGCGGTCGCCGTCCTCCAGGTGCACGGTGACCTCCGGGTTGCCGCGGAGGTTGTGGCGGGCGAGCGAGCCCGTGCTGAACCAGAGGCCGTCCTCCAGCCAGACCGCCCAGATCGGGCGGGTGTGCGGGCGTCCGCCGGGGCGGGTGGTGGCGATCCAGTAGGTACGGGCGGCGATCAGCCGGTCGAGCGCCCACTGCCAGGGCAGGAGCTCTCCCGGCGGCATCGGGCTGCCGAACATGACCGGGGACTCGGCTTCGGGAGCGGGCAGGGCGTCCATACGGCTCACCGTACGGCGGGAGTGCCGCCGAACCGGGGACGTACGGCCGTAGGACTCCCGTAGGCCTGCCCTGCCCTCGTTCCTCCCCCGCTACCCGCGCGCGTGGCCCCCGGACTCAGCCCGCCAGGGCCGCCGCGAGGGCGCGGCGGCACAGGGCGTCCGCGTGGCGCGTCGTCTCCGGCAGCCGGTGGCGCGGGGTCAGCCGCAGCGTGTGCGCACAGGCCGCCTCCAGGCCGATCGCGTGCCCGACCGAGACGAAGACCGGCTTGACGCCGTCGCGGGTACGGAGCGCGCGCCCGACCACCTCGCCACCGTCGACCAGCGGCGCCCACGCGCCGCGCGAGGGGCCCGGCGGCTCGTACGCGAAGGAGAACGGCGTTTTGGCGACCCCGAAGGACGGGATACCGGTCAGCACCCCGAGATGGCTGGCCAGCCCGAGGCGGCGCGGGTGGGCGATGCCGTAGCCGTCGCACACGACCAGGTCGGGCGGGGCGGCCAGCCTCTCCAACGCCCGTAGGACGGGGGGCAGTTCGCGGAAGGCCAGCAGGCCCGGCACGTACGGGAAGGAGGCCGTGGAGACGGCCGTCGCCCGCTCCACCACCTCGAGGGTCGCCAGGTCCAGGACGACGGCAGCGGCGGCCACCCGGTCGGTGCGCTCGTCGTACGCCACGTCCACCCCGGCGACCCGGCCCGGGGCGCCCGGAGCAGGGCCCGCGCTCTCCAGGTCGACGAGCCCGCGCAGCCGCTCCTGCTCCTCGACCGCCTCGGCCTCGGAGCCCGGCCAGCCCCGGTCCGTCCCCGTCCATCCCCCGGAGGTCCATCCCATGCAGCCGTCCTATCACCTCCCCGCGGCCGTGACAGACGTCACCCTCCCCTCCGATGCACGAATCCGGCCACGGAGCCGTCCTATCCAGTGCGGACCGTCGTCCAAGGATCCCTACGAGCGCGAGGAGGCAGGCGTGTTCCCTGTCATCGACCAAGCTGTCCGGGCCGGCCTCATCACCGCCGATGCCCAGGTGCAGGCCATCACGGCGGTGCTGCGCTACCAGCGGGACGACCCGCTCGCCGTACGCGTCTGCTTCCCGCCGCGGGCCTCGCTCGCCGGCTCGGACGTGGCGTGGGTCTTCGGCCGGGACCTTCTGGCCGCCGGTCTCGAGAAGCCGGCGGGCGACGGGGACGTGCACGTACGGCCGTTCGGCGACGATCTGACCGTGCTGGAGTTCCACGCCTCGGTCGGTACGGCGATGGTGCGGATGGAGTCCGCCGATCTGCGCCGCTTCCTGCAGCGGACGTATCTGGTGGTCCCGGTGGGCCGCGAGGGGCTGTACCTGGACGTGGACGGTGATCTGGCGGCGCTGCTGAGAGAGGCGTGACCGCCTCAGCGGGCAGGACCGGAGTTCCGGGCCCGGGTCCCGGGGTCAGCTGCCCGCGGCCGTGATCCTGGGGACCAGCACGGCCGTGGTGACCGCGACGATCAAGGCCGTCCGCACCTCGTTCATGACCTTCTTCAGCGCCGGAGCCGCCCGGCCGCCGCGCTCGGCCAGGGCGGCGATCTCCGCGCCTCGCACGCCGTGGCGTCCGCCGCCGACACCACCGTGCGCAGCCCCCCACCGCCGCCGGCGCGATCAGCGCCGCGAACGGGGTCGTGGTCCGACTTTTATTGCGTTGCGACGGGGCGGCGCCGCGCCGTACGGTCGTTTCTGGCCCCGTTGTCGTCGAATGGAGAAGGACGTTGCTCGTCTGAGGTTCTGGGACACCGAGCTCCGCAGTGACGCTGCCTGCGTGAGCCGTGTGCGACCTCGGCACTGAGCCGTCTTCCCGCGACCGGGGCCTTCTTGCTCCCCCTTTACTGCCGTTGCTGCCTTGGCCCGGCCGCCCGCTCGCTCGCCGCCGTTGTCGCACTCCCGGTGTCTCCTCCGTGTTGCCGCATGACTTCACGTCACACCACATCGCTTCGAGCAAACCGGGAGGCCGTGCATGGCTCATTCCGCCCCCTCATCCGTCACCTGCTCGGGACTCGCCTTCGCCTGGCCCGACGGGACCGCCGTCTTCGAGGACTTCGACCTGTCGGTCGGTCCCGGCCGTACCGGCCTGATCGGGCTCAACGGCTCCGGCAAGTCCACGCTGCTGCGGCTCATGGCCGGGGAGCTGACCCCGGCGGCGGGCAGCGTCCGGATCGCCGGGGAGGCCGGCTACCTGCCGCAGAATCTCGTACTCGACACCACCCTGCGGGTCGACGAGGCGCTGGGTATCGCCCGCACCCGCGCCGCGCTGCACGCCATCGAGGGCGGCGACGCGAGCGAGGAGCACTTCGCCGCGGTGGGCGACGACTGGGACGTCGAGGAGCGGGCCCGCGCGACGCTCGACCAGCTCGGCCTCGGCCGCATCGACCTGGACCGCACCCTCGGGGAGGTCTCGGGCGGCGAGTCGGTGCTGCTGCGGCTGGCGGCCCTGCTTCTGCGGCGGCCCGACGTCCTGCTGCTCGACGAGCCGACCAACAACCTCGACCTGGAGGCGCGGCGTCGGCTGTACGACGCGGTGGCGTCCTGGTCGGGAGTGATGATCGTGGTCAGCCACGACCGCGAACTGCTGGAGCTGGCCGACCAGATCGCCGATCTGCGCGGCGGGGACGTCCGCTGGTACGGCGGGAACTTCTCCGCGTACGAGGAGGCCCTGGCCGTGGAGCAGGAGGCCGCCGAGCGGATGGTCCGCGTCGCCGAGGCGGACGTGCGGCGGCAGAAGCGGGAACTGGCGGACGCGCAGGTCAAGTTGGCGCGGCGGGTGCGCTACGGCCAGAAGATGTACGACACCAAGCGGGAGCCGCGTGCTGTCATGAAGATGCGCAAGCGGACGGCCCAGGAGTCCGCGGGCAAGCACCGGATCATGCACGCGGAGAGGCTGGAGGAGGCGAAGGGGCGGCTGGACGAGGCGGTCGGGGCGGTACGGGACGACGACGAGATCCGTATCGACCTCCCGCACACGGCGGTCCCGGCGGGCCGGGCCGTCCTCACCCTGCGGAACCTGGAACTCCGGCACGGCATCGCGCGCGTGCCGGGATTCGAGATCCGCGGCCCTGAGCGGGTCGCCCTGATCGGGCGGAACGGCTCGGGGAAGTCGACGCTGCTGCGGACGGTCGCGGGCGAGCTGGACCCGGCGGGCGGCGAGGCGGTGGCGCACGTGCCGCTGCGCTGTCTGCCGCAGCGGCTCGACGTTCTCGACGACGGGCTGACCGTCGCCGAGAACGTGGCCCGCTTCGCCCCCAGCGCCACCAACAACCGTATCCGCGCCCGCCTCGCCCGCTTCCTCTTCCGCGGCGCCCGCGCCGACCAGCCCGCGGGCACCCTCTCGGGCGGCGAACGCTTCCGCGCAACCCTCGCCGCCCTGATGCTGGCCGAGCCCGCCCCGCAGCTCCTCATGCTCGACGAGCCCACGAACAACCTGGACATGGCGTCAGTGCGGCAATTGACGGCCGCCCTGGACTCGTACGAGGGCGCGCTGCTCGTCGCGAGCCACGATGTGCCGTTCCTCCGGGGGATCGGGATCACCCGGTGGGTGCGGCTGGAGGGGGAGTTGGCGGGGGTGGAGCCGGACGAGGTGTGAGAGGGCCGGACGAGGCGTGAGGCCCGGCGCCCCTCTCCGGGCTCCGGCCTCACCCCTGCGTGTGCGGTGGTCGCCTCGTCAACGCGCCCACGCGCGCGTCACTGGGCGGCGCAGCGTGGCTGGAGCGCCCAGAATCGGGTATCCACTGATCCACCAACGGCCGATGCCGACAGCCGATCGACGGAGAGCTCCGCGGATGACGACCCTGACCTTCGACTTCTACGTACGCGCCACACCCGAGAAGGTCTGGGAGGCCCTGACCGACCCCGCCCTGGTGCCGCGCTGGCGTTTCGGCATGTCCTTCGAGACGGACTGGCAGGCGGGTTCGCCGCTGGTCAGCCGGTCCCCGGACGGAACGGGGACGGTGGCGGAGTCGGTCCCCGGCCGGCGGCTCGTCTACGACTGGTCCCAGACCGACCAGCCCGAGGCCAACGGCGGGCACCCGTCCACGATTTCGTTCCACCTCGGCCCGATGGGAGAGGTGACCCACCTGGCGGTGGTCCACAGCGACCTGGACCCGGACGGCCTCTTCCTCAAGGTCGTCCGGCCGGGCTGGCCGATGCTTCTGTCCAGCCTGAAGAGCCTGCTCGAAACCGGTGAGCCGCTGCCCTTCCGCAGATGACCGACGAGGGCGTGCCGGCGGGCCTTTCCCTTCGATGTGCGCCACGCGGCGGAGCCGCATATCGGTGCTGCGCCGCGTGGCCGCCGCAGGCGTCATGGTCCACCTGGCAGCGCACTAATTCATTCGACGATCCGATGGGGAGTTCGGCAGGCTCTCGTTATGGAGAGGCGTTTCTGGCCCGTGTACGGGCTGCGGATGACGACGCCGCGGCTTGAGCTGCGGTTGCCGGACACAGAGTTGCTCGATGAGCTGGCGGCGGTCGCCGCGGACGGGGTGCACGATCCGGCGGAGATGCCGTTCCTCTTTCCCTGGAGCGATGCCGGGCCGGAGGGGCGGGGTCGGGCCACCTTCCAGCACGTGCTGGGCACCATCGCGGACTGGCGCCCGGAGAAGTGGACCCTGAGCCTGGCCGTGCTGCGCGACGGGAAAGTGGTGGGTCGGCAGGACCTGTTCGCGACGGACTTCGCCATGACCCGGGAGGCGAAGACGGGCTCCTGGCTGGGGATCGCCCATCAAGGGCAGGGCATCGGCACGGAAATGCGGGCGGCGGCGCTGCACCTGGCCTTCGAGGGTCTTGGCGCGCGCTGGGTGACGTCGGCCGCCATGACGGACAACCCACGCTCGCTCGGGGTGTCGCGGAAGCTCGGCTACCGCCCGGACGGTCTCAGCACCGCGTCAGTGCGCGGGGAACTGCGGACCATACAACGGCTGCGCCTGGACCGCGCGGAGTGGGAGTCACGGCGTGCGGTCCCGGTGCACGTGCATGGCCTGGAGGCGTGCGGCGAACTCTTCGGAGTGTGACGCGTGATGAGACGCGTGATGACGTCCGGCCACGGGAACGCGGTCCGCGTACGGCGTGCTTGCGGCGGTTCATGACCTCGTGGCCTTCTTGCCTCTTGACCTCGTGTCCTCAAGGCCTCAAGGCCTCATGTCCGCCGCTCGCGCCACTCACGGACGACGCGCTCGGCGTCGAAGGGAACGAGGTTGAGCTGAGGACCGGAGAGCGGCTTCCTGATCGCCTCGCGGATCTTCTCGTTGATGTCCGCCACGATCTGCCGGACCTCGGACTCCGACGCGGCCTGCGACGCCGCGGCCAGCGCGTCCTCCGCCTCCTTCCGCAGGGTGAGCGTCGGCGGCAGATAGGACACGTTCTCGCGGTGCATCTTCTCCTTGATCCACCACAGCTCGTCGTAGGGCCTGTCCAGGCCGGGGATGGGCTTGCCCGCGCCGGGCAGGTCGTCGAACTCGCCACGGTCCGCAGCTTCGCGGATCTGCTTGTCGACCCATGACTCGAAGCCGACGCCGGGTGGCTTGCGCTCAGTCATGCTGCCATTCTCCCCCACCCCGCCTCCGCACACACGGGCGGCGTCCGGTCCCGCCGCTCACTCACGGCTCCCGCGCGGGTGCGGGCGCGGGCCGCTGCTCGCCGGCCGGCTCCAGGCGCAGCCGGACGAACCGCGGGCGGTAGAGGGACACGTTGCGGTTGACGTTGGCGTGCGCGGCCGACGGGTCGGAGCCGAGCCAGTTGACGTCGTAGCTGAGCAGCAGCCTCCCTCCGGAGGTGAACTCCGGGTGCGCCTGGGGGTTGTACGCGGCGACCTCGCGTCGCGCCGCGGAGTCGGGCGGCAGGGGTGCCTCGAAGCCACCGGACGGCCCATGCCAGGGGCCACGCGGGGAGCAGGCCCAGTACGAGGTGATGGTGGCGAGGCCGGCCGCGTGCGGGCCGCCCGCGTCCATGGTGAGCAGCACCCAGGTGCCGTACTTGCGCACCACCGTGAACGCGCTGCCGACGCCCCGCCGCCCGCCGTCGCCGAGGACGGGCGCCGCACGGTCCGGGTCCGGCTGCCAGCGCCCGCCGTCCCAGTAGCGCCAGGCGGACGGATCGGCCAGCCGCCCATGCGGCACGCGCGCGAGGTAGGCGTGCGAGGAGGGGCGGGCGGGGGTGGCACCGCGGCCGTCGTCGCCGCCGAACACGTACGTCCAGCGGCCGCTGCGGACGGCTGTCGTGCCGTAGAGGACGCGGCGCGCCGGGTCGGCGGTGCGGGTCTGGTCGGAGATCCGCTCGATGCCCTCGAGGCGCAGGTCGGGCAGCGAGAGGGTGGCGACCTCGGTGGCGGCCGGGACGCCGTAGAGCCAGGGAGGGGCCCCTGCGGTACGGGTCCACAGCAGGACGCGGACGACGCTCCCGGACTTCTCGGACTTCTCGGACGGTGCGCCTGGCGAACCGGACGTGCGCGGCTCGACGACCGCCTCGACCGGCCACCGCCACTGCTGCTGCCCCGCGGACGGCGGATTGGGGAACAGCGGCGCGGGGGCAGCCGCCGTACCGCCGGTCAGTGTCCGCTCCAGGCGGCCGGAAGGGGACATCACGACGGCCGCGTTCCGCAGCCAGGCGGGAGCGCCGGGGGTGCCGCCGAGAGCGCCGCCGGGAGCGGAGTTGTCCCGCCAGGAGTGCGGCTGCCCCTCCGGGTTGGGCGGGGGGTGGACCTGGCCGAGGAAGGGGTCGGAGAACAGCCACAGGGTGCGGCCGTCGGGGAGCCGTACGGAGTGGGTGCCGTCGCCGCCGGTCCAGTCGTCGAAGCGGCTGCCGTCGTCCCCGTAGCGGGCGAACTCGCCGGTCGTACGGTCGTCGGCGGCCCACGAGCCGACCTTCAGGCCGCGGCAGCGGGTTGCCTCGTCGTGGGGGGAGCCGGGGAGCGCGAGGAGCAGGGCGGCTGCCGCGGCCAGTGCGAGGGCGAGCGCGGCGAGGGTGATCGTGCGGTGCCGTTGCGACGTGACGGAACGTATGCCGGAAAAACCCACGCGGGACGCACCTCTTTGACGAGACGTCAGGTCCACGTACCAGGCT
>NZ_JBQQBX010000043.1:0-53544 GCF_052245475.1 Streptomyces sp. 7N604 | reverse complement strand
CCCGCCACTGGCCCTGGACAACCGTGATCACCAGCGCGATCCAGCGGCTGCAGGCCCTGCCGAACCCCGGCTGACCAGCGACAACGACCTGTCCCTGCGAGCAGCACCACTTCACCGGAGCCGTGGAACCCGGCGCCCACCCGGCGCGACGCCGGGCCATCGGCCTGCTCGCGCGCCGAAAACAGCACCGAGGAACAGGAAAGAACGGCCATCAGCAAGCTGACAGCCCATCACGCAAGATCGAAGTTAGTCCGGCGGTCTCTCGCGTACGTCGCGTGCCTGGCTCAAACCGCCGTCTATGACCCCGCCGACAACCGTGTTCGAAGTCGTTCCAGCCCTATCCGTGCTCGAGTCGGCGGATGGGTCGTAGACAATGTCTCGGGCCTGGAGCACGCCTCCATGGACCGTGGCTCCACGGATGGTGTTGGTGACGTCACCACCGCGGCTACGTGCTGTGTTCGCGGGTGGCACGCCAGTACTGCCGCGCGCCGATACCACCCCATAGGCCGATAGCGCTAAGCCACTCAACCCGACGAAGACGCCGATCACGCTCGCCAACTGATCAGCTTCGTCCAGGCCAACAGAGACGAAGAACACACCGAGCCCAACCAGAGCAACTCCACCCAGTCCGGCACTTGTCCACGTCAATACGCGCCTCAATTCCGTCCCCCAAACCAGTGTTCGTGATTCCGCCTCTGAGGAGTACCTGGAGCATCGGCAGCACGGGCCCAGCCCCTCCAGGAAAGCTCCAAACCACCTAACGAGGTGGTACCCACTGGACACCCCCATACGGCACCTGGCGGCCCAGCCCTCCTGGCCATGGCACCCAATCCGGTTCGGCCACTCGCCGGCGGGGCGCTTCCCTCGAACCCATGAGATCCTCCGGCAGGACCCGCAGTCGGTGCCATCTGGGTCCGCCACGAGCCCTATACAATCCTTCGGACCATCCCGACCGCATATGCCAAGCGCAATTACATGGGCACGTGACGAGCGTAACCGGGCACCGGAGACCCACATCACCTCCCGAGCCGCGGATATCGCTCGCATGTGCGGAAAGGATGTCCTTTAGCAACAATCGCACGTTTCGGAGGGGGATGGGTGCGGAGACATGAGCGCGGTGGCCACAACGAGTTAGGCGGAACGGTGTACGGCTCCGCCGTACAGGCCGGGACCGTGTATGGCGGCATCCACATCGGTGCCGAGCCGGCGGCCGGAGAGCAGGCGCCGTGGCAACTTCCGCCGTCGGTCCGTATAACCGACCGCACGACGGAGCTCAACGCACTGGAGCGTCACCGCGCCGAGACCACGCGGGAGGGCCGTTCCACGCTGGCTGCGGTTAGTGGACTGGGCGGGGTCGGGAAGACTGCGGTCGCACTTGCCTGGTTGCACACGCTGCGGCCCGACTTTCCCGACGGTCAGTTGTACGCGGATCTGGGCGCGCAGTCCCCGGGCGGACCGGCAGCCCCAGGGGAGGTAGTGGGCCGCTTGCTGCGCGCCCTGGGTGTGCCGTCCCAGCGGGTGCCTGGGGCACTAGCTGAACGGGCCGCGATGTACCGGTCATTGACTGCGGACAGACGGCTCGTGGTGCTGCTCGACGACGCCGCGACCGCGGCCCAGGTCCGGCCGCTACTGCCGGCCGGACAGAGCGTGACCGTCGTGACCAGCCGATGGCGGATGCCAGGGCTGACCGTTGACGGCTGCTACGAGGTGCATCTGGATCCCCTTGCGACGGAGGCCGCCGTCGAGCTGCTGGAGTTCACTCTCGGCGACGGCCGGGTGGCCGCGCAGCCCGACGAAGCGCGCGCCCTGGTCGAGCTGTGTGCCGGGCTGCCGCTGGCGGTTCGTATCGCTGGTGCGCGTCTGGCAGTGCGCCCGCGGCGCCGCATCACCGCGATGGTGCGTGCGCTGACCGATGAGCATGACCGACTGGGGGCGTTGGCCATCAAAGGTGACCACAATGTGCGAGCGACGCTGGACCTGTCGTACCAGGAGCTGCCCCCAGACGCTGCCCGGCTCTACCGGCTGCTGGGTCTGCACCCGGGGCCGGAGTTCTCCAGCACGGCTGCGGCTGCAGCGCTGGCCGGGGATGCAGCAGATCTGCTGGATGTGCTGTACGACGCGAATCTGCTCATCGACGCCGGGGAAGAGCGTTATCGCTTCCACGATCTCGTACGGCTGCACGCCGTCGCGAAGGCGGAGGAGGACGAATCCCTGCAGGAGCGCGCTGCTGCCCTGCGTCGCATTGCCGACCACTACCTCGCCACCGCCACCCGCGCCGAGGAAATCGTGGACCCCCAGCACCGCACGATGCGCCGTGACTACGGTGCGGGACCGGTGGTAACGGCAGACTTCGGCGACGGCGCCGAAGACGCGCTGGACTGGCTGGAGCGCGAGCTGCCCAATCTGATGGCCGTGATTCGCCGCGCCCGCGCTGCGGGCTTCCCGGCCGTCTGCTGGCAGCTTGCCGACGCCATGTGGCCCCTCTTCCTTCGGCGCAAGTTCTACGAGCACTGGCGTACCGCGCACGAGGAAGGTCTTGCCGCGGCTCGGGAGTTACGCGACAGGCCGGCCGAGTGCCGGATGCTCACATCGGCCGGTCTGGGCGAGCTTGACATGGGGAGCCACGAGCGCGCCCTCGAGATGTTCGAGCGGGCGGCACGGACCTTCCATAGCAGCGGGGATGCGCTCGGCTACGCCCGCACGCTCAACTACCGGGGGCTGGCCTACCAGAGACTCGGCCGCCTGGATGAGGCGGCCGAGTTCTTCACGCGTGCGGCCACGGAGCTGCCCGAGTGCGGCGACAGACGTGCCGGCGGACTGGCCCGGCTCAACCTTGCTGACGTTGCGCTTGCGAAAGGGCTCCCGGAGGAAGCAACTGCCGAGGCCGGCGCTGCCTACACCACGCTGCAGGAAGCCGGCGATACGTACAACGCCGCACGCGCGGCCACTGCTCTGGGCCGCGCGTACCTCAGCCGGGATCTCCTCGACCAGGCGGAGGACCGGCTCTCCACAGCCCTCACCACGCTGCGCAGCATCACCGCCGACTATGAGACGGCCCGCGCCCTGGCGAGCCTGGCCAGGCTCGCCGAGAGGCGCGGGCGGCCGGCCCTCGCCGGGGACCACTACCGGGAGGCGTTGGACCTCTTCTCCGCGGTGGGCCGGTCGGAATCAGCCGAAGCCTTGGCAGTGCGGGCCCGGCTCGAGAGTCTGGAGGGCGGTGCCGCGGAGTGAGCCCGTAGGACACGCACCGACGCGGATCCCAGCGCTGCGACAGGCAGCCCGGCCACCAGCCAGGTATGGGCCAGCGAGGCCCAGATTCCCCAGCTGGCTCCCGACACCGGCGGCCGCGTTCTCAGCGTCTTCACGAGGCCTTCGGAGCCGAGGCGTAGCCAGCATTGGGATCCGCCGTGCACCACAATCACCAGGGCGCCGGGATGACGAGCAGCCAACTCGGCGCTCTGGGCTTCGTCGCCTTTCGTCAGTAGCACATCGGCAAGCAGAGGCCACGGGCCTGGCGCGGGGAGTCGGACACGGAGATGCTCGTCGACGATGGGGGCCCCGGAGTCCGGGTGCACCATCGCGATCCGCGTACGGCGTACCGGTCCTCCCACCCTGCCCGCTTCCGGCACGGCCGCCTCGGACACGACGACGGTCAGCGCTCTCATGACATGACGCTGCCGGGCTCGTCGTACCGCACCGTGAGTGGGCGTCGCGCGGGCTCCGTGGTCGGGCATCCGGCAGGCGCCCGCAGCCGTAGCTTGCGGTAGAGCAGCGCGCGCATCTTGCGGGCGAACTGCCCTGGTTCGGAGGTAATGCGGGCCGCGATGCGCTCATAGCGATGCGATCGGTATGTCTTGAGGCTGCGGTTGAGCTGCTGACGCAGCGGACGGTCCGCATGCAGTCGGGGCGCCAAGGAGCTCAGCTCCGCCATGGGCGCCCCGGGATCCACATCCGCGTCAGGGAGGCCGGCCATCAGAACAGGAACGCCGATCATTGCGCCGTAGAGCGCGACGGAGCCGTGGTCCCCCACGATGTAATCTGCGGCGACGAGTGCCCCGACCCAGTCCGCGTACTGGCTGACGACGTTGAGCCCCGCGCGTCCCAGCCGGGCCAGCCAGCTGTGGATCTGCCATTCGCTGTGGGTGTTCCAAGCGTTCGGATGCAGCAACAGGACGGTGCCGTACTCGTTGCGGGGCAGATCCGTCACCAACCGCTCCAGCAGCTCCCAGGCCTTTCCGAACAGCGAGTTCGGCCCCCAGGTAGAGCAGACGGCGACCAACTGCTGCTTGGCCTTGATGTGCAGCGCCTCGCGGTACAGCGCCCGTGAGGGCAGGCTCGCGGTGATGCGGTCGAAGCAGGGGTCGCCCACCACCTCGGCAGCGGGCAGTGCCTCGGGGCACTCCCGACCGAGGCGAGTGAGCTCCTCGTGGTGCGCAAGAACGATGACCTCGGGTACCACCCTGCCGTCCCGTATCAGCCACTGCCTGCTGAGGCCGTACACCTCCCGCTCCGCCACCACGCGTCCGCGTCGCCCACCAGGAACGAACTTGTTGTGCCCGGCGCCGTGCGGGAGCACGATCACGGGCGCGTGCAGTTCATGGAGGCCGCCGTGCCCTGCGGCCAGCGCAAGGTCGAATGCCGTCTGCACTGCGTCGCTCCACGGCAGGACCAGTCCCTTGAGCTCCTCCAGGAAGGCAGCCACACCGTTGCTGAACACGTCGGGTGCCGCGGTGAAGAACACCTGCACCCGTGGGTCGCCCTCCAGAAGACGGACCGTATCGAGCAACCGCTGACCGGCGGTCACTGTGTGCACTACGACCAGGACCTTTCTGCGGATCTGGCGGGTGGCCCAGCGCTCGACGTCCAGACGCACCGGCACATGTCGCCAGTGCGCTTCCAGCATTGCCACGCTCATCGATTCAATCCCCCGATGCTCCTTCTCCTCGGACCGGTCACTCGGTCCGGCGAACCGCGAGGGGCCGCGGCCGCTAACGGAGAGGTGCCCTTGGGCCCTGGATGGCGGGCTTGCAGAAATCCTGCACACCGCGCACGGCGTGGGCGTGGCGCCGACTGTGCGCCCGCTGCGCTCCTGTGCGCGTCTGTCGGCTACGCCTGACCGCGGCAACAGTAAGTTGAGTGCCGTACGAACGTGCGGGCGCTGCCGGAGGCGGCAGCAGGAAGTCGCACACCCGTCGGGGGCGATGGTGGAACTTCTTGCACTGGGACCCGTTGAACTATGGCACGACGAGCAGCAATTCGAGCTCGGTTCCGTGAAAGAGCGTTGCGTGCTGGCCGTACTGATCCACGCACGGGGAGAGCCGGTCAGTGTGGACGCGATCATGGACCGCGTCTGGGACGACGAGCTGCCCAGGACAGCCGTGGACACGCTGCGAACTTATCTCTCCCGGCTTCGGAGGCGGCTGCGCAAGGCAGTTGGCGACTTGGTCCAGGTGGACAGGCCTTCTCCGCGTCTGTACCAGCTCCGCGTCGTCGATCCTGAGGACGTCGACCTGCTGCGTTTCCAGCGATTGCGTAGGGACGCGAGCGCAGCGGCTCAGCGAGGCGAGAGGGACCTGGCCATTGGTTTGCTCCGCACCGCCGAGGCCCTCTGGCGGGGTGAGCCGTTGGCGGAGTTCTCCAGCGACTGGGCTGTGTCAGCACGTGCCCGACTGATCGAGGATTACCGCCACGTGCGGGAGGAACGGATCCGCTTGGAGCTGGAGTTGGGACGACATGCGGATCTCATCGGCGAACTGCACGAACTCGCCTCAGAGAATCCGCTTGCGCAAAAGGTGATCGCCGCGCTGATGGTGGCGCTATACCGCTCCGGGCGGCCCGACGAGGCCCTCGCCCTCTACCGGAACACACGCCAGCGCCTCCGCCAAGGACAAGGGATCGAGCCCGGAGCGGAACTGCAGGAGCTCCACCTGCGCATACTGGAGCAGGACCGCACGCTGATGGAGCCGAACTCCGGCATTGCGCAAACATCCGGGCCGGAGTCTCGCAACAACCTCCCTCGGGATACTCGCGATTTCACGGGGCGTGCCGGCGAACTGCGCGTCCTGCTCACGAACTCCGAATCCAGTGACAGCGAGACAACGGCCCTACCGCTTACCGTCGTCCACGGCATGCCCGGGATCGGGAAGACGGCTCTGGCCGTCCGCGCCGCGCACCATCTGCGTACGTCCTATCCCGACGGCCAGTTCTATGTGGACTTACACGCCTACAGCGATCAGCCGTCCTATGATCCCGCCGAGGCGCTCGCAGTCCTGCTCCACGCCTCCGGGGCGCCCAAGGACCTGCCCAACTCCCTCGACGAGCGCGCGGCCAGATGGCGGGAATGGACAGCTCGCCACCGTGCGCTGGTGATCCTCGACAACGCCCGGGACGCCGCTCAGGTCAAGCCTCTGCTACCAGGCGCTCCCACCTGTCGCGTGATCGTGACCAGCCGCAACCGGCTCGCCGGGCTTGGCGGCGCCACAGCGCTCTTCCTCGACGTCCTGTCCAAAGCAGAGGCAGCCGCCCTCTTCACACGGATCGTGGGCGCCGCCCGAGTGTCCGCCGACGTCACTGCCCTGGGGCAGGTCATCGATGCGTGCGGCTGCCATCCCCTCGCCGTACAGCTGCTGGCGAGCCGCTTCCGGCATCGTGACTCGTGGGACCTCGGCCATCTCCTCGGCCGGCTGGCACAGGCAGCTGATCCTCTCGACGAGTTCGACGACGCCGTCGACTCGGCCTTCCGGTTCTCCTATGCCGAACTCAGCGGTCCCGCAAAGCGGCTGTTCCGCCGCTTGGCCCTGCACCCGGGCCCCGACATCACCCTGGGTGCAGCAACAGCACTTGCCGGCCTGAATACCGGAAAACACGCTGTACGGACCCACACGAGCATAGAAGAGCTGTTGGACGGCCACCTCCTCGAAGAGCCCGTCCCCGACCGCTTCCGGCTCCACGATCTTGCCCGGGCCTTCGGACTCAGGGTCTGCTCCCAGACGGAGTCGGAATCCACTCGTCGTAAAGCGGTCGACCGACTCCTTGCCCACTACGTCACCGCTGCTCATCGCGCGGATCGCCTAGTCCACCCGCACCGACGCACGCTGCCCGGGGGGCCGGAGCACGAGTCCCCATACGCTCCCAAGTTCACCGACACGGACGAGGCATCGGTGTGGCTCACCGTAGAACGCGCCAACCTCTTGGCCGTCGCGCGAACCGCCGCTGCCGAGTACCCGGGCTACGCCGCGCTCTTTCCGCACGTACTGGCCAAGGCGCTGAAGCTCTGGGGCACTTGGGACATCGCAGCCGAGCTACACGGCACCGCTGCGTCTTTCCTCCGAACGCGCGGCGACCGGGCGGCACTCGCCCGGACCCTGGTGGAGCATGCGGATGTGCTGGCCCAGAAGAACCACGACGAGGCCTTGCGTTGCGCCACGGAGGCTCTGTCCCTCTTCCAGGACCTCCACGACAACCACGGCTGTGCCGACGCTCTCCTCCAGTCAGGCCGCGCCCACCTGGCGGCGGGCCACGGTGATTTGGCCCTGCACGTTCTGGACCGAACCTTGACCCTGTACCAGAAGGTCCGTGACCGGTACGGAGAAGCGGAATGCCTCAACATCCAGGGCGTGGCCCATTCTTACGCGGGACGGCACCACGAGGTGCTCCGCACATTCCGTGCAATGCTCGCTATCTTCCAAGAGCTGGGGGATCTGCACGGGCAAGCCAAGGCGCTGAACAATCTGGGTCACCTCCACTACCTCCAGAGCCGCTATGAAGAAGCCCGTGACTTCTACGAACAGTCCCTGACGCTGGTACGGCAGTTCGGCGGCCAACAGGAAATCGCCATCCTCGACGCCAACCTCGGTGGCGTCTACCGGGCGACTGGGCAGACGGCCCGGGCCCTCGCCTGTTTCCAAAGGGCTCTCGACAGTTACCGGGCCAGCGGCGACACCCCTGGCGAAGCGGACGTACTGATCAGCATGGGCACGGCTTATGGGGAAAGCGGACGAAGGGGCGAGGCCCTGCTGCACTTCACTATGGCGGAAGAAGTTGCCCGCAGCATTGATAACGCGTACGAGCGCCAGCGAGCGCTCATCGGCGTGGCCGATATGCAGCGCGAGTCAGGGCGGCTCGGCCCCGCGCTGAAGGTCTATGAACAAGCGCTGGATGTCGCCCAGGGCATCGGATTTCCTCTCGGCTCCGCACACGCCCTCGCGGGGCTTGCCCGCACCGCCCTGTCGTCTCACAGCATTGAACGGGCACGCAACTACGGCGAGCAGGCCCTCGCTCTCTATCAAAGACTTGAAGCCGAGGCTGAAGCGGAGAGCCTGCAGCGGCTTCTCAGGGATTGGGGCGTGACCGGCTCATGAGCTAACTCCCACAGAGCCGGTGCCCGAATCCAGAGATTGGTCAGACGCTGACGCGACAACCTGTGACCGCCACCATCACCACATGTACCGCGCCTCGATGGCCAGCACAGTCGATGGCCGCCCGGACGAGTCGGCACCGGGCTCCGCCGTTGCGCCACTCACACTCAGAGCGATGACAACGGCAAGTGCAGCCGTAGCAACAAAGGCGGCGAAAGTTGTCCAGGTGCTCACGAGTCTCCTACTGCGTTTGAGAGTTGAACTCCAAGGCCGATGATCAGCCTACCTGCGTGGCGGGAAAGTGGATCACGCGGCGGACACGAATCGATCACGACCAACGACCTTCACCGATCGCTGTGCAATTTCCACGACTTGTAGGTGGCATATGCCGCGGGCGGTCGCAATCATCAACGGGTGATCACCGGCTGGACCGGACGGTCTCTCACATCATCAACTCACCGCCGCAGCCAGCAGATTGCGCGCTGTCATCCGCCCGAGTCGTTGGAGTCGCGGGCGCGCAGCGAGGCCAGTCTTCCTCCTGGCTGGTGTACCGCTCGTCGTAGGTGTGCAGCCACAAGATTCGGCGTCCAAGGGCGACTGCGCACCGCCGGAGCACCGGATCGCAGGTGAGGGGGGTCCGAGCCTGGGACCAGCAGTCCTCGCGGAAGCGGTCGGATTAGCCGGGTGGGAGACCACCGCGGCGATATAGGCCAGCAAGTCCTCGGGGATCACGGGTATGCCGAGCCGACGGTTGAGCAGCGGCAGCAGTCCGGGGGCCACATTCGGTGCCGTGGCGGCGGCGTTGCGGTACAGGGGGCGGACACAGCCGCTGCGATTGTTGAAGTAGTCCATGTCGGGGATAAGGGCGCTGAAGACCAGGCCCGGCCCGGATGCGCGCTGCCGTCGGCGCGGGCGCGGTGATTGATTCCCGCACGGGTGACGGCATTGCCGCGTGATCGCAGGCCCAGCAAGAGGAAACCGATGTCGTCGAGCAGCATCGGATCCCGTCGGCACGCTCAGCGTCCGAGCGGCCACCCATCGCGACCGCTGCCTGCGGCAGACACACGCCAAAGCCCCCGCCGGGCGGCCTCAGAGGACGTGGCAAATTTCCTGCATTGCGACAGAGGAACCTTTACGGAGCATGCAAAGTTAGACCTGCTCCGATGGGGTACCGCAAATGTGCAATGAGAAGTTTCCTGAGGAGGTGGTCTTGGTGACCGCTCCTACGAGCCCCACCCCCATCGAACACCACCCGGACCTGCTCGAGCTGCGCGCACGCTCCGAGCAGGCCACGGTGACGCTGCCCGCCCAGGCCGCCGAGGCGCTGGCCGTCCTCGCCGGTCTCTACCTGACGGTCTCGCCGTGGGTGGCAGGGTTCGATGCCCTGACGCCGCTGGCGATCAGCAACCTCATCACCGGTATCGCATACACGCTCTGCGTGGCGGGGTTCGGGACGGCATACGAGCGCACCCACGCCATGAGCTGGGCCGCCGCCGGTATCGGCCTGTGGACGATCATCAGCCCGTGGGCCATCGCCGGCAATGTCGACACCGCCCGCACGATCACCAGCAACGTCATCGCTGGATCGGTCGCGCTGGTCCTCGCCCTGGTCATCAGCGCCATGGCACCCGCAGCACGGGTGCGCCAGGCGGTGCGCTCGTACGGCGGCGCGCACGCTCGAGGGTCGCCTGGGGCATGAATCCGTAGTCTGCCCAACACGTACGGTCGCCACAGCGGCCGTACGTCTATGCCTGGACGAGCCCAGCCACCGCGTAGCGTCGAGGGACTGCTGAGGGACTGCTGTCCTCAAGCGCTACGCCGCCTCGAGGCGTTCCCGCTGCGGGACCACGACGTACTTCGGGTCTTCAGAGGACCGGACACCGGCTTCGAAGATGCCGAACCGCGTGCACAGCCCCGCCGCCAGATACGCCGTTCCCGCCAGTGCCGAAGCCGCCCTGCTGCGGCGCCCCAGTACGGAAAGCCCCGCCCCGGCCACGGTCAAGGCCTTGCTCAGCTTCAGCAGCCTGCCCGGCCGGCCCCGGACGTACAGCTCACCGACCAGCCCGAGCCGCTGTTCGATCCGGTGCATCGCAGCGAGTTCCATGGCCGCGCCCAGCATGCCCATCCGGAACGGCGGCCGGTGATCCGTGTGCGGTGCGCCGACCAGTGCGGCTCCCGCCCCGCAGGCCAGCGCGCTGCCGGCGAACGCGAACGGCAGCTCTGGGTACGCCTCGTGCCACGCCGGCACCGCGGTGTCGGCGAGCAGCACCGCCGTGTAGGTGCACATCGCCGGCCCGAGCGCGGCGGCGCCGAGTCCGGCCAGCTGGCCCAGCAGAGGGAACCTCCCGGTCACCTGGGAGGCGACCGACGCGGTGGTCAGCGCGGAGAAGGGCGAGAGGATCCACGAGCCCACGGACAGTGGGGACGTCGGCTTGAGGACGCGGAGCATCATCAGGAAGCGCTCGGGACGGCCGAGGTCGTGGACCAGGGCGCCGACGCCGACGAGGGCGCCGCCGGCGGCCACCCACCTGCCGACTCGGGCAAGTTCCGGCCGCCCCGTCAAGTCGGCCACCGCCGACATGGTTGCCGAAGCACCGGCCGTCCCGCCCAGGAAGAGATATCCCGGCACGTCCGGCACCTTCCAGGTGGGGCGTTTCAGGATCGGCCGGCCGTAATAGGAGCGGAACTCCGCCCGCGGAACGGTGGCTTGCTGCCGCTGTCCGTCAGCCGCTGTCACTGTGTGCTCCTCACTGGGTGCTCCTCACTGGGTGCTCCTCACCGGCGCCGCCCCACGAAGGACAGCGCGACGCTCGCGGCCACGCCGAGCGCCGCCACGGCCGCGTACCGCCACATCGACGGCAGGTCGCATGTGGTGACGACGGGGTCGGGCGGCAGCCCGTACACCTCGGGTTCGTCGAGCAGCAGGAAGAACGCCCCGTCACCGCCGACGCCGTCCGTGGGGTCACGGCCGTACAGGCGTGCCTCGGGGGCGCCGCGCCCGTGCAGTTCCTCCATCCGCCGGTCGGCCCGTTCGCGCAGCTCCTCCAACACGCCGAACTGGATGGAGTCGGTCGGGCACGCCTGGGCGCAGGCGGGCTCCTTGCCCGCCCCCAGGCGGTCGTAGCACAGCGTGCACTTGAACGCCCGGCCGTCGCCCTTCCGGGTCTCGATCACCCCGTACGGGCAGGCGGGCACGCAGTAGCCGCAGCCGTTGCAGATGTCCTGCTGCACCACGACGGTGCCGAACTCGGTGCGGAAGAGCGAACCCGTGGGGCACACGTCCAGACATGCCGCATGCGTGCAGTGCTTGCACACGTCACTCGACATCAGCCAGCGCACCCCGGGTTCCCCGTCCCCGGCGGGCTGCTCGGGCGCACCGATGGTCGGCATCCCCAGCTCGACAGGCGGGCGTTCCGGCGCCACCTGCTGCTCGATGAACGCCACGTGACGCCAGGTGTTGGCGCCCAGGGCGCCCGTGTTGTCGTACGACAGCCCCAGCAGGTCCGGCGCGTCGTCCTCGGGCGGGACCAGGTTCCACTCCTTGCACGCCACTTGGCACGCCTTGCAGCCGATGCACACGGACGTGTCCGTGAAGAAGCCCATCCGGGGCGGATGCGTGTCCGGGTATCCGGCGTCCGCGCTGGGATCGGCCAGCGGGCCGCACCATCCGCTGTGGTCGGCGGTCACGGCTGGGAACCTCCTCCTGCACTCGGGCCCTGTCGGGGTGAACCGGTGTCGTCGGTGATACCGGCGCGCCGGCGGTAGTCCGCGACGAAGGCCGGCAGGGCAGGGCCACGCGGACGCCGGCCCGGACGGATGTCGCAGGTCGCCGCTTTGGACTCCTGAATGTGGACATTGGGGTCGAGCACCACGGACAGCAGCTCGTTCGCCGCGTCCCCGGTGGAGAGCCCGTTCGGGCCCCAGTGATACGGCAGCCCGACCTGGTGGACCGTCCGGCCCCGGACCTTGAGCGGCTGGATCCGGTCGGTCACCAGCACCCTCGCCTCCACCGCCGTGCGCGCGGTGACGATGGTCGCCCAGCCCAGGTGTTCCAGCCCGCGCTCCGCGGCGAGAGCGGGGGAGATCTCGCAGAAGAACTCCGGCTGCAGCTCGGAGAGATAGGGCAGGGTCCGGCTCATGGCGCCGGCGGTGTGGTGCTCGGTGAGGCGGTAGGTGGTGAAGGGGTAGGGGAACACTTCGCTGCGGCTCGGGTGGTACCGGTTGGCCGGATGGTCGTACGCCTCGAGTGCCGGATTGGTCTGCTGCCGGTACAGCGGATTGTCCACCGGGGACTCGAAGGGCTCGTAGTGCGCGGGCAGCGGACCGTCCGCCAGTCCCGCCGGGGCGAACAGCCAGGCACGTCCGTCGCTCTGCATGATGAACGGGTCGGTGCCGTGCAGCGCGTGCTCCGCCCGGGCGCCCGGCGGCGGCTCGTAGTCGGGCGGCTTCGTGGGCTCGAAGTCGGGGACGTCCTCCCCCGTCCAGCGGCCCTGGTCGGCGTCCCACCAGACGTACCTCTTGCGCTCGCTCCACGGCCTGCCGTCGGGGTCTGCGGACGCCCGGTTGTAGAGGATGCGGCGGTTCGCCGGCCAGGCCCACGCCCAGTCGGGGGCGACCCAGCTCTGCTCGCTGCCCGGCTTGCGGTTCGCCGCATGGTTGTGGCCATCGGCACGGACCCCGCAGTAGATCCACACTCCGCAGGAGGTGGAACCGTCGTCCTTGAGCTGGGTGTACGACGACAAGGGCCCGTCGGGACCGGCACCGTTGATCTCGGCCTGCACGGCTTCTGCGCTCGGCTCGGCCAGCGGGCCCTCCGTCGGATAGTCCCACGTGAGGTCGAGCACCGGCCGGTCACGCGGATCCGTCGACCCGGCGAGCTTCTCCCGGGCGATGCGACCCAGGTGGTAGTAGAACCACAGGTCGCTGCGGGCGTCCCCCGACGGCTCGACGGCCTTGTGGTGCCACTGCAGGAGCCGCTGTGTGTTGGTGAAGCTGCCGCCCTTCTCCGTGTGCGCGGCGGCCGGCATGAAGAACACCTCGGTCGGGATCTCCTCGGTGCGCAGTTCA
The DNA here is from genome assembly GCF_052245475.1 of Streptomyces sp. 7N604. Classification (NCBI taxonomy): domain Bacteria; kingdom Bacillati; phylum Actinomycetota; class Actinomycetes; order Kitasatosporales; family Streptomycetaceae; genus Streptomyces; species Streptomyces sp. 7N604. Next base: position 40,120 of record NZ_JBQQBX010000043.1, on the reverse strand, counting down.
CCGGTCTCGATCTCGGGCCCGTTCTTCCAGAACGTTGCGCTCTCGATGAGCTGGAGGTCCCGCACCACCAGCCAGTCCAGATTCGCCATGCCCAGCCGCTGCAGCTTGGCGTTGGCCGACCCGACCGCCGGATTCTGCCCGACGAGGAAGTAGCCCTTGCACTCCCCGGAGATCTGGTTCAGCACCGTCTGGTAGGTGCCGTGGGAGCCACTCAACCGGGGCAGATAGTCGAAGCAGAAGTCGTTCTCCTCGGTCGCCGCATCACCCCACCATGCCTTGAGCAGGCTCACCACATAGGAGCGCATGTTGCCCCAGAAGCCGGTGGCGCCGGAGTCTGCGGCCACGAACGCATCGAGGTCCTGGTGCTGATGGGCGTACGGCATCGGGATGTAGCCGGGCAGCAAGTCGAAGAGGGTCGGGACATCCGTGGAGCCCTGGATGCTGGCGTGCCCCCGCAGCGCGAGGATGCCGCCCCCGGGGCGGCCGATGTTGCCCAGCAGAGTCTGCAGGATGGACGCCGTACGGATGTACTGCACGCCAACGGTGTGCTGCGTCCAGCCCACCGAGTAGCAGAACGCCGTGGTGCGCTCGCGGCCCGAGTTCACGGTGAGCGCCTCGGCCACCCTGGCGAACTGATCCCGTGGAATGCCGCAGACGTCCTCGACCATCTCGGGCGTGTAGCGGGAGAAATGCCGCTTGAGCACCTGGTAGACGCAGCGCGGATGCTGCAGGGTGGGGTCCATCGTCGGCTGGGTGCCCACACTCGGGCCGCCCGCTCCGTACTGCTCCGCACGGGCGGTGTCGCGGAAAGCCTTGCCTCCGTGCTGCTCTTCTGCCGCGCCGGACTCGGCCCGTTCCCTCCACCGGTCCCGGCGGCCGGCGGCTGCGGCGGGCTCCGCCCCCTCGTACATCCAGGTCCCGGTCTCGTAAGCCCTGCCCTCCGGGTCGAAACCGGAGAACAGCCCGTCCAGGTCCTCGGTGTCGGCGAAGTCCTCCCGCAGAATGGCCGGCGCGTTGGAGTACGCCACCACGTACTCGCGGAAGTCCTTCTCGTTGCTCAGCACGTGGTTGACGAGAGCGCCGAGGAACACGATGTCCGTGCCGGCGCGCAGCGGCACAAACAGGTCGGACATGGCGCTGGTCCGGGTGAACCGGGGATCGACGTGAATGACCGTCGCGCCCCGTGCCTTGGCCTCCATGACCCACTGGAACCCGACCGGGTGGCATTCGGCCATGTTGGAGCCCTGGATGACGATGCAGTCGGCATTGGCCAGGTCCTGCTGGAACGTCGTGGCTCCGCCGCGACCGAACGAGGTTCCCAGACCGGGAACGGTGGAGGAGTGTCAAATGCGCGCCTGGTTCTCGATCTGGATGGCCCCCAGCGCCGTATAGAGCTTTTTCATCAGGTAGTTCTCTTCGTTGTCCAGCGTCGCTCCGCCGAGACTGGCGATGCCGAGCGTCCGCCGGACGGTGGCGCCGTCGAGCGAGTCCTGCCAGGTCCGCCGGCGCGTCTCGATCACGCGATCGGCGATCATGTCCATCGCCCGGCCCAGCGGGATCCGCTCCCACTCGGTGGCGTGCGGACGCCGGTGCAGAACGGTGTCGACGCGGCTGGGGCTGGTCACCAGCTGCTTGCTGGCCGAACCCTTCGGGCACAGGCGGCCGCGTGAGACCGGCGAGTCCGGGTCGCCCTCGATCTGGGTGACCTTCTCGTCCTGGACGTAGACCCGCTGGCCGCAGCCCACGCCACAGTAGGGGCACACCGACCGCACGACCCGGTCGGCCTGCTCGGTGCGGGCGCGCAGCTGCTCGGTGCCCCGGGAGCGAGCCGCCGCTCCTCTGCCCAGCACATCGTCACCGGTGAGCTGCCGGTACACCGGCCAGCCCTCGATCCACTGCCGCAGGCCCACGACGATCTCCCACCTCGTGTCCCAGCCATGTCCTCGTCACCGTAGGCCCGGGCGGGCACGGACGCATGTCGAGGAAGGGGGCCTACCCGTGCCCGCACCTCCCGTCGGAGGCCCGGATCCCACTGTGCGGTTCAGGCAGGCCGGGGCGCCCGCACCCGGCGGGTGCTGTCCGGCAGCCGCTCGGTGATACCCCGGCGGTCGAGCAGCTCGAGCAGCGGTACGGCAACACGCCGGGTGGTGCCCAGCGCCTGCCGGGCCTCCCCGAGGGTGAACGGCTGCGGCAGTCCGGCGAGCAGCTCGCCGGCCCGTGTCTCGCCGCCGGGCAGCACAAAGACGCCGTCGGCCACCTTCAGCAGCCGGCCCGCCCGCACCGCCGCGGCCAGCTCCCTGGCTCCCAGCCTCAGTTCGGCGAGCCGGTGGGCGTCCGGCGCCGCGAACGGGCGCTCCAGCAGCGCGGCGGTCAGCTCGGCCACCGCGGCCTCCACCGGAGGGGGCAGCTCACCCCTCCGGCCGGGGCAACACACCCGCCCCTCCACCACCGGGAGCGACGCGGCCCCGGCCAGGCGTTCCACCACACCGGTCCCGGGCAGCCGCAGCTGTTGCCGCACCGCGTCCACCGGCACACCGGGCTCCAGGGGATGATCGCCGCGCCATCGGTCGACGAGCGCGCGCAGCTCGTCGAGCAGCCCGGACCACGTCTCCGGGTGCACCCGCAGGCCCCCGCCCCCGAGCTGCTCGCCCACCACCGGCAGTCCCATGGCGCGCAGTTCGTCCGCTGTGGCGAACCGCTGCCGCCGCAGTACGGCGTCGGCCACTACGGCCGGCGACGCCCCGGCGAGCGCAGCCAGTTCCGCCCCACGCCGTCGCGCCGCGCCCCGTCGGCGCAGGTCGGGCGGTCGCACATCGAGCACGTCGACACCGGCTGCGACCCGGTGTCGTCCCGGATCACGCAGCAGAGCACGGTCGCCGACCCGCAGCGGCAGGGGCCGCGTCAGCCGGAGCCGGGCGGTGCCCGCGCCCAGGGGCCGGACCCGGACGGTGACCGCGGCGGAGCCCATATGCAGGACGAGCTCCCGGGGCAGGTCCTCGCTGCCCTCGCCTCGAAGCGTCACGTCGATCTCGCCCGTGGCCCGCCATCTGCCGGGGGTGAGCAGCGCATCGCCACGAGTGACAGCGCCGCGCTCCACGCCGCGGAGGTTCACCGCCGTCCGTGCCACCGCGGACACCGTGCGGGCGTCCTGGCCCAGCGACTGCAGGCCGCGTACGCGCATCGCCGCACCCGTGGACGCCAGCATCAGCTCGTCGCCCACCCGCAGCGTGCCGGCCGCCAGCGTGCCGGTGACCACCGTGCCGGCGCCGTCGATGCTGAACGAGCGGTCCACCCACAGCCGTACGTCCGCGTCCGCGTCGGGGCGCGGCAGCGCCGCGGTCAGCCGGGCCAGGCCCGAGCGCAGCCGGTCCAGCCCGTCGCCGGTCCGCCCGCTCACCGCCACCGAGTCGACCGCACCGAGGGCAGTGCCCGCCATCCGGGCCAGTGCCTCTTCCCGCGCCGGCCCCGGGTCCGCCAGGTCGGATCGGGTGACGGCGAGCAGGCCGTGCCGTACGCCCAGCGCGTCGAGCGCCGCGAGATGCTCGGTGGACTGCGGCATCCACCCCTCGTCGGCGGCCACCACGAACAGCACGGCAGGAACAGGGCCGACACCGGCGAGCATGTTCGGCACGAACCGTTCGTGCCCCGGCACGTCGACGAACGCGATCGGGTCCCCGGTGGGCAGGGTCGTCCAGGCGAACCCGAGGTCGATGGTCAGGCCTCGGCTGCGCTCTTCCTCCCAGCGGTCCGGCTCCATGCCGGTGAGCAGCCGTACGAGGGTCGACTTGCCGTGGTCGACATGACCGGCAGTGGCGATCACCTGCACGGCCGCTCACTTCCGCTGTCACTTCCACCGTTGCCCGGCCTCGTCCGTTCCGGCACCGCTCGGTGCGCAGCCAGCACCGAGTCCAGCAGGGCCCGATCCTCCGACGCGGCGACCGTACGCAGGTCCAGAAGGCATCGGCCCGCTTCCACGCGGCCGATCACCGGCACCGGTCCCGTGCGCAGCGGGCGGCCGTAGCCGGGAGGCAGACCGACCGCGGCGCTGGGCAGCGTCACCGCCGGTGCCCCGCCACCTCCGATAACCGCTTCCGTGCGGACCACGGCAGCCTGCACGCCCGCGTCGCGCAGTCGCTCGACCAGCAGGGCTGCGCGGCTCCGCAGCCCGGCCTCCTCGGCGGTCAGCGCGGTGACCACGGGTGCTTCGGGGCCGCGCAGAGTGGCTTCCAGCGCGGCGAGGGTGAGCTTGTCCACCCGCAGGGCCCGCGCGGCGGGGTGCCGGCGCAGTCGCTCGACGAGCGGAGCGTCGCCGAGGAGTAGTCCCGCCTGAGGGCCACCGAGCAGTTTGTCGCCGCTGGCGGTCACCAGAGCGGCGCCGTCACGCAGTGCCGTGGCCGCGTCCGGTTCGTCGGGCAGCAGCCGGTGCGGGGACAGCAGGCCGGACCCGATGTCCACCACCAAGGGCGGACCGAGCGCCGCCAGTTCGGTCACACCCGCAGCCGCGGTGAAGCCGGTGACCTGGAAATTCGAGGGATGGACCTTGAGCAGGAACGCGGTCTCGGGTCCTACGGCCCCTGCGTAGTCCCGAGCGGTGGTGCGGTTCGTGGTCCCGACCTCGCGCAGCCGAGCGCCGGTGCCTGCCAGCAGCTCGGGGATGCGGAAGCCGTCGCCGATCTCGACGAGCTCTCCCCGGCTGATCACGATCTCCCGCCCACCGGCGGCCAGCGCCATGGCGCACAGGAGCAGCGCGGCCGCGTTGTTGTTCACCACGTGGACCGCGCCCGCACCGGGCACGGCCCGGGCCAGTGCGGTGAGTGCCCCGCGCCCGCGCCGGGCACGGCGCCCTTCGGCCAGGTCGAATTCGATGTCGGTCCATCCGGCCGCGGCCAGGACCGCGTCGCGGGCGGCATGCGACAGCGGCGCCCGGCCGAGGTTGGTGTGCACCAGCACCCCAGTGGCGTTGATCAGCGGTCGCAGGCTGCCGGCCCGCTCCGGCAGACCGCCTACCGCCGCCTCGACCACGTCCTCCGGGGCGATCTCCCCTGTTCTGGCCCGTCGTTGGGCATCGGTGACCGCCCCCTTCACCAGGGGGCGTCCCAGCCTCCGTACCGCCTCGGCCAGCCGCGGCTCGGCCAGCAGGGTGTCGGTGCCGGGGATGCGCCGCCGCGGATCACTCATCGCACTCCTCCGGCATCGCACTCCTCCGGCATCGCACTTCTCCGGCATCGCACTTCTTCGGCATCGCTCTCCCCGGCACGGGCCGAGGAGGCGGAGGCGGAGGCGGACGGGAATCGAACCCGCCAACGGCAGCTGCTGCCGTTCAACGGTTTTGAAGACCGCGCCGGTCACCAGGCCGGATACGCCTCCTCGCGCCACGCGGCCATCTTCGCAACGCCACGATCCGCGTGCGAGCCGCCACGGCGGGGCATCATGGTGGACGTGACGGCTGTGACCCCCCGCGAACGCATCCGGCTCACCCAGTACGCCCACGGTGGTGGTTGCGCCTGCAAGATCCCGCCCGGCGAACTGGAGGACGTGCTGCGGGGCCTCGGGCGCGGCGTGCGGGTCCGTGACCCCGCGGGCGAACTGCTCGTCGGCCTGGACGACGGCGACGACGCCACCGTCGTAGGGCTGACCGAGGACCTGGCGGTGCTCGCCACTACCGACTTCTTCCCGCCCGTGGTCGACGACCCGTACGACTGGGGACGGATCGCCGCGACGAACGCGCTGTCGGACGTGTACGCCACGGGCGGACGTCCACTCATGGCGCTGAACCTGTTGGGCTGGCCGCGCGGCGTGCTGCCCTTCGAACTGGCCCGGGAGGTGCTGCGCGGTGGTCTGGAGGTGGCCGCGGAGGCCGGGTGCCATGTCGCGGGCGGCCACAGCGTGGACGATCCGGAGCCCAAGTACGGCATGGCGGTCACCGGTCTGGTCGACCCGGACCGTGTTCTGCGCAACGACGCGGGAAAGCCGGGAGTGCCGCTGTCGTTGACGAAGCCGATCGGCATCGGTGTGCTGAACAGCAGGCACAAGGCCACCGGCGAGGTGTTCCCGCAGGCGGTGCGTGCGATGACACAGCTCAACCGCGAGCCGGCCGCGGCGGCGCTCGCGGCGGGCGTGGTCTGCGCCACCGACGTGACCGGGTTCGGGCTGCTCGGCCACGCTTTCAAGCTCGCCCGGGCGAGCGGGGTCACCGCGTTGATCGACTCAGCCGCGGTGCCGTGCCTGGACGGTGCCCGGCAGGCGCTGCGCGACGGATACGTGAGTGGGGGCACGCAGCGGAATCTGGAGTGGGTCCGCCCGCACAGCGACCTGTCGGCGGTGACCGAGGAGGAAGCGCTGCTGCTGGCCGACGCGCAGACCTCCGGCGGACTGCTGGTGGCCGGTGAGATCCCCGGCGCGCCGGTCGTGGGTGAACTCGTACCCCGGGGTGAACACGTCCTGGTCGTGCGCTGACCCTGCGGCCTGCCGGAGTGACCGGGCATGGTCCCCGGTACCTGTCCATTCCGCGGCCCGGGGCGGCTGGGCGAAGGAATGACCCTGCGGGCACGGCGGTCGACCCGCACGGCGTGGACGCTCATGCCGAGTTGGGCTCCGAATTGTCCTCGGTGGAGGTCTGCGCAGTTACTGAGGTTGAACTCGTGATGTCGTCTCGCTGCCCAGGCGGCTCTGATGGTCAGCCCGGTCTCTGCCAGGCAGCCGTCTATGAGGTGGCTGCGGTACTGGATGTGCCGCAGGCCGAGCCGGATGCGCTGGACGAGGTGTCCGCCGCCACCGCTGCACCGAACGGACGCTGACCCGCAGGTCCTTGGCGATCAGCGCACTCGCCTCACCCCGAGCGAACCGCTCCGCGGCCTGGAGCCGTAACCCCTCGCGAAACTCCTGGCGTTCGGCGGTCAGCCCGCCCCCCCCTGTGGATACCGCATGCCTCCGGTGATACCGCAGCGGACGACCGCCCCGTCAGTGGGACAGGGCGAGGACGCAGAACTCGTGGCCCTCCGGGTCGGCCAGGCACGTCCACGGGACCTCGCCCTGGCCGAGGTCGAGGTCGGTGGCGCCGAGGGCCCGCAGCCGGGCCACCTCCGCTGCTTCGTCGTCACCGGGGTACGGCAGCAGGTCAAGATGGACGCGGTCTGGCACGGTCCGCACGTCGGGCGTGCGGAGGAACTCGAGATACGGGCCGACACCCTTGGCGGAGCGCAACACTGCCTGATCGTCAGTCACCTCATGCAGGGTCCAGTCCATCGCCTCACCCCAGAACCGGGCCATGGCCTGCGGATCCGCACAGTCGACCACCAGCCGGGCGATCGGCCCGGTGTCCCGGTAGATCTCCCGAGGCTCCAGCACGCAGAACTCGTTGCCCTCCGGGTCGGCGAGGACCGTCCACGGCGCTTGGCCCTGGCCTACGTGGGCCGGCATCGCACCGAGCGCCTCAAGGCGCGCGACCAACTCGGCCTGATGGGTCGCAGAGGTGGTGGCGAGATCGAGGTGCACACGGTTCTTTGCTGTCGTCTTGGGTTCCGGGACGGGAACGACGTCGATGCCGACGACGACCGGGTCCGGCCAGACGAGTCCGCCGCCGGGCCCGACGTAGGTGGTCACGCCGGGGCTGTAGGCACTCCAGCCGAGCGCCTCCGCCCAGAACCGGCCGACCGCCGAGTGATCAAGAGCCTTTATGTTCACCATGACGGGTCGCAGTGCCATGCCGCCGATCCTATGCACCCGCTCTTCAACGACGCAGGCACCGTCACCAAACAGAGATCAACTCGCCAGCCGCAATGCTCAGCTCGCCAACTAGAGCGCTCAGCACCGCCAGGTGAAGTGCTAAGTCACAGTCAGCCCCTACGACACCACGAGTTCAACCTCAGTAGCTAGTTTCTGATGACGCCGTCAGCGCCGGGAGGGCGCCTCTTGGCTTCGGTGTGGTACCACTCGATGAGATGTGTGCTGAACAGCATCGCGGCGAAGTCAGGTTCCCACTTCGCACTCAGGTCCGGTGCAACCTGCTGACTCCACACGAAGGTTACTCCTGGACGGTCATCAATGGAGAAGGAAGCAACCGCCCAACCCCCGGTCTCGCTGCGGTTGATGGTCAGCTCACGAAGGGCGCCGATGTTTCCCTCTTCACCGAGTTCATTGCGGACCTTCGCCTCTGCAGCTTGCCGGAACTGGTCGATCCAGTCGTCCAGGCTGAGCGCGCCACGCGGTTCCTCTTCCACCGGACCTCTCCTGAAGTGCCTGGTCACTCAAGGAAGGCTGTGATGATGCCGACCGAACGACCGTCCCCTGACGCGCTGTCGACGCGCTCGGTGAAGACTACCCTGAACGTGCCGCCGGTCGCGGTCTTGTTCCTGACCCTTACATCGCCGTTCGATTGAGTGGTGTAAGTCCCGTCTTCCAGGGCACTGTCGATGTAACCGACCAAGGTGGTCGTATCCATGGGATGCCTGTCCTGGATGTGGCGAAGTCCGAACGAGAGATCTCCATTACGGAGAGGCACGTCCTCACCATTCTTGCCGTAGAACGTGGTGTAGACACTCCAGTCGGTCGCCACCTGGCCGGCTACGGCCGGCGCCTCAACCACAGAGGTGCTGGTAGCAGCCTGGGACGGCGCCACCGCTATACCGAAGACGCTGACGAGCACGAGCAGCGTTGCCGCAGTAGCGCGCACCCAGAAGCGAACAGAATGCATAGCCGGTCCTTTCGTTGGAAGATGCCGACGGCACGTGCTTCCCACTACGACTCTCGACACTCCGCTGCACGCACAAAGGTCGAGCAGGAGCCCTCCGGAATCGACGTTGTCGAGGTAGTCGATGGGATCCTTGAAGGAACGTGGGACGCTCGGTTGTACACGAGGTGCACCCCAGCGAGGCCCCTTTCGTCCATCTCTAGAACGGTTTTCCAAGGAGATTTCCTGTGCCTTCGAGGCGGACCATCGGGGAAACCCGCGAGTCGTCCACCACGGTGACACCTTTGCCGCTTGCGGCCGAAAGCAATGCGAGGCCCTCCGATAAAGCCTGCCGCTAAAGTAATGAGAACTCGATCTCTAAGGTGACTGCGCACTCAAAGCGCTCAACTCTCCCTAAGGAACACGCGTGCAGCTTCTTCGGACGATCTGGCCACAAAAGCGCCACTTAGTCGGGGGCGACGCTCTTCGGCCGACTCGACAGACCGTACATCCGAACCATCCTGTGCAATCATGACGGGTGTCACGTTCAAGAGCGAGCTCCGGTTCTCTCATTCGTGAACAAGAGCGCGAAATGCCTGGCCGAATAGGATTCGGAATCGCTTTATCCGGATCGACACCCGGTCGCTCCCGGAATGGTCTTGACGGAAACCGTACGGTCCCGTGGCGCATTGCGCGTGGGTACGCCGTCGTTCGGGATCGGTACCGTCTTGCATTGCGAGGCACGGACGAGGTTTTCGGCAGGCGCACAGCCGCAGCAACACGGCCAACGCAGGGTCAGCCCTGGGCGGCCTCATCTCGCCGCATCCGGTACCCCGAGGAAGGGACGTCAGGCGCGTCTGCGGGTCATCCGGCCCTCTCCGGCAGATAGGCGCTGAGCCAAAGTCCGAGCTCGGCAAAGACGCGCTCGCGCACCTCGGGTGCCGACAGAACCAGGTCGTGCACCCCGTCCCGGACGCGCACGGTGGTGACCCGGGGGCCCAGCCGGGGGGCGAGACGGGCGATGTCCTCGGCGCGCAGTATGCCGTCGCTGCGGAGCAGGGCTTCGTCCCACTTGGTGGTGACGGTGCTGGCGGTCGAGGCCATCAGCAGGACCGGGCAGTCGATCCGCAGTCCGCGGCGTACCCGCCGCTGACCCTGTTGGATCGCCGCCAGCCACCCGGAGTAGAGCGGGAAGCCCTCGGCGGGCTTGAGCGTGAGGTCGAACTCCCAACTGCCCCGGAAGTCGCGGTGGAGGCTGTGGACGTAGTGCGGGTTGAGCGGAGCCGGGAGCTTGCGGGTGCCCGCGACGCGTCCAAGGGCGTCAACGACGGGGGCGCCGAGCGTGCGTATCGGCAAGGCAGCGGGCATGGACAGGAAGGGGCTGTTGAGGAAGAGCGCGTCGATCGTCCCCTGGCCGGCCCGCCGGTCGGCGTACAGGGCACTGATCAGGCCGCCCGTGGAGTGGCCGTTGAGCAGCAGGGTGTCGTGCCCGTCGACCTCCCGGATGATGCGGACGGCCTCGTCGAGTTCCTCGCCGTAGGCGTCGAGGTCGCGGATGAAGTTCGGCGAGTGGTGCGGGCGCAGTGAGCGGCCGTACTTGCGCAGGTCGAGGGCGTAGAAGTCGTAGCCGCGCTCGGCGTAGAAGTCGGCCAGGTGGGTTTGGAAGAAGTAGTCGACGTAGCCGTGCACGTAGAGCACGGCCCGGCGGGAGCCTCCAGCCGCGGTGCCAGAAGCTCCGGCCTGGCGGCGGATCAGGGTCGCGACGACCTCACCCTCGTCGTCAGCGGCGAGCGGCAGGTCGACGGCCTGATACGGCTCGCCCAGGATGTCGGTACGGAAGTCCACGGCGCAGACTGTAACGGGCATGCCCGCTCCAACACCGCGGGATTCCCGTGGGCTTGGTCACTTCCGACGCGGGCGGCGATGCATTCTCGGCAAGCGCCCGTGGGAAAGATCGGCGATGGGGTGGTCGGGGCGTGGCGGGTGCAGCTGTTGTCCGCGGTTGGGTCTTCGCCTGTCGTCATGCCGGATGTATTCATCCAGCACGGTGCGCAGGTGGCGTTCGCCGAACACGAGCATCCGGTCGGTGACCTCTCACCGGACGGTGCGCACGAACCGCTCCGCGTGGGCGTTCGCCCGTGGACTACACGGGCGGGCGACCGGTCCGGCTCGGGTACGTCCACTTCTTCGCCACAAGCCTTCGGTGCCACCGAAGCATCGTGTCGGGTGCGACCAGGCGGTGCCATCGCAGTTGCCGGGGCAGCTGTCGGATCAGAGCGGCGAGGTGCGCGCGGTCGGCCAGTCAAAGCGCGGCTGAGGGTCCGTGCGAAGTAACACCGCGACCTGTGCCGCAGGACGAGCAGCTCGACGCAGCGACATTCTGAGATCGATCCCTGCGCGTGGTGCTCCACCCAGCGCAACTGGTCAGAGAGCCAGCCGAGTTCTCGAACCCGACAGGTGAGCGCCTACTTCTCGGCGGCCTTGCTCGTGCCGGACGCGCTCGGCATCCTCAAGGACGTGGAGATCGGTCATCATGGCGGATAGCCGCCGGAGGGGCGGGGTGATGCCGTGGCAAGGCCATCACACGAGAGAGATATCTCCAACGCGAAGACTCCTATCGCAAGATACGCATCGCCGATGACGACACACACTCCTCCTGATCGCTGACTTCCGTCACTTCATTGCCGGGTCGACGCCGCTAGGTGGTATTCAGCCATAGTTTTGGCCGAAACTCCTTTACGGAAAAGAGCGTTGAGACAATCCGCAGAGCGCGAGTACGATCTCCACCGGACATGTGCTGTTGGCAGTTATCGACTCGGACCTCGACCATCCTGCTCTTTTCGGCCAAGGGCCATCCACATTGCTGATTGTCCACCGGGCACCACCAGGTGTACGGGTCACACACCTTTGCGGAGCGAGCTTCCGGCCGTCGCGCGGAACTCACGTCCGCCGGTCTCGCCAGCATCAACTAGGGGAGAAATTCGTGTCTCACATGCGCAAGATCGTGGTTGCAGCTGTAGCCGTTTCGCTGACCTGTGTCACAGTCACGGCCAGCGCGTCGATGGACACCGGCAAGACCTCCAAGACGGCCGCCCAGTCGGCCTCGCAGGCCGGAATCACCGGTACGTGGTACAACCAGCTGGGCTCGACCTTCATTGTGACCGCGACCGCGGACGGCGGGCTTGTCGGCACCTACGAGTCGACCGTCGGCAACGCCGAGAACCGCTATGTGCTGACCGGCCGCTACGACAGCGCAGCCGCCACCGACGGCAGCGGCACCGCCCTCGGCTGGACGGTCGCCTGGCGCAACGAATACCGCAACGCCCACTCGGCCACCACCTGGAGCGGTCAGTATGTCAGCGGCAGCCAGGAGAAGATCGCGACGCAGTGGCTGCTGACCTCCGGCACCACCCCCGCCAACGAGTGGAAGTCCACCCTGGTCGGCCACGACGTGTTCACGAAGACCAAGCCCTCGGCCGCCGCCATCGCCCAAGCAAAGAAGAACGGTGTCAACAGCGGCAACCCCTTCGAGGCCGCGCAGAAGTGACACGCTGACGCGCGGAACCGAACGCAGACGAGCCGTCCGAAGGAGTTCTTCGGACGGCTCGTCCGTCTCCATGTCCGCTTATCCGCGCCGTCCACAGCGGCGGATGCATGGAGACATAGGCGGCTATGGTCTCCGGCGGCGGGCCATCGGCGACGACCCTGCCACGGTTGAGGACGATCACCCGGTCGAACTCCGCGTCACTCATGACCCCCGGCGCCGACCCGCACGAGACACGTCTCACACATCTGTCCCCCGGCAGCTATTCAGCGTGATCACGAACGATTGATACCGTCGACCGGGGGAGGTGGGTTTGACGCCATGGTGGCAATTCCCATTGACAGTGTGGATCTGTTCGATCAAGGGTACGCGCTCGACCCATTTCCGGCGATGGCGGCGCTCCGCGAGAACGAACCCGTGAAGTACGACGAGAACACGGGACTGTGGTTGGTGAGCCGGTACGAGGACGTACGCGCGATTCTCCTCGATCCGGAGAACTTCCTTCCGGACAACGCCATCGACGCGGTCGGCCGTTTTTCCGTGCCGACGCTGCGCATCCTCGCGCGGGTCAAGTTCGACCTGCCGCAGACGCTGGCGAACAACGGCAGTGAAACCCACGCCGGTTACCGGCGCATCATGACCAGGCTGCTCAACGCTCAGGCCGTCAACGCATCCGTCCCGATGGTCGAGAAGGTCGTGGCGGAGTCGCTGGACGAGGTCGAGGAACGGCTCGCCGCCGACGGCGTGTGCGATCTGGCCACAACTCTGGCCCGGGACGTGCCGTTCCGGGTGATGCTGCGGTTGCTCGGTCTGGAGCGGGCCATCGATGTGGACATCGACACCCTGGCCCGGTGGAGCGACGCGTCCCTGGAGCTGTTCTGGGGGCGGCCGCGACGCGGGCGAGAGGTCGAACTGGCCCGTGAGGCCGCCGACTTCTACGCCTGGCTCACGGGTCTGGTGCAACAGCCCGATCCCCAGGACGGTACGCTGCTCGGCGCGCTCGCCGCGCACCGCCTGCCGGATGGGGAGCCGCTGAGCGTGGCCCAGGCAGCGGCGGTCGTCTACTTCATGATCATCGCTGGCCAGATGACCACCACGCAGATGCTGAGCACCATGTACCGGCGGGCGCTCGAAGTCCCCGGCCTGTGGCGGCAGTTCGCCGCCGAGCCCGGCACCGTCGAGCCGTGGACCGAGGAAATGCTGCGGCGGGAACCCCCCATCACCACCTGGCGGCGGGTCACCGGCCGGCCGATGACCCTCTCCGGCGTGGACTTGCCGGAAGGGGCTCCGTTGCTTCTGATGCTGGCTTCCACCGGCTCGGACCCCGATGTCTTCGAGCGCCCCGAGCAGATCTGTCCGCACCGGGCCAACGTACGCAAACACCTGTCCTTCGGTGTGGGGCGGCATCGCTGCTCCGGAGCCGAACTGGCCAGGATGGAGGCCGATGTGGTGATGCGGATGACTGCCGCCCGGCTGCCCGACCTCAGGCTCGCGGACGACTCGACACCGGAGATGCTGGCGCTGCTGTCGTTCCGAGCCCCGCGGCACGTCCTGGTGGAGCGCGGCTGAACCGGCCCATACCGGGGCGCACACCGAGGGGGCTTCCGATCAACAACCGGAAGCCCTTTCGTCGTTGCCCTCATGCTCAACCGCTCAGCGCACGTCACCCTTCTCCGTACGCCGTGCACCACGCCGCCGTGCGCGCCGGTCGTCGGCCCTCGCGTCCAGGCCCCGCGCGTCCAGCGCCTCCGCCCAGGCTGTCGGCCAGGCGCAGCGTCCTGATGAGCAGCGGGGTGAGGAAGGCTGTACTGCGCTCCACTCCCCTGGCTCGCTGAGCAGCCCGCACCTGGTCCGCATCGATGCCGAGACCCGCGGTGAGCGAAACGTACGGGGCGGGATTGCCGCCGGAGCCGCCCGCGTTGCCGACGATCACGTCGTCGATGTCGGCCCCGGTGACGCCCAGGTCGTCCAGCAGGGCCGTGAGGACAGGCCTGAGCAACTCATGGATCGGCATCGTGGCGAAGGCGCCGCCGAACCGGCCGATCGGGGTGCGGCGCGCCGCCACGACGATGGGCCGCTGCCCGTTCACAGAAGCTCCCGCATGCCCTGCCCTCCGTCCAGGAGAATGTTCCGCACCCGCCTGTTGTCGATCTTTCCGCTCGTTGTGTGCGGCAGCTCGGCCGTCTCGAACAGCCGCCGGGGGCACTTCTGCCGCGAGACATACGCCGAGGCCTGGTCCCGTATCTGCGCCAGGTCGAGGCGTGCGCCGTCGCGCCACCGGACCACAGCGCACACCAGGTCGCCCCAGCGCTCGTCGGGCAGGCCGACGACCGCGACCTCGGCGATCTCCTCCAGCCGGAGCAGGGCCGCCGTGACCTCCTCCGGGTGCACATTGAGGCCGCCGCTGATCAGCATGCCCTTGTCCCTGCCGACGAGATGCAGATAGCCCTGCTCGTCGACGCGGCCGATGTCGCCGACGGTGAACCACCCGTCCTCGTCCGGGGCTCCTCTGTGGTCGGCGGACAGGTACTCGGTGAAGAGCATGTCGCTGCGCACATGCACCTTGCCGACCTCGTTCACCCCCACCTCGCCGCCCGAGGGCGACCGCAGCGACAGCTCGACGCCGGCCACGGGCCTGCCCACGGAGTCTCTCGGGCCGTCGTCGTCGCCGTGCAGCACGGAGACCAGGCTCAGTTCGGTCGCCCCGTAGAACTCCACGGCGTCGGCGTTCGGGAAGAGGTCCCCAGCCAGGGCCTGGCGCGTCGGCGACCACTTCGCCCCCGCCGAGAGCAGGGAACGCACCTGGGGGAAGGAGCGGCCCGGGTGTCGGCGGGCGTACTCGAGCAGCGCCTCGAACATAGTCGGCACCAGGTAGAGCTGAGTGACGGAGTACCGCTCGACGTGGTCGAGAACGAGGCCCGCGTCGAACAGCGGCATCAGATGCACCGTCGCGCCGGCATGCAGCCCGTGCACCGCTCCAAACAGGAAGTGCGAGTGCGCCAGCGAGCCCGGCAGCAGGATCGTGTCGGTCTCGTCGATGCCGAACTCGGCAGTGTAGTGGTCGAAGGTACGCAGCCAGGACCGGTGGGAACGCACAGCGCCCTTGGGGCGGCCGGTGCTCCCCGAGGTGAAGCCCACGTAGAACAGCGCGTTCTCCGGCACCTCGGCGAACTCCGGGAAGCCGTCGGCCGCTTCCCTGCCGCCGTGGCGGCGCAGCCAGTCCTCGAAGCCGTGACCAGCCACCTCAACCACCGTGCCGCTGGGCGCGTTGTCCGCAATCGGCCCGGTGGCGGTCTCGCAGAACAGCCGCACCGGGGGCGTGTCCCGCAGGACGGACGCCACTTCGGTGGCGCTCCACGCCGGGTCGAGGACCATCACGGGGATCCCGGCGACCGCCGCGCCGAAGAAGATCTCCAGGAACTCCTTGCGGTTGCCGAGGAGCACAGCGGCCCGGACCTCGGGGCCCGGGGCCGCGCCGAACTCTGCGCGCAGCGCCTGCGCGACGGCAAGCGTGCCGCGCCGCAGCGCGTCGTAGCTCCACCGCTGTCCAGGATTGCCGCCGATGGCAACAGCATCACGGCCGGGTGACGTCGTGGTGTGCGAGAGGAACCTGCTGGCGATCGTCATGATGTCCTGTCTCGTTCGGCGTAGGCCACCGTGTCGTCGTACGCGCAGTTCCTCATCAGGGGCTGTTCTTGACCACTACCTCGACCGCGCGGTCGATCTCGGCTCCGGTCAGCTCCGCCCGGGCGGTCAGACGGATGCGGGAGAACCGGTCGGGGACCGACGGAGGGCGGAAGCACGCCACCTTGACGCCGTCGGCCAGGCAGCTCTCCGCCCACTCGGCGGTCTGTGCCGCGGAGGGCCCGCGCACCGACACCACGGCTGCCTGCGCTTCAGTCACCGCCAATCCGGCGGCCGCGAGACGTTCGGCGATGGCCACCGCCACCGCGCGGGCCCGGGCCGGGCGGTCCGGCTCGGCACGCAGCACCCGGAGCGCCGCCAGCGCCCCGGCGGCCGAGGCCGGGGCCAGCCCGGTGTCGAACAGGAAGCTGCGGGCCATGTTCATCACATGCTCGATCACCCGGCGGGGGCCGATCACCGCACCGCCCTGTGCGCCAAGGGATTTGGACAGGGTGATGGTGGTGACGACGTCGGGGCTGCCGTCCAGGCCGGCAGCGGCCACCGCACCCTCGCCCCGCTCGCCGATGACGCCGAATCCGTGCGCGTCGTCGACGAGCAGTCCCGCAGCGTGATCGCGGCAGACGGCCAGGATGGCCGACAGGTCCACGAGGTCGCCGTCGACCGAGAACACCGACTCGGTCACGGCCACCGCACGCTGCTGCTCGCGCTCGGCCAGCACGTGCGCAAGTGCCTGCGAGTCGGCGTGCTCCGTGTTGACCACGTCGGCGCCCGACAGCCGGTAACCGTCAATCAGGGATGCGTGGTTGAACACGTCGGAGGCGATCAGCGTGCCGGGGCGGGCCAGCGCGGTGACCGCGCCGAGGTTGGCCAGGTAGCCGGAGGAGAAGACGAGCGCGGCCTCCGCCCCGCAGAACTCAGCCAGTTCCCGCTCCAGTTCGGCGTGCACCTCGGTCGTCCCGGTGGCCAGCCGGGAGCCGGTCGACCCGGCCCCCCACGTCAGGGCTGCGTCGGCCACGGCCCGTACGACGTCGGGGTGCCTGGTCAGGCCGAGATAGTCATTGCCGCCGAAATCGATCACGCTCGCCCGGGTGCCGCGGACCTGGACCCGCCGGGTCAGTCCGGCCCGGTCCCTGCGGCGCGCGCTGTCGTCGATCCACGCGAACACGTCGTGCGGACTGCTACGTCGCTCTGCTTCCATCGCTGCGCTCCGAACGCTAACCAGCGGGGCCAAGGACAAGGACGCCGTTGTGGCCGCCGAAGCCGAACGACGACGTGAGGGTCGGGCCGGGCTGCCACTTCCTGCCTTCGCCCGTCACCACGTCCAGACCGAGCTTGGGGTCGAGCTCGGTGAGCCCGAGGGTCGGCGGTATCACCTCGTGCCGCATGGACAGCAGCACCGCGGCGGCCTCCAGCGCACCGCCGGCGCCGAACGCGTGCCCGGTCGCTCCCTTGGTGGAGGTCACGGGCGGGCAGTCGTCGAACACCGACAGGATGGCGTTGGTCTCCGCCTCGTCGTTGCGCAACGTGCCGGTGCCGTGGGCGTTGATCTGGCGTACGTCCTCCGGGCGCACCCCTGCGTCGGCGAGGGCCAGCCGGATGCACCGGGCGGCCTCACGGCCGTCGGGAGCGGGCATGGTGATGTCGTGCGCGTCGGCCGTACTGCCCGAGCCGAGCACCTCGCCGTAGAGGGTGGCGCCGCGCTCCACGGCCGCGTCCCAGCTCTCGAGCAGCAGCACCGCGGCGCCCTCGGCGATCGCGAAGCCGTCGCGCTCGGCGTCGAAGGGCCTGGTGCGGCCCGAGGGCGACAGGGCCCTCATATTGGTGAACCCGGCCACGATGGCGGGCGTGATGGCGGCCTCCGTCCCGCCGGCGAGCACCGCGTCACAGGTACCGTCGGCGATCATCCGCGCGGCGTGCCCGATGGCGTGGGTGCTCGCGGCGCAGGCCGTCTCCAGGCTCTCGCACGGCCCCCGCCACCCCTGGTGCATGGCCACCGTCGCCGCGGCGGCGTTGGCCATGATCATCGGCACCAGGAACGGGGAGACACGCCTGGCGCCGCGCTCGTGGTGGACGATGCTCTGCCGTTCGAACGTGCTGACGCCGGCGAGGGCCGTGGCCACGATGACGCCACAGCGTTCGGCTTCCACTTCGGTGAGGCCCGAGTCGCGGTACGCCATGTCAGCGGCCGCGACGGCGAATTGGGTGAACCGGTCGGTGTGCCGGACTTCCCGGGTCTCCATCCAGGGCGACGGGTCCCAGTCCGTCAGCTCCCGGTGGCCCGGGGGCGGCTCCTGGAACAGGCCTTCCCAGAAGGACTCCGCTCCCATGCCGCAGGCGCTCACCACACCGAGACCGGTGACCGCGACGCGGCGCCCCTCGCGTTTGCCGTTCCCGTTCGTCATGAGACGAGGGGCAGGATGAGGCGGTGCAGGTCGTCCATGGTGCGGATGTCCTCCACGGCGTCGTCCGGCACCGAGATGCCGAACTCCTCCTCGATGGCCATGACCAGCTCGACCTGGATGAGACTGCTGGCACCAAGATCGTCGGCCAGGCTCGCGTCCGGGGTCACGGACTCCTGCTTGACCTGTAAGACGTCGACGGCGCAGGCGGTGAGCCGGTCGAAAACGTCGTCAGCCATGGGTGGCCAACCTCCCCCTAAATCATATGGATTGTCGCTGTCCGCACTGTTTCACTTCCGGACCTGCGATGTCGTTGCTGACCTACCGGAAGTCATCAAGGTCACACTTCACGCACGGGTTCCGGGGACGCGTGGCCGGGCACGTGCACCCGACTCCGCCGACCTGCGGAAACCCTGGGCAGGACGACACATGCCAGAGCGATCAGCTCCAGACACACACCCGCCCACGCCACCGCGGCGGCCGAGAGCCGGTCGAGCACCGCCCCGCCGACCGCGCCGCCCAGAGCCACGCCGAGATACGACGCGGAGCTGTTCACGGAGATGGCCACGCTCGGGGCCGTCGGAGCCAGGTCCAGAACGCGGTGGATGGCGGTGGGAGGTTCGGCCCAGTAGACCGTGCCCCAGGCGACGGTGACGGCGAGGAAGACGGCCACGACGAGGGTCGAGCCGGAGGCGAAGAAGCTCGCCATCACGGCCAGCAGGGTCATCGTCACCACGACGCCCGACACCGAGGCGGTGAACGTGCGTTCCGCCCCGATGCGGTCGCTGAGCCGGCCTCCGATCGCGTTCCCGACCGCGCCCGCGACACCCCACACCAGCAGCACGACGCTCACACTGGCGTCGTCCATCCCCGTGGCCGTCCGTGTGAAGACGGCGAGGTAGGTGAATACGGTGAAACAGCCGGCCACCGCGAACAGGTTGGCCAGAATCGCCAGCAGCACCGGACGCTGGGCGCCGATCCGCACACGGTCGCGCAGGCTGATGAGCGGCGGCTGGGGCACGGCGGGCAGCACGAAAAACAGGCTGATGAGCACGGGCAGGGCCAGCACCGCGACCAGCACCAACGTCGCCCGCCAGCCGCCCAGTTGCCCGACCAGCGTGCCGCCGGGCACACCGAGCGCGGTGGCCACCGTGAGCCCACCGATGATCAGGGACACGGCCCTGCCCCGGTACCGCTCCCCCGCGAGCGCCGTCGCCGCGGCTGCCGCGGTGTTCATGTAGAGCGCGGCACCGACCCCGGCCAGAATCCTGGCGGCCATCAGCACCCCGTACGTCGGGGCGATCGCGCCGAGCACATTGGCGAGCAGGAATATCAGCAGCGAGCCGCGCAGCATGACGCGGCGGGACAGGCCGGCGGTCAGGGTCATCAGGACTGGTGCACTGATCGCGTAACTGAGCGCGAAGGCCGTGACGAGCTGCCCGGCCACGGGCTCGGACACCTCCAGTTCGCCGGCGATGCGGGACAGGATCCCGCTGATGACGAACCCGTCGGTGCCGACGGCGAAGGAACCGACCGCGAGAAGCGCCAGAATCACCTTGTGGGGCACGGCGCCCCCTGGAGAGCTGGTATGGGATCGCGCATGACGGGATTGCGGATTTCCCGCCCCCTTTCCAGTCGAGCCGCTTTGCGGACCGCTTTACACGGCGGGCTTGTTCGTATCAACGTACCAGCAAGGAGGGCTTGGTCATGGCAGCCCGCGTGAGGGGATCATCAAGGCGGGTGGCCGAAAATCGTCGTCATTCCGCCTGAGCCACACGGCAGTTATATTCAGGCCGTTTAGTGAACCGCTTCGATGAGACGAAGCGTCAAGGAGGAATCGCATCTCGTGCCTGTACCCGCGCCGCCCATGGACCCCCAGCAGCTCATCGCACTCGACCGGGCACATGTGTGGCACCCGTACGGGCCCATGCCGGGACGGACAGACCCGGTCGTGGTCGAGTCGGCCTCGGGCGTACGGCTGCGGCTCGCCCAGCCCGTCGAAGGCGTCGGGGAACTCGTCGACGGGATGTCCTCGTGGTGGGCGGCTGTCCACGGCTACGGGCACCCGGTGCTCGACGCCGCTGTGCGCGACCAGCTCGGCAGGATGAGCCATGTGATGTTCGGTGGCCTCACCCACGAGCCTGCCGTGCGGCTGTCCACGAAACTCGTCGAGATCACGCCCGAGCCGCTCAGGCATGTGTTCCTGTCCGACTCCGGATCGGTGTCCGTCGAGGTTGCGGTCAAGATGTGCCTGCAGTACTGGCGTTCGCTCGGCCGCCCGGAGAAGAGGCGGCTGCTGACATGGCGGGGCGGCTACCACGGCGACACGTTCCAGACGATGGCGGTGTGCGATCCGGACGGCGGCATGCACAGCGCCTGGTCGGGCCTGCTGCCGTCACAGGTGTTCGCGGACCGCCCACCGGCCGGTTTCGACGCCGGAGTCGACGAGGCGTACGCCCGCCACCTGGCCGATCTCGTCGAGCGGCACGCCCACGAGCTGGCGGCCGTGATCGTGGAGCCAGTGGTGCAGGGAACGGGCGGGATGCGCTTCCACGCCCCGGGCTATCTGAAGGTGCTGCGCGAGGTCGCAGACGCCAACGACGTACTGCTGATCTTCGACGAGATCGCCACCGGATTCGGCCGCACCGGCGAGCTGTTCGCCGCCGACCACGCCTCGGTCGCCCCCGACGTGATGTGTCTGGGCAAGTCCCTCACCGGCGGCTATCTGTCGATGGCCGCGACGCTGTGCACCTCCCGCGTCGCCGACGGCATCTCCCGCGGCGAGCTTCCCGTGCTGGCCCACGGCCCGACGTTCATGGGCAATCCGCTGGCCAGCGCGGTGGCCAACGCCTCGATCGAGCTGCTGTTCCAGGACGACTGGCGGCAGCAGGTCAAGCGGATCGAGTCGGCGCTGCGGAAGGCCCTGGAACCGGCCACGGCGCTACCCGGTGTGGTCGACGTACGCGTGCTCGGCGCGATCGGCGTGGTCCAGCTCGACCATGACGTCGACGTGGCGGTGGCGTCGCGTGCAGCGATGCGCGAAGGAGTCTGGCTGCGGCCGTACCGCGACATGATCTACACCATGCCGCCGTTCGTCACCGGGGACGACGACCTGGCCCGGATCGCGGCCGGGGTCCTGGCGACCGTCGCGGCTGCCTGACCGCTCCAGCAGGGCACCCTCCGGCACGCATCGTTTGCTCGTCGGCGGTCAACTCGCGTACTCCATGGTCGACTTGCAGTGGGTTGAGTCACACCAGGGTGTGTTTCCGGCTGGAGGTGACTAACATCAGTTTCACTGGACATCTAAGCAGTGACAAACGTACGGGGGCCGGGGGACATGTCACCTCAATCCGCATGCCTATCCGCTTGAGCATGCTCACCTTCGCTCAATTCGTAGCGATTCATTCCGCGGTGTTTCATCGCGGATAAAAGTCGGTCTGCCGGATTGCCGCGCTCACAAGCGCCTTCCGGTTCTCAAGGAGTTCGAGCACATCGTGAAAGACCTGCGGATTCTTCTTGTCGACAACTATGACTCCTACACGTGGAACCTCTTCCAGCTGATCTGGAAGGTGGCAGGAGTGCCTCCCGTCGTCGTGCGCAACGACGAAGCGACGGCGGACGAACTGCTGCGACAGGACTTCACCCACGTGGTGATCTCCCCGGGCCCGGGCACTGCGGCCAAGGAGGAGGACTTCGGGCTCTGCCGGGCCCTGCTGGAGCGGGCCACCGTGCCCTGCCTCGGCGTGTGTCTCGGTCACCAGGGCCTGGCCCTCGCCTTCGGGGGCGACGTCCGGCACGCGCCGGAGATCGTGCACGGCCAGAGCAGCGCGATCACCCACACCGGGACCGGTGTCTTCGCCGGGATCCCGCAGGGGTTCCGCGCGGTGCGCTACCACTCCCTCACCGTCACCGAACCGCTGCCGGAGAGCCTGGTCGCGACGGCCTGGTCGGAGAGCGGTCTCGTGATGGGCCTGGAGCACCGCGAACGGCCGCTGTACGGCGTGCAGTTCCACCCCGAGTCGGTGGACAGCCAGTACGGCGCGGAACTCATCGCGAACTTCCTGGGCGTCACGCCCGCGCTCCGCTGGAGCGAACTGGATATCGACCTGACCGCCGAGGACCTGTTCCTGCGGGCCTTCGCCGACAGTCCGTACAGCTTCTGGCTCGACAGCTCGCGCGCGGCGTACGAGATGGGCCGCTACAGCTACCTCGGCTCCTGCGCCGGGGGCGGCCTCGAGGTGATCCGGGCCTACGCGGGTGCGAATCTCGTCGAACGCGAGACCGAGGACTCCATGGAGCGTGTCTCCGGCACCGTCTTCGAGCAGTTACGGGCCGGCCTCGCGGCTACGCCCGTCCCAGCCGACGCGTCGCCGGTGCCGTTCGCCGGAGGCTACGTCGGATATCTCGGATACGGCGTCAAGGGAAGCGTGGGAATCGGCCGTTCCGGCAGCGGTGAGCGGCCGGACGCGGAGCTGCTCCGCGTCGACCGCTTCGCGGCCTACGACCACGAGACCGGCCGGCGCTATCTGATCACCGTGGGCCTGTCCGCCGAGGAGCACGCCTCCTGGTGCGATGAAGTGCGCTTACTGGCGCGGCGCGCACCGGCGCCCAGGCCCCCGCGGGAGACGGCGCCGGCCGTGCTGGAGCCCGGAGTGGACCGGGAGACGTACCTGCGGCACTTCGGCGTCGTGCAGCAGTGGCTGCGTGACGGCGACTCGTACGAGGCCTGCTACACGTACCAGATCAGCGGCACCAGCGAGGCGGATCCGCTGGAGACCTATCTGCGGCTGCGGGCGGCCAACCCCGCGCCGTACGCCGCATACATCCGGCTGGGAGAGCGGTCCCTCCTGAGCTCCTCGCCTGAACGATTCGTCACGGTGGCCGGCAACGGCCAGGTGGAGACCAAGCCGATCAAGGGCACCGCTCCCCGGCACGCCGACCCCGTGGCCGACGAGGCCGCGCGCAGGGCGCTCGAGACGGACCGCAAGGTCCGCAGCGAGAACCTGATGATCGCCGACCTCCTCCGCAACGACCTCGGCCAGGTCTGCGACACCGGCACCGTGCACGTGCCCAAGCTGATGGCCGCGGAGTCGTACGCCACGGTGCACCAGCTCGTCACCACGGTCCGGGGACGCCTGCGCTCCGACCGTGACGCCGTGGACTGTGTGGAGGCCCTCTTCCCTGGCGGGTCGATGACCGGGGCGCCGAAGAAGCGGACGGTGGAACTCCTCGACGACCTGGAGCCGGAGGAGCGTGGTGTGTACTCCGGCAGCCTCGGGTTCTTCGGCTTCGACGGCAGAGCGGACCAGAGCATCGTCATCCGCACGATCGTCTGGGAGGGAAACCGCGTGCGCATGGGAGTGGGCGGTGCGCTGATCGAGCTCTCCGACGCCGAGGAGGAGTTCCAGGAGACGCGCCTCAAGGCCCGTGCGCTGCTACGCGTCCTCGGCGTCGAGGAGCTGAGCGAGGCCACGCTGGAAACGGGTGTGAGGTGACCGGCATGCCCCCTCTGGTCTTCGAGACGGGCCCGGCGAAGCCGGCCGAGGCGGACGCGGTGGCGGCGGCGGTCACCGCCCTCCTGCGGGAGCTGCGCGCCGACCCCGGCCACACGATTCCCGGGATCGGGGCGGCCGTGGCCGACGCCATCGCGGGCAAGGACGGCTCCGGGGTGCTGGTCGCTCGCGATGAACAGCGCCGCGTGGTCGGCGTTCTCGGATACACCACCCAGATCGCCCTCCGGCTCGCCGCACCGTACCGCCTGGTCCAGGAGTTGTGGGTGGACCCCGGGCTGCGGTCCCGGGGCGTCGCGGCCCAGCTCCTCGCCGAACTCGACGCGGCCTGCGCCGCCGACGGCATCCGGCGGGTCGAGGTATGCCTGCCCGGCCCGCACTTCGCCACGTTCCCCCGGACGCTGGCGTTCTACGAACGCTCCGGTTTCCGCGTCTTGGGCCCTCGCGTGATCAAGGACCTGACATGAGCCTGCATGTGGTGGTACCGGAGGAGTCCGACGCCCTGCCGTTCACGGTCGAGCCGTCCCGCGTCCAGGTGGCCAGCAAGGAGGTCCCCGAGCGGATCCACCAGATCCTGGCCGGGCTGCAGGACGGCGGTGCCGTCGTGGCCCCGCTCGGCGGGGACAGCCTGAGCCGCGCGGAGCGGCTCGTCGCCGCCGTGCACGACGACGCCCTTCTGGACTACCTGCGCCACGGAGTGCCCGAGGGCCGGGAGTCGGCGCTCGACGACGCCTTCGCGGCGCCCGGCCTCGACCAGGAGACGCCAGTCACCCGAGCCGTCTGGCCCGCCGCGCTGGGCGCGGCAGCCGCCGCCGTACGGGCCGCCGAACTGACTGCTCGCCAGAGACGCAACAGCTATGCCCTGGTGCGGCCCCCGGGCCACCACGCGGGACCCGGCTGGCACGGCGGCTACTGCTTCCTCAACAACGCCGTCGTCGCCGCGCGGACCCTGCGCGAGGAGGGCGCGGCCAAGGTCGGCATCCTCGACATCGACTACCACCTGGGAAACGGCACGCTCGCCTGCGTACAGAACGATCCCACGCTGCCGTTCGCGTCGGTCCACTCCAGCGACCCCGAGGACTTCCCCTACGGCTTCGAACGGGGGCCGGGTCTCTTCGGAGTGCCGTCCGACCCCGGCACGGAGGGATTCCTCGCGCTGGTGAAGGACGCCGTGTCCCATCTGCGCCAGGAGGACGTCGACGCTCTGGTGGTGTCCGTCGGCTACGACGTACTCCTGGGCGACCCGCACGGGTCCTGGACCCTGCCGCCGGATGTGTTCGCCCCTGTCGCAGCGCTCCTGACCGAATATCAGCTGCCCACCGTCTTCGTCCAGGAGGGCGGATACGGACTCCCGTCCCTGCGCGGCGCGGCCCGCGCCCTGGCATCGGAGGCTTCGCGATGAACCCGACTCCCGACACCGTCCTGCGGCCGTACCGGGAACGGCTGGAGGCACTGGACCAGCAGCTCGCGGAGCTCGTGGCGGCGCGCCTGGCGATCTGCTGCGAAGTGGCCGAGGTCAAGCGGGCCAACGGCATTCCGATGATGCAGCCCCAGCGGGTGCACACGGTCCGTGAAGCGTACGCGGCGCGCGGCGGGCGGCTGAACCTCTCCGCGGACTTCATGCGCTCCCTGGCAACCCTGCTCATCGACGAGGCATGCCGCCTGGAGGACGAGATCATCGACGGTTCCCCGGCGAAGTCATCTGTGGAGGTACGGCGATGACCCTGACGTTCACCACGCTCGGCCCCGAGGGAAGCTGCCACGAGAACGCGGTGGCGCACTACCTCACGTTCCAGGGCATCGAGGAGGAGGCGAAGACCGACCTCACCCTCGATCTGCACGAAGGTCTCGAGCGCGTCCGGCGCGGCGAGTCCGACTTCCTGGTGCAGTGCAGCGCGCACCCCGAGGTGCATCTGATCACCGAGCGGTACTTCGGGGAGGTCCATGTGGTGGACACCTTTGTGTACCCCACCAAGGAACTGGTGCTGCTGAGCCGGGCCGACGTGGAGCGCCCGAAGACCCTTGGCCTGGTCCCGGCGACCGCCGGCTATGTCGATCCGTCGCAGTGGGAGGAGGTCATCCGCGAACCGTCCAAGCCCGTGGTGGGCCGCAACCTGCTGTCGGGGGCGTACGACTCGGGGCTCACCCACCTGGAGTACCTGGAGCAGTCGGATGGCGCGCTCCGCCTCGACCGCTACATCGGAGCGGTGACCACCACGTGGGTCGTCTACGGCCCCCGTCCCCGGTTCACCGGAGACCTGATCGGCACCCGGTGCCGGGAGTACCTGTTGGGAGAGGGAAAGTGACCCAGGTCGAATCCCCGGCGAGGAAGATCCTCGTCTGTGACACCACGCTCCGCGACGGCGAGCAGACCTGCGGAGTGGCCTTCCAGGTCGAGGAGAAGGTGAAGATCGCCCGCCTCCTCGACGAGATGGGCGTCGACTGCATCGACGCCGGCTTCCCCGCCTCGTCGCAGGCCGACCAGGAGGCCGTGCGCGGCATCGCCGCCCTGGGCCTGCGGGCCCGCGTCGTGGCGTTCTGCCGCCCGAACCGTACGGAGATCGACCTCGCGAAGGCGTGCGGTGCGGACGCCATCTACACCTTCGTTCCCACGTCCGACGTGCACATGAAGGTCAAGTTCGGCGGTAGCGGCAGCGCGGTGCGTGAGCGGCTGAAGCGGGAGATGGCCGACGGCATCGCC
The DNA here is from genome assembly GCF_052245475.1 of Streptomyces sp. 7N604. NCBI lineage: Bacteria > Bacillati > Actinomycetota > Actinomycetes > Kitasatosporales > Streptomycetaceae > Streptomyces > Streptomyces sp. 7N604. Next base: position 13,653 of record NZ_JBQQBX010000043.1, on the reverse strand, counting down.
TACGCCAAGAGCCTTGGCATGTTCGTCGGCTGCGGCTCGGAGGACGCCACCAGGACGTCGTACGACTTCCTCGAAGAGGTCCTCGTCCTCGCCCAGGAGAGCGGTGCCGACCTGGTCGGTGTCGCGGACACCGTCGGGTCCACCACCCCCGACGACTTCCGCACCCTCATCTCGCGGCTGCGCTCGCGCATCAGCGTGCTGCTTTCGCTGCACTGCCACAACGACTTCGGTCTCGCCACGGCCAACACCGTCGCCGGGATCCTCGGCGGCGCGGACGAGGTGCAGTGCACCATCAACGGCATCGGGGAGCGGGCGGGGAACGCCTCCCTGGAGGAGGTGACGGCGGCTCTGACCCAGCTCTACGGGTACGACACAAATGTCGACCTGTCTCGGCTCAAGCCCATGTCGAACCTCATCGCCGGCCTGTCCGGCATCGAGGTCAGCCCCATGAAGCCGATCGTCGGCGGCAACGCCTTCTCGCACGAGTCCGGCCTGCACGTGTCGTCGGTGATGAAGGACTCCAGCGCCTACGAGCCGCTCCCTCCCGAACTCGTCGGACACACACGACGCATCGTCATCGGCAAGCACTCCGGCAAGTCGATCATCTCCCATGTCCTCGACGCCCACGGGCTGTCGTACGACGACGCGGTCCTCGGCGCGGTGCTCCGCGACGTCAAGGAGGTCGCCGTGCTGACGAAGTCCAGCGTCACCGAGGCGCAGATGATCGAGATCTATCACAAGCGAACGGCCAATTCGGTATGACCGCAGAGCACGACAACCCCGCATGGTTCGAGGACGAGAGGTTCTGGAACGATTTCTTCCCGCATCTGTTCTCCGAGGAGCGCGCCGCCGAGGCGGCACGGATCGTGGCACAGTCGCCGCTGTTCCGCTTCCCGCCCGGTGCACGCGTCCTGGACCTGTGCTGCGGCCCGGGCCTGTTCACCGTGCCGCTCGCCCGCAACGGCCATGCGGTCACCGGCGTGGACCGCAGCGGAAGGTTGCTGAAGCACGCCTCCTCGGCCTGCCACGAGGCGGGCGTCGGCGCACAGCTCGTCGAGGCGGACATGCTCGACTTCGCCGAGCACGGGGCGTTCGACGTCATCGTCAACATGTTCACCTCCTTCGGCTACTTCGACCGGCACGAGGACAACGTCCAGGTCCTGCACAACGCCCACGCCAGCCTGGCGCCGGGCGGCTCGCTGCTCATCGACGTCGTCGGCAAGGAGGTGCTCGCGCGGCTCGACGAGCGGGTCTCGCTCTCCGAGCAGGACGGAAAGGTGCTCATCCAGCGCGACACCATCCTCGACGACTGGACCCGGCTGCGCAGCGACTGGTTCTCCATCGACGGCTCGGCCGCTGCCAGGGGGTCGATGACGATCTATCTCTACAGCGCTGCCGAACTGCGGGACATGCTGGGGACCGCCGGTTTCGACGACGTACGGTTCTTCGGCGGCTACCTGGGCACGCCCTACGACCACCGGGCCGAGCGGCTCATCGCGGTGGCCACGAAGGACGTGGATGTCCGTGGGGACTGAGGTCGTCGTCGTACGGTCGGCATCCGGTGTCGACCGCGAGGAGTGGGACGCGCTCGTGCCCGCGCCGCAGGTGTATCTCACGCACGACTGGCTGTGCGCGGTCGAGGACTGTTTCGGCTTCGAGCTGGTCTTCTTCCTGCTGCGGGACGGCGGTCGCACCGTGGCCGGCGTGCAGGGCCTGCTGGTCCGCGACCCCGACGCGTTTCCGTACCACGACCCGACGGGCGCGCTGTTCGGCGACTACGAACTGGACCACCTCCGCCAGGCGCTCGCGCGGGACCGGTCGGAGGCGGAGTCCGCCGAGGCCGCCGCGCTGCTCGCCGCCGTGGTGCGCGCCGAGGCCGCCCACACGCGCGCGGCCGGCTATCCGGCACTCGTGATGACCAGCCCGTACGGGTACGCGAGCGACGTCCTCACGCTGCCGTCGGCCGACCGCCGGTCGGCGATCGGACAGCTCCTCGGCGGCATCGACGCGTTCTGCCGGACACAGGGGATCCCCGCACAGAGCTTCCTGTGGCAGTCCGGCACGGACGAGGAACTGCACCGCGCCCTCGCCGGACACGGCTATCTGGAGTTCCTCTCCGACCTGGAATACGACCTCGACATCGCGCCCGCCTCCTCGTTCGAGGACTACCTCCGCACACTCGACCGCAAGCGCCGCACGGTCGTGCGGTCCGAGATCCGCAGATTCACCGCGAGCGGGATGCGTATCGAACACGCCGCGGACCCGGGCCCGGCAGTGATCGAACGCTGCGCGGAACTGTCCGAGGGGCAGCAGAAGAAGTACGGCCTTCCGGTCGACCGGGCGGCGATGGAGCGGCTGTTCACCTCCCTCCTCGACGCGAAGCGGCTCGGAGCCACGCTGCATCTGGTGCTGCGCGAAGGCGCCGAGGGGCCAGACATCGCGGGCTTCCTGCTGTGCCTGGAAGCCGGGGGTGTGCTGCACCCCAAGTTCGTCGGCTTCGACACCGCCTCCGTCGGCGCCAACTACGCCTACTTCAACCTCGCCTTCTACCACCTCGTCGAACAGGCAGTCGCGGGCGGCGCCCGCCGTATCTCGTACGGGATGGGTTCGGCGGACGCGAAGCGGCTGCGGGGCTGCCGCCCGGCACAGGTGCGCGGCTGGATCCGGTTCTCGTCTCCGGCCATGCACCGGCGCCTCGAGCCCTACGTCACCGTCTTCGACTGCCTCAAGAAACAGCTTCTCGGTTCCCAGGATGGAAGCGTTCTACGATGACACTGGTACGACAGCTCTTCGAGCACAAACTCGGCCGTCCCGTCAGCACCGGCGAGGTCGTCGACCTGCCGTTCGACCTGTGCTGGGGCAGCGAGATGACCGTCAAGTGGGCCCTGGACATCCTCCGGGACAGCGGCTTCGACGACGAGTACATCGCCACGGGCCTCGCCGCGCAGCGTGAGAAGACCGCGTTCGTCTTCGACCACGTCGTCCCGACGCACACCGCCTCGATGGCCTCGATCCTCGTCGAGCTGCGCAGGTTCGCCAAGGAGCACGGCATCCGGGTGTTCGACGTCGGCTACGACGGCGGCATCCAGCACAAGATCCTCATCGAGCAGGGCCTGATCCGTCCCGGCGACATCGCCGTCGGCGCCGACTCGCACAGCTGCACCGCGGGCGCGATCGGCTCGCTCGCCACCGGCATCGGCTCGACGGACCTGGCCATGGCCCTGGTCCGGGGCAGCTGCTGGATGCGAGTGCCCGAGGCGACGCTGGTCCGCTTCCACAGCTCGCTGCGCCCCCACGTTCAGGGCAAGGACGTGGCGCTGCACCTGTGCGGCCTCCTCGGTGTGCACGGCGCCGTCTACCGCAGCCTCGAGTTCGGCGGCCCCGGCCTCGCCTCCCTGGCGATCACCGACCGGCTGTCGCTGAGCAATATGGCGGTGGAGATGGGCGCCAAATACGGCCTGTTCCCGACCGACCGGGTCCTCGCCGACTACCTCGGCGACGTCACGTACCCCACCTTCACCGTCGACGAGGACGACGCCGAGTACGTCGACGTGATCGACGTCCACCTCGACCGGATCGAGCCCACTGTCGCTCTTCCGTTTTCGCCGGACAACGCCATCGGCACGCACCAGCTCCAGTACGTACTGCGCCACTGGGACACGTACGGCGGCCGCGAGGACCTGATGACCGGCATCGCGCCGCTGGCCCGTATCGCCAACGAGGACGGCGAGATCCCGGTCAACCAGGTCTTCATCGGCTCCTGCACCAACGGGCACCTGGAGGACCTCAGGGTCGTCGCGGAGACGCTCAAGGGCAAGCGCGTCAAGGACGGTGTCCGTACCATCGTCATCCCCGCGTCCCAGAAGGCCTACCGGGCGGCGATGAAGGAAGGCCTCATCGACGTCCTGCTGGAGGCGGGCTGCTACGTGGAGTCCTCCAGCTGCGGCCCGTGCATCGGCATCAAGTCCGGTGTGCTCGGCAAGGGGGAGGTCGCGGTCTTCACCTCCAACCGCAACTTCCGCGGCCGCTGCGGTGACGTGGACGCCAGTGTCGTGCTGGCCAGCCCCGCCGTCGCGGCGCGGGCGGCGCTGACCGGGGTGCTCTCCCCCATCGGCGACCGGGCCGACTACTACACCACCGAGGGCGATGTCCGAGGCGGGATCGACGAGTTGTTCTCTGTCCACGCGGCACGCGAGGGCAGGTCGCCGCTGACCGCCGCGGCCGGGGGGCCGGAGCCGACGGCTCCCGCAGCCGGCGCCGACGGCACGGGAAGCCTTGCCTGGGTCTTCGGCGACCACGTCAACACCGACGTGATCCTGCCCAGTGTGTACTGCCAGATCCCCGACCCGGCCGAGTACAAGAAGCACATCATGGCGCACGCGGGGAACCAGCCGTTCCTCGACCACTACCAGGATTCCGGGCACGATCTGAGCGGCTCGGTGATCGTCGGCGGCATGAACTTCGGCTGCGGCTCGTCCCGGGAGAACGCCCCCATGGGCATCAAGGCGTCCGGCGCCCCGTTCGTCGTCGCGCACAGCTTCGCGCGGATCTTCTCCCGCAACGCCCTCAACATCGGCCTCAGGCTGATCGAAGTGGGCGACTTCGCCTACGAGATCCAGGAGGGAGACCGGCTGATCGTCGACGACGAGCGCGGCGAACTGGTCAATGCGACCCGGGGGACGTCCGCGCCGATCACGCCGCCCTCCGCGTTCGAGCGGGAGCTGCTCACCGCGGGCGGTCTCGTCGCCTACGCCGGTGCGCAGCTCCGGTCCGGAGCGTCGGCACGATGAGTTCCCTCGCGGTCATCCCGGGAGACGGCATCGGCCCCGAGGTCATGGCCGAGGTGGTGAAGGTCCATGCCGTGGTCGAGGACATCTTCGGCACCGGCCTCACCACCGACGTACTGCCGTACGACGCCGACTACTTCCTCGAGCACGGCGATGTCGACATCGACATCCAGGAGATCAGAAACAGGTACCGGGCCGTCCTCCTCGGCGCGCTCGGCGATCCGCGCATCCCGGACAACCGGCACGCCAAGCAGATCATCGGCGGACTGCGCCAGCAGCTCGAACTGAGTGTCAACCTCCGCCCGGTGCGGCTGCGCACCCTGGAGCACTGCCCACTGAAGCACGTGACGTCCATCGAGGACGTGGACCTCGTCATCGTGCGGGAGAACACGGAGGATGTCTACGTCGGCATCGGCGGCACGGTCCGGGGCGGCCGCCCCGGGCACGTCGCCATGGAGGTGGGCGTGCACACGCGCTGGGCCGTGGACCGGGCGGTCACGGCCGCGTTCGAGCTCGCCCGCTCCCGTCCGCGCCGCAGACTCACACTCGTGGACAAGAGCAACGCCATGCCGAGCGCCGGTCCCCTGTGGCAGGAGCGCTTCCGCGCCATCGCCTCGTCCTACCCGGACGTGGAGTGCGACCACCTGTACGTCGACGCCGCTGCCATGGAGCTGATCCGCTACCCGGCCCGGTTCGACGTCGTGGTGGCCGGCAACCTCTTCGGGGACATCCTCAGCGACGAGGCCGCCCAGCTCGCCGGCGGGCTCGGGGTCGCGCCGTCGGCGAGCTACGACCCCGAGGACACCGGGTTCTTCGGCGTCTTCGAGGCGGTGCACGGCAGCGCTCCGGACATCGCGGGCACGGGGCGCGCCAACCCGCTCGCCTCGGTCATGAGCTACTCCCTGATGCTGGACCGCATGGGGTTGCGCGAGGCGCACACCGCCGTGGAACGCGCCGTCGACCACGTGCTGTGCGGGGACCTGCTGACGCCCGACCTGGGCGGCATCGCGCGTACCGACGAGGTCGGCGACGAGATGTGCCGGGCCATCGCCCGCCACGACAAGGACTGAGAGCATGAACGAACCAGCGAAGTTACTGTGGTGGCAGGGCAGGGTCGTCCCCGCGGGAGACACCGCGTTGACCCTCGCCAACCACAGCCTCCACTACGGCCTGTGCGTGTTCGAGGGGATCTCCGCGTTCCCCTCCGGGGACACTGACCACCACATCTTCCGGCTCGAGGAGCACCTGACCCGGTTCGCCGAGTCGTGCCGCCTGGTGGGGACGGCGCTGGCCCAGTCCCCCGCCGAACTCGCTGCGGCCTGCCACGAGACACTGCGCGCCAACGGCCTGCGCCGGGCCTATCTGCGTCCCATCGCCTTCCTCGGTGACGGGGTGCTCGGCCTGGCCAGGCCCGGCGCGCAGGCCGAGGTGGCGGTACTGGCCTTCGACGTCTCGGACTTCGACGAGCTGATCCGCGGGCAGCAGCCCCGGCTGACCCTGTCGCCGGTCGCCCGGCTCAGCCCCGGAGCGTTCCCCACCAAGGCGAAGGTGTCCGCCGCCTACCTCAACTCCAGGATCGCCTGGATGGACGCCCAACGGCGCGGCTACGACGACGCGTTGCTCCTCGACGACACCGGCTCCGTCGCCGAGTGCACCGTGCAGAACGTCTTCGGGGTGCGGGGCCGCACCGTCGTCGTGCCCGACTCCGCGGCCGCGCTCGACGGCATCACCGTCGCGTCCGTCGCCGAGATCGCCCGCGATCTCGGCTATGAGGTGGCCCGGACCCGGGTGAGCGCGCAGGAGCTGCTCGGCTGCGATGCGCTGTGCGTTGCCAGCACCGCCGGCGGCGTGCGCCCCGTCCGGTGCGTCGACGACACCGAGTTCGACACCGGCAACCCCGCCGTCGCCGAGCTCGTGCGGACCTACCAGCAGGCCGAGCAGGGCCTGCTCCCCGGATACGAGACGTGGGTGTCGGCTTCGTGAACGACGCACCCGTGGTGGACCTGTACGACTCCCTGCCCGAGGAGTTCCGCCGGACGGCCGGCGCACTCGGCGGGGCCCACTGGGGCCAGGTGCACGCCGGGGTTCCGCGCCTGGCGGATTCCTGGTGCCCGACCAGGCCCCTCATGCTGGGCGAGGCGGCGTACGCCCGGGTGGGTGCCGTCGCGCTCCGCGCCGCGGCACTCGTGCTGGAGGCGTGCAGGCGCCGGGCACGGACGGCGGGCGACCTGCTCGATGCCCTCGGCATGTCCCGGAAGGAGTTCCCGCTCCTCGACCCCGACGAACCGCTCACCGAACGGTTACTGACATCCCTCCGCGCCGACGTCATGGTCGAGCGCGGTGTGCCCAAGGTCGTCGAGCTCAACATCGACGGGGCGGTCGGCGGAGCGATCGAAGCCGATCTGATCGCGGGGCAGTTCATGGAGCTGTACTCCGCACTCGGCGCCGCGGAGCAGACATCGCAGACGGTCGCGCTACGCCCGCCCCCCTCCGCTCTCGACGCGCTCTTCACCGAACTGACCTCCTTCCTCGGCCTCACCGAGGGCACCTGCCTCGCCGTCCCCGTCTTCCGTGAGGACGGGCTCGACAGCCTGGCCGACCCCGAGGACTTCATCGCCTTCCTCGCTCCCCTGGCCGAGCGGGGCAAGGCGCACGGAATCTCCATCGTCGGTCATCCGCTGGACCGGCTGACCCTGGACGACCAGCGGCGGCTGCACGCCGGTGAGCACATCGTCCATGGTGTCTTCCGCCTCTTCCTACCGGTCGAGCAGCCGGGTGCGGGACTCGACGCCCTGGCCGGGGCACTTCGGGCCGGCACCGCGAAGATGTACACGCCGGAGGCCACCAGCCCGGTCAGCGACAAGCGGGTGCTGGCCTGGATCTGGGAGGACCTCCCCGGACTGGACCCGGCCGACCAGGACTTCGTACGCCGCCACATACCCGAGACGATCACCGTCCGAGCGCAGGCGCTCAGTGGTGACAGGACGTCCCTGGTCCTCAAGCCCGGCGACGGCTATGGCGGCGCCGGTGTGACGCTGGGGCGTTCGGTGACCGAGGACGAGTGGCGGGAGCTGATCCTGCACGCCGCGGAAAGGGGCGACCACATCCTCCAGCGGGTCGTGGACACCGACCAGGTCACCTTCGAGTTCGCGCACACCGAGAGCGGGGAGATCCGCAGCGCCGCCGTCCCGTGCGTGCTGGGGCCACTGGTGTACGGCCGCAAGCCCTCGGGCCTTTACGTCCGGCACTCCTCCCCGAACAGCGGTGTTCTCATCAATACGCACCAGGGTGCCGCCTCCAACGGCGTGCTGGTCCTGGAGAGTCCGGTGGACCAGCGATGAACGACCGCGCTCGCACCCCCACCCTGCTCGACACGCTGCGGGAGCGCGATTTCCGCTGGTTGGCGTGCGGGAGGATGGCGACCTATGTCGCCAACGCGATGGCGCCCATCGTGCTCTCGTTCGCGGTGCTGGACCTCACGGGCTCGGTGATCGACCTCGGCATCGTCGTCGGCGCACGGTCCGTCGCCAATGTGGTGCTGCTGCTGTTCGGCGGGGTGATCGCCGACCGGCTGCCGCGCACGTTCGTGCTCCAGGGGTCGAGCGTGGCCGCCGGGATGGCCCAGGCCTTCATCGCGGCGAGCGTGCTGCTCGGCTTCGCCTCCATCCCGGTCCTGGTCGTGGTCAGTGTCATCAACGGCATGGTGTCCGCAGTGTCGCTGCCGGCGGCCGCCGCACTGGTCCCGCAGACCGTTCCGCACGCGATGATCCGGCAGGCCAACGCGCTCGTGCGGATGGCCATCAACGCGGGCATGGTCGTCGGTGCCTCCACGGGCGGCATCATCGTCGGCTTCGTCGGCTCCGGCTGGGGCATCGCCGCCAACGCGTGGGTGTTCCTGCTGGCGGGCCTGTGTTTCGCCGGCATCCGGCCGGCGAAGACACCACCGCCGGACGGCGACCGGGCACGGCCGCTGGCCGAACTGCGCGAGGGCTGGTCGGAGTTCGTCTCCCGCAGCTGGGTGTGGGTCGTGGTGCTCCAGTTCCTGGTCATCAACGCGGTGGTCGCCGGCGGCCTCCAAGTTCTCGGGCCCACCATCGCCGACCAGTCCTTCGGCCGTACGACCTGGGGACTGCTGCTCGCGGCACAGACGGCCGGCGCGCTCGCGGGCGGCGTCATCGCGGCCCGCACCCAGCCGCGGCACGCCCTGCGGCTGGGCGCGGCCATCGGAGTGTTCGAGGCGCTGCCACTGCTGGCGCTCGCGACCACGTCGAACGAGCTCGTGCTGGTACTCGCGATGTTCGCCAACGGCGTCGCGCTGGAACAACTCGCCGTGGCCTGGGACGTGTCGCTCCAGGAGAACATCCCGCCGGAACGGCTGGCCCGGGTCTACTCCTACGACGCGCTCGGCTCCTTCGTGGCCATCCCGCTCGGTGAGATGGCGGCGGGCCCGCTAGCCCTGCACACGGGACTCCGTACCACCCTCCTGCTCGGCACCGGACTCGTCGTCACCGCGACCTTCTTGGCGCTGTGCAGCAGCAGCGTGCGCAACCTGAGCATCAGACCCGCGGAGCCGCGACTACCTGCCCACGCCCACAGCGAATGAGTCGCCGGTCCGGCCGCCCGCCGGACCGACCAGGAAATGCGTCGCGACGACATCACAAGACCAGGCACGTCGTTCACAGTCGAAACACGGGGGACATTCCGCCATGCACGTAACTGCGGGCCATCCGGGCCGCGCCCTGCGCGGACCGGCTGTCGACCATCCCGCGCCGTACGGCATCCCGGGACTGACCGGGCCGCTGGCCCACCGCGGCCCGCATTGTGGCCTGCGTCGGCGCCGAGGAGACCTTGATCCTGGGCACCGCCCGGCCCGGCCTGGTGGTGGGCACCACCGAGGCCCTGGCCACCTGGCAGGGCCCGGACGGCCTCGACTTATTTGGACGTGGTGCCGCTCTCCGCCGGCACCGACGACGCCTACGCACCCGCCCCGCTGCGGCCCGTTGCGCCGGACCAGCCGATCAACGTCATCGTCACCTCGGCCTCCACCGGCACCCCCAAGGGCGTCGTCGTGGCCAGCGGCGGCGTCACCAACCGGCTGCTGTGGGGCCAGCGCCACTACGGGCTGCGCCCTGAGGACCGGGTCCTGCAGAAGACTCCGTACACCTTCGACGTGTCCGGCTGGGAGATCTACTGGCCGCTGGTCGTCGGGGCACAGCTCGTCCTGCTCGCCCCGGCGAGCACGCCGACCCCGCCGCGATCATGAAGACCGTGATCGAGCACCAGGTCACGGTCTGCCATTTCGTGCCCTCGATGCTGGACGAGTTCCTATCGACGACGTACCCATCGGACAGGCCGTCGACAACTGCGAACTGCTCGTCGTGGACGAACAGGGACGGCCCGTCGCCGACGGCGAGACCGGCGAATTGTGCATCGGAGGCGTCCCGTTGGCCCTCGGCTATCTCGGTCGCCCCGATCTGACCGAGCGGGTGTTCGTCCCCGCCCCCGAGGGCAGCGCCGTGGACCGCGTCTACCGCACGGGCGATCTGTGCGCGTCGTGGACGGCCAGATCCGCTACCACGGCCGGATCGACAAGCAGGTCAAGATCCGGGGCGTGCGGGTGGAACCCGGCGAGGTCGAGAGCGTCCTGCGCGAACACCCCGGCGTCGACGAGTGCGCCGTGATCGCGGCGGATGAAGGGGCGCCCCGGCTTGTGGCGTTCGTCCGGCCGTCCGGCGCCGTGGCCGGGACGGACCCGGACTGGCAGGAGGAGTGCAGTGCCCATGTGGCCTCCCGGCTGCCCTCCGCGTACGTCCCCAGCCACTTCATCCCCCTCGACACGATGCCGCTGACCCGCAGCGGCAAACAGGACCGTGTGCTGCTGCGGCAGTGGGCCGACGACTTCCTCATGGCCCGCGCCTCCGACGCGCCCGTCGCCGGCGACCGGCTGACCCGGCTGTGGGCCGAGGTGCTCGGCCTGGACGCGGTCGACGAGGACGCGGACTTCCTGGCGCTGGGCGGGCACAGCCTCACCGCCGTACGACTGCGCGGCGAGCTGCTGCGGACGTACAGCCTGCGGCTCACGCTCGCGGAACTGCTGCGCGACCGGATCACCTTGGCCGACCTGCGTCGGCGCATGGGATACGGCGCGGAGCCCGCCGACAGCACGCTGCCCCGGCGGCCCGACTCCGCCCGCGCGCCCGTGTCCGGCGGCCAGCGCCGGCTGTGGCTGATGGAGCAGCTCTACCCGCGGCTGAGCGCCTACAACGTCGTCGCCGCCGTGCGCGTCGCCGGTGGGCTCTGATCGCCGTGGTCTTCGCGGCGCAGGGGGCGGGCGCGGTGCTCGGGGCGGCGGCGTGTCCCTGGCTGGCCCGCCGCTTCGCGCCCGGCCGGGTCATCATCGCGGGCACGGTCCTGGCCGGCGTCGGTATCGTCGCGCTGATCCCCTTCCGGGACGTCGTCGGCATCTCCGTGCTGTGGGCGCTGATCTACGGCATCGGCACCGTGAACATGGTGAGTTGGTTCGTCCTGCGTCAGCGCACCGTGCCCGCGCGGCTGCTCGGCCGCGTGGTCGCCACCACCAGGATGATCGCGTTCATGTCCATCCCGGTCGCCTCGATCCTGGGCGGTGTGCTGGAGCAGCACTGGCACAACATGTATCTGATCATTGCGATCGCGGGCGCGCTGCGGCTGCTCGTCGGTCTCGGCGCCCTGATATCGCCGCTCAACTCACGGGCGGGATGGAGGAATCCGGACCACTCCTGACACAGGAACGACAGGAACCACGGGCACCACGACGGTGGCGAGGAGCAGGCCCGGGGTGGCCGTCCAGCGCCCCTCGAAGGAGTAGGACGCCGGCGCGTCCCCGGCGCCGGCCGGTTCGCTGACGTCGACGTGGAAGCTCCCGGCCGTCCGGTCGAACGTGACCGACGCGTCCGCGAAGCCCAGAGGGCGGCGCGTCATCGGGAACCACGCCTTGTACACCGCCTCCTTCGCACAGAACAGCAGCCGGTCCCAGCACACCTCCGGGTCGGCGCCGGAGAGTACGGCCAGCCGCTCCCGTTCCTCGGGCCGTGTGACGGCGCCGAGCACCCGCCGCGGCAGTGCGGCATGGAGTTCGGCGTCGATCCCCACCGCCCGTATCTCCTCGCTGCGCGCCACCGCCGCCGCCCGGTACCCCAGACAGTGCGTCATGCTCCCGACCACCCCCGCCGGCCACCGCGGTGCCCCACGCTCGCCGGGCAGCAGCGGTGCGGGCGGTACGCCGAGGTCGGCCAGGGCCCGCCGGGCGCAGTGGCGGACCGTGGTGAACTCCCGCCGCCGACCCTCATGGCGCGCTGCCCCGAGGGCCTCCCGCTCCTCAGGAAGGAGCGCGGACTCGGTTACGTCCGCGAAGGACTCGGCGCACGCCACGGCGGTCGGCAGGATCAGCTTGAGCACGCCAGGACCCTAGCCCGGCCTGCCCGTACAAAGGGCCGGGGGGACCGCGAGAAACAGGGTCGCGCTCACCGATGCACCATCTGACCTCTGGAGGCGTGAAACGTCCCGGCCTCCGCACCGGCGCCACGGTTGTTGCCCGGGGAACCGTGGCTTCCTTGAGCAGACTGCCTCACCCGTCCCTGATCGGACGAGACGTCGGCCCGCGATGCCGCACCGTCCCTCGCTACCCCCCCCCCGGCCTGGCGATACCCGTAGCGATCGTCGCCTGCCTCGCCACGTCGTGGAAGCTGCACGCAGAGGGCCGCCGTAGCCGGAGTTGCAGCCGACGATCCGCGAACTCTCAAGCCCGCGGACGTGATGGGCTTGTCATCCCAGAACTCCGTTGGTGATTCAGGGCGTGCGCGGCGGGTACCGGTAGAAGCCGCGGCCTGCTTTGCGACCGACGTGTCCGGCCTGCACCATCCGTGACAACAGGGGCGGAGGTGCGTACAGCGGTTCCTTGAATTCCTCATACAGGGATTCGGCGACCGCCAGCGTCGTGTCGAGGCCGATGTGGTCGGCCAGCGCCAGTGGGCCCATCGGGTGGGCGCATCCCCGCACCATGCCGGCGTCGATGTCCTCGGCGTGTGCGAACCCCGACTCGCACATACGGATCGCTGCCAGGATGTAGGGGATCAGCAGAGCGTTGACGACGAATCCCGCCCGGTCCTGGGAGACGATCACATGCCGGCCGAGGACGTCGTCGGCGAACGTGCGCATTCTTTCCCAGGTCTCGTCGTCCGTGACCAGGGACGGCACGAGTTCGACGAGGTCGAGGACCGGCACAGGGTTGAAGAAGTGGAGCCCCACGACCTGTCCCGGGCGGGAGGTGGCTGCTCCCAGTTTCATGATGGGAATGGAGGAGGTGTTGGAGGCGAAGAGAGCGTCGGGGCGGATGATGACCTTGTCGAGTGTCGCGAAGATCTCGACTTTCAGGTCCTCTTTCTCGGGAGCGGCTTCGATGGCGAGGTCGCGGTCGGCGAAGTCGGCCAGATCGGTGGTGAAGCCCAGGGAACCGAGGGCGGCGTCATGCTCTTCCTGGCTGATCTTGCCGCGTTGCACGCCACGGGCTAGGGAACCCTGGATTCTGCTGCGGCCCGCGGCCAGCGCAGTGGCGTCGACCTCGTACACCAGCGTCTCCAGGCCCGCCCGCGCGCAGACCTCGGCGATTCCGGAGCCCATGAGCCCGCAGCCCACGATGCCGACCTTCTGTATGCCCGAGCTGTTTGGATTGTTCATCGCCGTCCCTCCTGTGCGCCGGGAAGGTTGCGGGCCATGACGATGCGCTGGACCTGGTTGGTGCCCTCGTAGATCTGGGTGATCTTGGCGTCGCGCATCATGCGCTCGACCGGGTAGTCGCGGGTGTAGCCGTAGCCGCCGAGGAGCTGGA
>NZ_JBQQBX010000042.1:0-59682 GCF_052245475.1 Streptomyces sp. 7N604 | reverse complement strand
CCCCCCCCCCCCCCCCCCCCCCTCCCCCCCCCCCCCCCCCCGCCACCGTCGGCTTCGCACGGAAGGACCTGAGGGTTGTCGCTCTTCACGCGCTCTCTTCGGCTGCACACGGGCAAGGCACCCACGCAGGAGGGTGGCCCGGCGCCGGACGGCCCCCCGGAGCGCACACCGGGTGGCACCGCCACTGACAACCCGGACAAGGGCGAGACGAAGAACGAGTCCGACGCGCACAAGACCGAGGCGAGCGAGGCCGACACGGACAAGGCCGAGGCGAGCGAGGCCCAGGCGTGCGAGGCCGACACGGACAAGGCCGAAGCCAACGGAGCCGGGACCGGCGAAGCCCACACGAACGGGGACGGCCCGAACGAGGCCGTCGCAGGCGGCGGCTGGCGGGAGGAGCACCCCGCGGCGGTGCAGGCCATTGCCCAGGTGACCACAGTCTGCGCCGCCGCGCTGGTGCTCCTCGCCCTCCTGCTGCCGAACGACCTGGCGCGCCTCACGCCCGGCGCGTTCGTGCGCATCCCGGTGGAGGGGCTCCTCGGCGCGGCCCTGCTGCTCATGCTGGCGCCGAAGGCGCGGCGCGTGGTGGCGGTGGTCGTGGGGGCGGGCCTCGGCCTGCTGACCATCCTCAAGTTCCTCGACATGGGCTTCTACTCGGTCCTCGACCGGCCGTTCGACCTGGTACTCGACTGGATCCTCTTCGACGACGCCCAGGCGTTCCTCAGGGACTCCGTCGGCCCGGCCGGTGCGATCGGTGCCGTGATCGGGGCTGTGGTCCTCGCCCTCGCCCTGCTCGTCCTGACGGCGCTGGCTATCGTCCGGCTGAGCAGCCTGATGGTGCGGCACCGAGTGAGGGCGACCCGTATCACGCTCGTGCTCGGGACCGCCTGGATCACCTGCGCCGCGTTCGGCGTGCAGATCGCCGACGTGCGGATCGCCTCCCGGAGCAACATCCAGCTCATGGAGAACCGTGCGCACCAGGTCAGGGCGGGGCTGAGGGACGAGCGGGTGTTCGCGAAGGAGGCCGCCGCGGACGCCTTCGACGACACCCCGGCCGACCAGCTGCTGACCGGGCTGCGCGGCAAGGACGTCCTGATCACCTTCATCGAGAGCTACGGCCGCAGCGCGGTTGAGGACCCGGGGATGGCGCCGCAGGTCGACGCGGTGCTCGCGGACGGGACCGAACGGCTGCGCAAGGCCGGGTACTCGTCCCGCAGCGCCTGGCTCACCTCACCGGTGGCGGGCGCCGGCAGCTGGCTGGCCCACTCCACCTTCCTGTCAGGTCTGTGGATCAAGAACCAGCAGCGCTACCGCAACCTCACATCGACCGACCGCATGACCCTCACCAGCGCCTTCCGGCGGACCAAGGCCTGGCGGACGGTCGGCATCGTGCCGGGCGTCACGCGGGCCTGGCCCGAGGGGAAGTTCTTCGGGCTCGACCACATCTACGACTCCCGGCAACTCGGGTACAAGGGCCCGAAGTTCAGCTGGTCGCCCGTACCCGATCAGTTCAGCCTGTCGGCCTTCGAGCGCCTGGAGCACGGCGAGCCGGGCCGCAAGCCGATGATGGCGGAGATCATCCTCACGTCCAGCCATGGCCCCTGGGCGCCTCTTCCCAAGATGCTCGGCTGGGACGAGCTCGGTGACGGCACGGTCTACGACCCCATCGAAAAGGCGGGCAAGGACCCCAAAGAGGTGTGGCAGGACGTCCCCCAGCTGCGCACCGAGTACCGCCGCTCCATCGAGTACTCGCTGAACAACCTCATCTCCTACGTGGAGAAGTACGGCACCAAGGACACCGTGCTCGTCTTCCTCGGCGACCACCAGCCCTCCCCGAGGGTCACCGGCGAGGCCGCCGGCCGGGACGTTCCGGTCACGATCGTCGCCCACGACAAGGACGTGCTCGACCGCATCTCCGGCTGGGGCTGGGAGGACGGCCTGAAACCCGGCCGGAAGGCGCCGGTCTGGCGGATGGACACCTTCCGCGACCGCTTCCTCACCGCCTACGGCCCGCAGCCCCGCTCCGCCCCGTCCGCGTCCCCGTCGAAGCGGTGACCGCCGGGGGGAACACACCAGGGGGTTACGGACGCGTACCGCGCTGCTGGCGGCGGAGGGCGGCGACGCGGTGGTAGAGCTCGACCGCCTCGGCCGGGCGGCCGAGCTGCTCCAGGCAGTGGGCCTCATCGTTGCGGCTGGTCAGAGCGTCGGGGTGGTCCGCCCCGAGGATGTGCTCGCGCGCGTCCGCGACCTCCCGGTAGACGGCGAGCGCGTCGGACCAGCGCCCGAGCCGGCCGAGGCCGACGGCCACCTCGCGCCGACTGGCGAGCGTGTCGGGGTGGTCCGGGCCAAGGACGCTCTCGCGGATGGCGGATACCTCGCCGGCCTCGGCGAGCGCCTCCTCCCAGCGGCCGAGGCGTCCCAGGTTGACCCCGAGGCCGTGCCGGGCCCGCAGCGTCTCGGGGTCGGCAGGCCCCTGGGCGCGGGTACGGTCCTCCACCAACTCGCGGTACAGCGCCAGCGCTTCCGCGCTGCGCCCGAGTCGTCCCAGGCTGATCCCGACCTCGTAGCGGGCGGCGAGCGTGTCGGGGTGGTCGTGCCCCAGGGCCTGGCCGCGGGCCTCGGCGACCTCGCGGTACGCCTCGAGGGCCTCGTGCCAGCGGCCCAGCTGCCCGAGGGCGTGGGCGACCTCGCAGCGGGTCACGAGCGTGTCCGGGTGGTGCCCGCCGAGGACGCGGGCACGGTCGGCCGCCACCTCGCGCGCCATCTCGTACGAGTCCTCCAGCCGCCCGAGCCGCCCCAGGTTGAAGGCGACGTTGTGGCGACAGCGCAGGGTGTCCGGGTGGTCGGGGCCCATAGTCCGCTCGCGGGCGGCGAGCACGGCCGCGTACACCTCGTGGGCCTCGAAGTGGCGGCCGAGCCGCCCGAGCGCGTACGCGGTCTCCTGACGGGCGGTGAGCGTGTCGGCGTGGTCCGCCCCGAGCACCCGCTCGCGCCCCGCGGCGACTCTGCTGAACTCGCGGAGCGCGTCGGCCGGGCGGCCCAGACGGCTGAGGGTGAAGGCGACTTCATAGCGGCTGGCTAGCGTGTCGGGATGGTCGGGGCCGAGGGCGTGCTCGCGCTCGGCAGCGACCGAGCGGTGCACCTCTCCGGCCTCCTCCCAGCGGCCGAGCCGGCCGAGGCTGAGCCCCGCGCTGTGCCGGCCGGCGAGGGCGGCGAGGAGCCCGGGCGGCGGTACGGGCCGCTCCTGCCCTGAGGGCGGCGGCGCGGGCCGCCCGGTGTCGGCGCGGGCGGTCCACTCGCCGGTGAGCCCGGCGGACGGGTCCGGTGGGGTGGTTCCGGGAGCGCGGCCGGCGTGCGCCTTGGAGCCTGTGGTCATGCCACGCGCCCACGCGGGCAGCCGGGTCGGTCCCGGCCCCACGTACGGCAGCGCGGCGAGTCGCGCCCCGGAGTCGGCGCCACCCCAGGCGGCTTCACCCCAGGCTGCGACTCGGTCCCCGGCGACGCCAGGGCCTGCCGCGGCGCGCGCCGTGACGATCCGCTCGCCCAGTTCCGCGGCGTCGCCGGGGCGGTCCTCGGGGTCCTTGGCCAGCAGGTCGAGGACGATCCGCTCGAGGGATTCGGGGAGTTCGGGCCGGTGGGTGCGCAGCGGCTCGGGCGCGGTGTCGCGGTGGCCGACCAGCACCGCCCAGGCGTCGCCGTGATCGAACGGCGGGGCTCCGGTGGCCATCTCGTACAGCACGCACCCCAGCGAGTAGAGGTCGCTGCGGTGGTCGAGGGCGTCGCCCGCGATCTGCTCGGGCGACATGTAGGCCGGGGTACCCATGGCGACGCCGGTACCGGTCAGGCGCGCCGTGAAGCCGATGTCGTGGCCGAGCCGGGCGATGCCGAAGTCGCAGATCTTCACCGTGCCGTCGGGGAGCCGCATGATGTTCGCGGGCTTGAGGTCGCGGTGCACGATGCCCTGCCGGTGGGTGTAGGCGAGGGCGGCCGCGACCTGGTCGGCGATCTCCACGATGTCCGGTACGGGCAGTGGGTGCTGCTCGTTGTCCGCCAGCAGCTGACTGAGGTTGCGCCCGTCCAGCAGCTCCATCACCAGATAGAGCACCCCGTCGTGCTCGCCGAAGTCGTGCACGACGGTGACCCCGCGGTGCTGCAGGGCCGCGGCGACCCGCGCCTCCCGCCGGAACCGCTCGCGGCGCATCCGGCCGAAGGCCTGGTCGTGCTGCTGGTCGTGGTGCGGGCCCACCGGCTTGAGGCATTTGACGGCCACGCGCCGCCCGAGCGATTCGTCGAGCGCCCGCCACACCTCGCCCATGCCGCCGCGCCCGATCAGCTCGAGCAGCCGGTACCGGCCGTGGATCAGCCTGGTTTCCCCCATCGCGTACCGCCGCCCCCGTCGATTCGCCGCGCCCTCCCGGCTTCGTCCAGTATGGCGGCCGGTCCGCGCAGCTTGTAGGGCGAGGGGCGGGCCTCGGGGCCGAGCCGCGCCATGGCCTTGAGGATGTGTCCCGGCGGCAGTTTCCAGCGCAGCTCAGCGGGCACGGCGCGGAGGATGCTCCCGGTGGCCCGCAGCCGCCTGGTGACGGTCCCCGGTGCGGGCGCGGGACGGCCGTACAGGAGGTGGGCGTACGGCGGCAGGGCGGCGTACGCGAGTGCTGCGACGCGCCGCCAGAGCACCTCGCGCGCGGGGACGAGCAGCGGGTGGATGGGCGGGCGGCGGAGGAAGGCGTCGACCTCGTACGCCTCGGGGCCCGCGGCGAGTTCGGGCCGTACGCGCTCGAAGTAGGCGGCGAGCCCGGCCGTGTCCGCGGGGACCGCGGCAGGGTCGAGGCCGACGAGGCGGGCCGCCTCGCGCTGCTCGTCGACATAGGCGTCGGCCTGGCGGTCGGTGAGCGGGAACCCGGAGCGGTGCCCCACCTGGAGATACGAGTCGATCTCCGCGCAGTGGACCCACAGCAGCAGGTCCGGCTCGTCCACGCCGTAGCGCTCGCCGCTGTCCGGATCGGTCGCGGTGAGGTGCCGGTGGATGGCACGGACCCGGGCCCCGGCCTTCTCGGCGGCCTCGGTGGTGCCGTAGGTGATGGTGCCGACGAAGTTGGCGGTGCGCAGCAGCCGGCCCCAGGCGTCCTTTCTGAAGTCGGAGTTCTGGATGACGCCGCGGACGGCGCGCGGGTGCAGCGCCTGGAAGTACAGGGCGCGCACCCCCGCGATCCACATCACGGGGTCGCCGTGCATCTGCCAGGTGACCGAGTCCGGGCCGAAGAGCCCTTCATCGCCATCGCCCATGGCCGCCACCTCCCGATGACCAGGCTAAGACGTGCGTAGCGGGGTGCGCCCCGGCGGGCATCGCGGCCCGTGTCCGCTTCGGCTAGCGCCGGACTCTTGGCATGCCCAGGCCGATCCAGGAGATGATCTCCCGCTGGATCTCGTTGTTGCCGCCGCCGAAGGTGAAGATCACGGCGCTGCGGTAGCCGCGTTCCAGCTCGCCGTGGAGCACCGCGCCGGCGGAGCCCTCCTTCAGCGGGGCGGCCGCGCCGACGATCTCCATCAGCCAGGCGTACGCGTCCCGGCGGGCCTCGGAGCCGTAGACCTTGACGGCCGAGGCGTCCTGCGGGATGAGCGCGCCGCGCTGGAGGGCGTCCACCATCTGCCAGTTGAGCAGTTTCATGGCGTCGAGCCGGGCGTGCGTACGGGCGAGGCGGCCGCGGACCCAGCCGAGGTCGATGACGCGGCGGCCGTCGGCGAGCTTGGTGTCGGCGGCCCAGCGCTGGACGTTGTGCATCGCGCGGATCGCCATGGTGCCGTGCGCGGCGAGGGTGACGCGCTCGTGGTTGAGCTGGGTGGTGATGAGCCGCCAGCCCTTGTTCTCCTCTCCGACGCGGCGGCTGACGGGGACGCGGATGTTCTCGTAGTAGCTGGCGGTGGTGTCGTGCGAGGCGAGGGTGTTGATGCGGGTGCAGGAGTAGCCGGGGTCCGAGGTCGGGACGAGGAGGATGGAGATGCCCTTGTGGGGCGGCGCCTCGGGGTCGGTGCGGACGGCGAGCCAGACCCAGTCGGCCGTGTCGCCGTTGGTGGTCCAGATCTTCTGGCCGTTGACGACGTACGTGTCCCCGTCCCGTACGGCCCGGGTTTTGAGCGCGGCGAGGTCGGTGCCCGCGTGGGGCTCGCTGTAGCCGATGGCGAAGTCGATCTCGCCGGAGAGGATCTTCGGCAGGAAGTACGCCTTCTGCTCGTCGGTGCCGAACTGCATGATCGTCGGGCCCACGGTGTTGAGGGCCATCAGGGGCAGTGGTACGCCCGCCTGGGCGGCCTCGTCGAAGAAGATGAACTGCTCCATCGGGCTCATGCCGCGGCCCCCGTACTCGGTGGGCCAGCCGACGCCGAGCCTGCCGTCGGCCCCGAGGCGGCGGATGATCTTTCGGTAGAACCGCTTCTGGTCGCGGGGTTCGGCGATGGGGGTACCTCCCGTGCCCTTAAGGCTACGGGGGAGCGCGTAGGCGTTGTCGGGCACCAGCTCGGCGAAGTAGGCGCGCAGCTCGGCGCGCAACTGCTGCTGCTCGGGCGTGTATTCGAGGTGCACGGCCCCTCCTGGGAGTCTCGCTGTCCGTCGTTCGCGTCCCTGCGGCGCGCACAGACTAGAACGTGTTCCACTCATCTGGAAGAGAGAGTGCGACACCGCCTCAGGACCGCCTACTTCACGCCCCTCTCCGCCGGGACCGGCCGCGGCTTGCGGTAGACGTACGCGGGCGCTGCGGCCGGGGCGGCGTCCGCCGGAACCTCGTCCGCGTGGGCGTCGTCCGCCAGGGCGCGTACGAGGCCGTGGTCGGGGGACAGTGCGCACGCCGGGTCGGTGCGGGTGGCGTCGCCGGTGAGTGCGTACGCCTGGCAGCGGCAACCGCCGAAGTCGCTCTCGCGCCGGGCGCAGCTGCGGCACGGCTCGGCCATCCAGCCGGTGCCGCGGTAGCGGTTGAATCCCGGGGAGTGGTTCCAGATCCAGTCGAGCGGGTGGTCGCGGATGTTCGGCGGGTCCAGGTCCGGCAGGGCGGCGGCCGCGGGGCACGGCAGGACGGTTCCGTCCGGGGCGACGGTCAGCGAGACCGCCCCCCAGCCGCCCATACAGGGCTTCGCGACACCGTCGAAGTAGTCGGGCACCACCCACACCAGGTCGGTCCGGCCGACGAGTTGCCGCCGGCGGCGCCCGACGGTGTCGCGGGCGCGGGCGAGCTGGTCGCGGGTGGGGAGCAAGGCGGTCCTGTTGCGCAGGGCCCAGCCGTGGAACTGGGTGTTGGCGAGCTCGATCC
Organism: Streptomyces sp. 7N604; assembly: GCF_052245475.1. Lineage (NCBI taxonomy): Bacteria > Bacillati > Actinomycetota > Actinomycetes > Kitasatosporales > Streptomycetaceae > Streptomyces > Streptomyces sp. 7N604. The sequence continues at coordinate 52,381 of NZ_JBQQBX010000042.1, read as the reverse complement.
GGTCGGCGCCCCAGGCCACGCCCAGGTCGACGATGGCGTCGATTGCCTCGAGGTTGTCGCGGTGCAGGACGACGTTGAGGCCCAGCGGCAGGCCCGCGTCCCGTACGAGCGCGGCAGCCCGCTCCTTGGCGGCGAAGGAGGGGCTGCCGGCGATGCGGTCGGAGGCGGCCGGGTCGGCGTGCTGGACGGAGAGCTGGACGCTGCGCAGCCCGGCGGCCGCGAGGGCGGACAGTCTCGGTGCGCCGAGTCCGACGCCGCTGGTGACCAGCTGGGTGTAGATCCCGGCGGAGTCGGCCGCGGCGGTGATCGCCTCCAGGTCGGAGCGCAACAGCGGCTCACCGCCGGAGAGATGGGTGTGGACGACGCCGAACCGGGCGGCCTGCCGCATGACCTCCTCCCACTCGGCGGTGGCCAGCTCGCGCGACCTGCGGACCAGTTCGAGCGGATTGGAGCAGTACGGGCAGTGCAGCGGGCAGGCGTGGGTGAGTTCGGCGAGCAGGGCCCAGGGGCGCGGTGGGGCGGTCATCGCAGCCAGCCCTCCTCGCGTACGCGGTGGAGGAAGTCGGGGACCTCGGTGGCCACGGGCGCGCCGGGGTGGCGCGCCGCCAGGACCTCGACGATCTCACCGACCGCGCGCCGGCCGTCGCACAGCCGGATGACGCCGCCGGCCTGGGTGTTGAGGACGACGACCCGCTCCGGCAGCACCAGGAGGACGGCCCTGCGCACCGGGTCGTACCGGAACAGCACACCCGGCGCCAGGGCGGGCCGCCACTCGGCGCCCTCGGCCGCGCCCTCGACTGCGCCGTCGGCCGCGCTCACGGCTCGTCCTTGGAGTCGCCGTGGTCCACCGCGTCGAGCAGCGACCACAGCACCTCGCACTTGAAGGTGAGAGCCGCGACCGCCCGCTCCTGGTCGTCCTCCGTGCGCGCCCAGTCCAGGACCAGTTCCAGCGCCTCCCCGCTGTCCTGCCGTCCTTGCGTCTCGCGGTTGCGGAAGTAGGCGAGTCCTTCAGGAGCGATCCACCCGTAGTGGCGCTCGAAGGCACCGATGCGGGCGCGCATGATGTCCGGGGCCGACAGCTCGGTGAGCGAGGCGGCCACGGCCTCCAGCGGGGAGTGCAGGCGGCAGAAGTTGACGTAGCCGTCCACGGCGAGCCGCACGCCGGGCAGGACGCCCTCCCCCGACAGGAGCCGGGCCCGGTCGATTCCGGCGGCCTCGCCGAGCCGCAGCCACCGCTCGATGCCGCCCTCCCCCGCGGCCCGCCCGTCGTGGTCCTCGATCCGCCGCAGCCACATGCGGCGCAGCTCCGGAGTCCCGAACTTGGCCGTGATCAGGGCGTCCTTGACGGGGATATGGCGCTGGTAGTGGAAGCGGTTGAGAATCCAGCGCCGCAGCTCGTCCGGGGTCAGGTCTCCTTGGTGCATACGGACGTTGAAGGGGTGCCGGTCGTGGTAGCGCTCCCGTGCGACAGCCCGCAGCCGGTCCTCGAATGCGGCTGACGCGGGGGATGCGGTCCGTGCGGTGGATGCGATTGATGTCGCTGATTCCGTTGGCGTGCTCACAGCTCGATGACCATTCCGTCAGCGGCGACCTCGATGCCCCGCTCGGCCAGCAGCTCGTACTGCGGGGCGCCCGGGTCGACCAGGGGGTTGGTGTTGTTGAGATGGGTGTAGAGGCAGCGGGCGGCGAGCGGGGCCAGGCGCTCCGCAGTGCCGCCGGGCCCGTCGATCGGGAGGTGCCCCATGCCGGTCGCGGTGCGCTGGGAGACACCGGTGCGCCGGGGCTCCTCGTCGTCCCAGAACGTGCCGTCGAGGATCACGCAGTCGGCGTCGGTGACGGCCTTCTGGAGAGCATCGGGCCAGGAGGCGAGCGCCGGGGCGTAGATGGCGGTGGCACCGGTGGCGCGGTCGGTGAGGCGCAGCGCCACGACCCAGGTCCGGTCGTCCGGACCGGTCATGTCCGTCGTGTACCGGGGGCGCTTGGCGGAGACGGGGACGGCGCTGATCTCGATCGCGGAGTCCGCGGCGAGCGGCTCGGGCAGCTTGTGGGGCCCAGGTGGTGACTCATGCCGCTCGTGCGGCAACTCCCGCCAGTTGAGGGAGGTGTACGGACCGAGGACCGCGCCCAGGTGGAGACCGGTGAGCAGGGCCTCGCGTACGGCACCCGTGGCGAGCACCTCCAGGCCACGGGCCTCGCGGAGGCGCGCGATGCCCAGCGTGTGGTCGAGCTCCGCGTCGGTCAGCACCAGGCCCGCCAGCGGGGTGCGCCGCGCGCCGGGCCCGGGGCGGAGCGAGGGGGTGTCCTCGATCTGATCGCCGATGTCGGGGGTGGCGTTGACGACGTACCAGCGGCTGTCCGAGGCCCGTACGGCGAGCGAGGCGTGGCGGCGGCGCCACCGCGGATGGGCGCGTGCCCCGGTGCAGCCGGGGCACGCGCAGTTCCACTGGGGTACGCCGCCGCCCGCCGCGGTGCCGAGCACCTGCAGCAGCATGGCGGCGGGACTAACGGTCGCTCAGGAAGTACGCGGTGACCTCGAGTCCGGTCTCGACCACCTCGTAGTCGGGGGTCTGCCAGGCCGCCGCGGCCTCCTCACAGCCGGGTCCCGCGTGCTGCGCCTGCTCCACGGCCTGCTGTACGGATTCGGTCATGGGCCATACCTGCCTTTCCTGGTGGGGGGTTTCCCGTTGCGGGAACTGTGCCGGGAGGCGTCTCGGGGGCCATGAGGGTTATCAGGGGTCATAAGGATCACTCCCCGCCCGGCGTGCTCTTGATGCAGGAGCTGTCACAGCGGCGGGAGTTCATCTGTTCAGGTCGACATCGGTCGCAGAATCGCGGACCTGGCGAGCCTCGGTCAATGGTGTGGACTAAGTTATTGACGAGTTAGGAAGGTTTCCTTACATTCACCGGCACGCACAACCCGGGCTCCACAACGCCGTGCTCCACAACCCCCTGCCCCACAACCCCACTTGGGCCCGCCATACCCAGGCTGTTCCTAGGAGGACCGCCCCATGGCAACAACCCCCCACACCTCCGGAAAGCGCACCTCCAGAAGACTCTCGCCGCACGCCCTCACCGCCGCCGCGGCCGCGACCGCCCTCGCCGCAGGGCTGCTCGTCGCGGTGGCCGGGACGGGGAACGCGGCGCCCGTGCTGCTCAGCCAGGGCAAGCCGGCGACCGCCTCCTCCGAGGGCGGCGCCGGTTACGCCACGAAGTTCGCCGTCGACGGCGACACCGCCACCCGCTGGGCGAGCGTACGCAATGCCGACCCGCAGTGGATCAAGGTCGACCTCGGCGAGACGGCCACCGTCAGCCGGGTCAAGCTCGTCTGGGACCAGTCCTGCGCCTCGTCGTACAAGGTCGAGTTCTCGACCGACAACTCCACCTGGAAGACGGCCCATTCGACGACGGCGGGCGACGGCGGCACCGACGAGATCAACGTCTCGGGCACCGCCCGCTACGTCCGGGCGACCGGGTCCGTGCGCTGCCGACCCACCATGGGCTACTCCTTGCAGGAGTTCCAGGTCTTCGGCACCCGCGGCAGCGACAGCCAGGCACCCTCCACCCCGCAGAACCTGCGCTCCACCGGTTCCACCGCGACCAGCGTCGAGCTGGCCTGGGAGGCGGCCGAGGACAACGTGGGCGTCGCGGCGTACGACATCTATCACGACGGCAACAAGGTCGCCGAGGCGGCGGGCAGCGCCACGGCCAAGAAGGTCACCGGACTTAAGCCCGGCACCGACTACCGCTTCACGGTCTTCGCGCGCGACGCGGCGGGCAATGTCTCCCAGGCCAGCAACGCGGTGCCGGTCACCACCCCGCCGAGTTCCGACACCACCAAGCCGTCCACGCCGTCCGGCCTGACCGTCACCGGCACCACGGCCGACAGCGCCTCGCTGAAGTGGACCGCCGCGACGGATGACGAGGCCGTGGCGGGCTACGACGTCTACAGCGGCTCGACCGTCGTCGCCCCCGACGTCGCGGGCACGACGGCGAAGGTGACCGGCCTCGCGGCCGACACGACGTACAGGTTCACCGTCCGGGCCAAGGACACCTCGGGCAACGTCTCGGACCCGAGCAACGAGGTCAGCGCGAAGACGAAGCCGGCCGGCGGAGGTGACTCGGTTCCCTCCGGCATCAAGACGATCTCGTCCGGCTGGTCGATCCCCTGGGGACTGAGCTGGCTCCCGGACGGCTCGGCGCTCTTCACCGAGCGGGATACGTATCTGGTGTACAAGCTCACCCAGGCGGGCCAGAAGACCGAGGTCGGCAAGGTGCCCAACGTGGTGACCACCGGGGGTGAGGGCGGGCTGCTCGGCGTCGCCGTGTCGCCGGACTGGAACAGCGACCACCACATCTATCTGATGCACTCGGCCTCGGGCGACAACCGCATCGTGCGGATGACGTACGACGGCTCCTCGCTCAGCGACTACACGGTGCTGGTCACCGGCATCAAGAAGAACAAGTACCACAACGGCGGCCGGATCAAGTTCGGCCCCGACGGCTACCTCTACGCCACCACGGGCGACGGCCAGACCCCGGACCTCGCGCAGGACAAGAACTCCCTCAACGGCAAGATCCTGCGGATGACCAAGGACGGAAAGCCCGCGCCGGGCAACCCGTTCGGCACGCTCGTCTACTCCCTCGGCCACCGCAACCCGCAGGGCATCACCTGGGACCCGGAAGGCAGGCTCTGGGAAGCCGAGTTCGGCAACAGCAAGTACGACGAGCTCAATCTGATCGAGTCCGGCAAGAACTACGGCTGGCCGGTCTGCGAGGGCAGCTGCGACAACTCCGGCATGACCAACCCCAAGCGGCAGTGGGCCGTGAGCGAGGCCTCGCCGAGCGCCATCGCCTACGCAGACGGCGCCATCTACATGGCGGCGCTGCGCGGTGAGCGGCTGTGGCGGATACCGGTCGACGGCTCCAACGCGGGCACCCCGGCCGCGTACTACGTCAACCAGTACGGGCGGCTGCGGACGGTGGAGAAGGTCCCGGGCAAGAACGCCCTGTGGCTGTCCACGACCAACGCCGACAACAACGGAGGGGAACCGGACGGTGCGGACAAGGTGTTCCAGGTCGAGCTGAAGTAGCGCACGGCCTGTCCGGTGGGGGCGCGCTCTCGCCGAGCGCGCCCCTGCGGGCCCTTGCGGGCCTGCCCCGCCCCAGGCGGACCTCTCGTCCGGGAGTGACGGCCCGCGGCACTACCGCATCCGGCGCGCCTGGAGCCCGTGCTCGGCGAGCGGCCCGACCTCCAGGCCGCGCTCCCGGCAGACCGTGACCAGGCCGGGCAGGGCGCCCAGCGCTGCCCGCCACGCGTCCGGGGCGCTCGTACGGTCGGAGTCGTGCAGCAGGACGGTCGCTCCGCCGCGCAGCGACCGCGTCATCTCGGACAGCACACCGGCCGGATTCGCCTCCGCCGTCCAGTCGTGGCCCCAGACCGACCAGAGCACCGGCTGCAGCCCGGCCCGCCGGGCGGCGGCCCAGCGCCCTCCGGTGAGGACGCCGTACGCCGGCCGGTACCACAGCGGCCGCACGCCGCCGATGCGCAGCACGGCGTCCGCGGCGCGCGACACGTCGCGGAGATCGCGCCGGGGCCTCGGGTACCACGGCCACTCGTGCCGCCAGCCGTGGACGGCCAGTTCATGGCCCTCGGCGACGATCCGGCGGCCGAGCCCCGCGTACCGCTCGAGTTCCGCGCCGAGGACGAAGAACGTGGCTCGCACGGAGAGCCGGTCCAGTTCCCGCAGGAAGTGCGGTGTGCTCCGCGGGTCGGGCCCGTCGTCGAAGGTGAGGGCCACATGGCGCGGGTCCCCCCGACCGTCGAGGGCGGGGCTCATCGCCCGGCGCAGGGCCGGGAGCCAGGTGGCCGCGGGTCCGAAGTGCCAGCCGGCGGTGGCCAGTGCCGCGACGGCTGTCACCGTGGCGGTGGTACGCGCTGTCACCACATCTGCTCCCCGTTCTTCCCCGAGACCACCGGTGACCTGGCCAGTTGCACACTGCCCAGCACCAGCACGGCGAGTGCCACCGCCTCCGGCAGTATCCGCAGTCCCAGGGTGATGTGCTCGTCGAAGAGCACACCGCCGAGGATCACGCTGAGGAGCGCGTCGCCCAGGGTGAGCGCGGGCTGCGAGGCCACGAGCGTGCCCGCGTGCAGGGTCACCTGGAGCAGGAAGAAGCTGGCGAGCCCGACGACCGCGACCGCATACGTCTGCCACGCCGTCAGGAAGTCCCCCACCCCCTCGGCCAGCCGCCCGATGGCGTCCTTCATCAGCGCCGCGGTGCAGGAGAAGCCGATGGCCGTCGCCGTACCGAGCACCGCGGCCTTCGGCGCGGACGGCAGCCGGAGACCCACGGCGATCAGCACGGCCACCACGACCAGCACCGACAGGGCCACCGGCAGCCACCTGCCGTCCGGCACGGTCGAGCTGCCCTCCGCAGGCTCGGCCAGGCGCAGGAAGGCGGCGAGTCCCGCGGCCATGGCGAGGAAGGCCCACCGGGTGCGGGCATCCGGCCGGTGGTGGAAGACCATGCTGCCCACCACCAGCGTGAACAGCAGTTCCGTGGTCATCACGGGCTGCACCACGGCCAGTGGCCCGGTGGCGAGGGCGCCGGCCTGGCAGATCCCCGACAGGACGAGCGTGCCCGCCCCCCAGAGCCAGACCGGGTGGCGGAGGAGGGGCAGCAGCCAGCCGAGCCGCCGGGCCGCGGCCGCGGGCTGCTCCTCGGCAGCGGCACGGCGCTGCAGCACGGACGCGGCCGCGTTGGCGAGCGCGCCGAGCAGCGCCAGGGCGACCGAGAGGGCCGTCAGCACTCGACGCCCACCTCGCTCGCCTCCGGGCGCTTGCTGTGTTCGATCAGCGGCTTCCGGCCGCGGACGGCGCGCCCTTTGGCTCGCTCGGTCGTCCTCGTCCCGTCCATGGCTTCTCCGGACCTCGCCGCGCGCCTCAGCCGAAGCGCTTGGCGAGCGCGCGGAAGACGCCGGGTGCGGCACCGTGCACGCGCGCGGGCAGGCCGAGCCAGGGCGGCACGAACGCCTCCTCCCGCCCGGTGACGAGGGCCTGCCACACGGCGTCCGCCACCCGCGCCGGGGGCACGGGCCGCGGCCTGCTGCGGTGGTACGGCACCCCCCGGCGGCTGAAGAAGGGGGTGTCCACGGCGCCGGGCATGACCATCGACACCCGTACGCCCGTAAGACCGAGCTCGTGGAGCTCATAGCGCAGACTGTCCGCGAAGGCCATGAGTCCCCCTTTCGTGGCGGCGTACACCGCCTCGTCGCGCACCCCCACACACCCCGCCATGGAGCCGATCATCACCACGCGCCCCGCTCCCCGGCTGACCATCCCGGGCAGGAAGAGCCGTACCAGGTGGACCACGGCGGACAGGTTGACCGACAGGACCCGGTCGATGGCCTCCCGCGGCATCCCGGTGAACGGTCCGGCCCAGCCGATCCCCGCGGCCGCGACCAGCGCGTCGACCCGGCCACCGCGCTCCAGAGCCTCTTCCGCGAGCCGCTCGCGGCCGCCGCTGTCGGTGACGTCGGCGGGCAGCGGGGTGCCGTCCGTCAGCTTGGCCACCCCGGCGAGCCGCTCCTCGTCGCGCCCGTTGAGCAGCAGCTGCCAGCCGCCCTCGGAGGCCAGCCGCTCGGCGACCGCCGCCCCGATCCCTGAGGACGCACCCGTGATGAGCGCTACGGGTCGCTCAGCGCCGGACGCGGCACGGCGCCGGGGCCTGTGGGGCATCGTGGGTCCTCCGGGTCTTCAGAAGCTGCGCTTCCAGCATCCTGGCTACCCGGCTGGGCCGCCTCCTCACAGCCCACGGTCCGATCCACCCGAACAGCTCGATTCAGGCCGCCGCCCGTGCGGCATTCAGCCCTTCGGCACGACCCTCGGCCCCGGCCTCACCCAGGCCGCGGCCCCAGCCCGGTCCCGACCGACCTCGACCCTGGAGTCTCATGGAGCGGCGTTTCGTGGTGCTCAGCGCGAGCATGGGCGCGGGCCACGACGCGGTGGCCGGCGAACTCGCGCGCCGATTGCGGGCCCGGGGCCACGACGTCCTGGTACGGGACGTGCTCGCGCTGCTGCCGCCGGGCGCCGGGGCGGCCCTGCGCTCCTTCTACCGCGCCTCGGTGCGCTATGCCCCGCAGCTGTACGCGGGGATCTACGCGGCCTTCCTGTCGCCCGGCGAAGGGCCTCGGCCCGGCACCTCCCCCCTGGCCGCGCTGGCCGAGCGCCGGCTGACGGACCTGGTGGAGCGCCGGCGTGCCGACGCCGTGGTGTCCACCTTCCACCTGGCGGCGCAGATCACCGGTCGGATGCGTGAACGGAAGGTCCTGGAGATCCCCAGCGCCGTGGTCGTCATCGACTTCGCCGTGCACCGGGGTTGGCTGCATCCCGGCAACGACCTGCACCTCTGCGTCACCGAGGCCGCGGCCGAGGCCGCGCGCCGGGGGACCGGCCGCCCCGCCGCCGCGCCAGGTCCCGTGGTGCCCCCGGAGTTCCTCGCGGCCGCCGGCGCCCCGGACCCGCGGTGGCGCGCCACGCTCGCCCGCCATGCGCCGGACCGTCCCGCGGTCCTGCTCTCCGCGGGCGCGTGGGGAGTCGGCTCGGGGCTGAAGTCCACGGCGCAGGCGCTGTCCCACCACGGCTGTCTGCCCGTGCTGCTGTGCGGCCGGGACGAGCGGCTGCGGCAACGGGCGGCCCGGCTGCCGGGTGTGCTGGCGCTGGGCTGGGTGGGCGACCTGGCGGGTCTGATGTCGGCAGCCCGGGTCCTGGTCGACAACGCGGCGGGCCAGACCGCGGTGCAGGCGCTCGCCGCGGAACTCCCCGTGATCGGTTACCGCCCCATCCCCGGCCACGGCGCGGAGGGGGTACGGGAGATGGCGGCGGCCGGCCTCTCCGCGTACGCCGAATCGCCGGGCGAGCTGCTCGCCACCGTAGGACGGCTGGCCCCGGACGGCCCTCAGCGCAGCCGGCGCATCGCCGAGGGAAGGGCGGCCTTCAGAGCGGACGCCGCCCAGCTCATCAGCGATCTGGCCGGATGACCGGGATCGTCAGCGTCGCTGACGACGTCCGGCAACGGCTCCGAGCGGGACCCCCGGGAGTGACGGCCACCGGGGGCGAGGCCGGCCGGATGGAGACGGGTCAGGCGTAAGCGCATGGCGTGAACCGCCGGGGTGTTCAGGCGCCGCTCCCGGACGGCTCGAGTCCGGCCAGTGCCGCACCTTCCGCCAGCGCCTCGCGGAGCATGGCGGGCGTGAGCCTGCCCGTGAAGGTGTTCTGCTGGCTGACGTGGTAGCAGCCGAGGAGGTGCAGCGTGGACCCGCCGCCCGCGTCGGGGAGTTCGATGTGCACGCCGTGGCCGAACCGCGGGCGCGGGCGCGGCACCTGCCACCCGGCCTCCTCGAGCACCGGCAGCAGCGCCTGCCAGCCGAACGCGCCGAGCACCACGACCGCCCGAAGGGTCGGCCGCAGCAGCTCGAGCTCCCGGGCGAGCCACGGACGGCAGGTGAGCCGCTCCTGCGGCGTCGGCTTGTTGGCGGGCGGCGCGCAGTGCACCGGCGCGGTCACCCGTACCCCGTAGAGCTCGAGGCCGTCGCCGCGCGCCGTTGATTCCGGCTGCGACGCCAGCCCTACGGCGTGCAGCGCGGCGAAGAGGACATCGCCCGAGCGGTCTCCGGTGAAGATCCGGCCGGTGCGGTTGCCGCCGTGCGCCGCCGGGGCGAGCCCGACGACGGCGAGCGCGGCATCGGGCGGCCCGAACCCCGGCACCGGGCGCGCCCAGTAGTCCCACTCCTGGAACGCCCGCCGCTTGACCCGGGCGGTCTCCTCCCGCCACTCCACCAGGCGCGGGCAGGCCCGGCAGCGGATCAGCTCGTCGTCCAGGGCGGCGAGGTCCCTGGCCCGGGGCGCCGTGCGGGACGGGAAGTCCGGCGCATCGGGGCCCGGCACTCCCCCGGTCCCTCGCTTCCGCTGCTCGCCCTGCACGACGCCGCCTCCTCGCAGACCTGGCCGGATCCCTGCACCGGCTCCCTGCACCGGCTCCGTACGCCGCGCCGTTGAGCGCTCCGTACGGATCCGTGGTTCCTCTCCGATCATCGCGCGATCCGGCCCGCCTGTGGGACCCAAGGGCGCTGACGCCTCAGCAGGTGTGACCGGCGGTAGCGGCGCATGTGACAGGTGTCAAGTGGCGTGACGCTCACGAATGTTTAACGAATCGCTGATTTTTGAGCCTCTTGATGTCAGAGTTGCTCACGAGGATGCAGTTACTGACCGGTTGGGCCAAAGAGTTGGGAGGGGCCATGGCACTCCGCAGAGCGACCGCAGCGGACGTTCTCGCCATGCTGAGCACCCTTCTGCTCGCGGTCCTGATGTTCTGCCAGGCAACCGCAACTCCCGCGGAGGCCGGGGACATCCGCGCCGGCGGAGCCCCGAAGGAAGCCGACTCCTTAGCCGGCGGCCCGTCCTGGGACGACCCCCATCCCGCCGACGGGCCGCATCCGCATCCCAGCGCCACCCGGCCGTACAACCGGCCCATTGCGCTCCCGCCGCCCACCGGCGGCCGCACCCTCAGCGTCTTCACCAGCGACGGCGGCCCAGCCGCCCGCTCCATTCCCCGGCCCACGGCGCATGGCCCTCCCCACGGCCCACCAGGCCTCGGCCCCGCAGCACGCCCCGCCGTACTGCAGGTGTTCCGCCTCTGATCGGGCCAGTCGGCTCCCGCACGGCTTTCCCCCACCGCGTACCTGCGATCCGACCAGGACGACCACCCCCACTCGCGCCCTTCACCGGGCGCGCCGGAGGAACACCCCCATGCACATCCTTATGAAGAACGCCCGTGCCTTCCGGGACCGGGCCGCCGCGCAGGCCGACGAGTTCGGCCGCCTGGCGGAAGGCCAGTCCCCGGAAGCGCTGTTCATCACCTGCTCCGACTCGCGGGTGATCCCCTCGCTGATCACCGGAGCCCGCCCCGGCGAGCTCTTCGAACTCCGCACGGCGGGCAGCATCATCCCCGCTCACCGGCCGGACCGACCATCGAGCGAGGCGGCCACGATCGAGTACGCCGTCGAGGTCCTCGGCGTCGCGGACATCGTCGTCTGCGGCCACTCCCACTGCGGGGCCGTCGGCGCCATGGTGCGCCGCGAAGACCTCTCCGGCGTCCCCGCCGTCCGCGGCTGGCTGGAGAGCGCATCGCCTCCGCCGGTCTTCGTCGACCCCTCGGCGCCCGACATCGCCCCGGCCGTCCAGGACCACGTACTCCGGCAGCTCCGGCAGTTGCGCGACTATCCGTGCGTCGCGCGGGGGATGGCCGAGGGTCGGCTGCGCCTGCACGGCTGGTTCTACGAGATAGCCACCGGGTCCGTGCTCGCGCACCGGGCCGACGACGACGCCTTCCTTCCGCTATGAACGCGGAGACCACCCGCGTGAGCGGGATACCCGAGCAGGAGAGTCGCGGACCGGAAACCTACGCCCCCGGGACCTATGACCCAGGGACCTACGACACGGGGACCTACGACACGGGGGCCCAAGGCCACGCAACCCATGACACAGGGCCCCACGGCCACCCGGCCTACGACACAGGGCCCCACGGCCACCCGGCCTACGACACAGGAGCCCACGGCACCGCAACCTATGGCACAGGAACCCACCGCCGCCCGACCCACGACACAGGCCCCCACGGCCACCCGGCCTACGACACAGGAGCCCACGCCACCGCAACCTATGGCACAGGAACCCACCGCCGCCCGACCCACGACACAGGCCCCCACGGCCACCCGGCCTACGACACGGGAACCCACAGCCAGCCGACCTACGACACAGGAACCCACGGCACCGTAAGCCCCGAACCGGAAAGCCGCAGGCGCGAAAGCAGCGAGCCCGGGGGCGGGCCAGGGTCTCGGGGAGCAGGCAACCGCGGACGCCACCGGCGGGCGGCGCAGCAGCGCGGGGACCGCCCCTCCACCTCCACTCTGCGGACCGACATCACCGCGTCGGTCGTCGTCTTCCTCGTCGCCCTGCCGCTGTGCGTGGGCGTGGCCGTCGCGTCCGGAGTCCCGGCCGAACTCGGCCTGGTGACGGGCATCGTGGGCGGTATCGTCACCGGGATGCTCCCGGGGAGCAGCCTGCAGGTCAGCGGGCCCGCCGCGGGCCTGACCGTCCTCATACTCGAAGCGGTCACCGAGTTCGGGATCGGTGCCCTTGGCGTGTTCGTCCTGACGGCGGGCGTGCTCCAGCTGGTGATGGGCGCGCTGCGTCTCGGCCGCTGGTTCCGCGCCATCTCCATCGCCGTCGTGGAAGGCATGCTCGGTGGCATCGGTCTGGTGCTGATCGCCGGTCAGCTCTACGCGATGGCGGACGCGAAGGCGCCCGGCTCGGGGCCGGCCAACATCGCGGGCCTGCCGGGGATGTTCGCCAAGACGGCCGGTTCGCCGCCGGCGCTGACGGCCTTCGCGCTCGGCGCGGCCACGGTCGCGATCATGGCCTTCTGGAAGCACATGCCGGAGAAGGTCCGGGTGCTCCCCGCACCGCTCGCGGCCGTCGCGCTCACCACCGCCGCCGTGGGGCTGTTCCAGCTGCCGGTGAAGCGGGTGGAGGTGAAGGGGCTCCTGGGCGCGATCCAGCCACCGGGCGTCGGCGACCTCGAGGGGCTCATGGAGGCCGGAATCGTCGGGGCGGTCGGCACCGTCGTCGCGATCACCCTCATCGCGTCGGCGGAGAGCCTGTTCAGCGCCGCCGCGGTCGACCGGCTGCACAGCGGCCCCGGCACCGACTACGACAAGGAGCTGATGGCCCAGGGAGCGGGCAACACGGTGTGCGGTGCGCTCGGTGCGCTGCCGATGACCGCCGTCATCGTGCGCAGCGCGGCCAACGTCCAGGCGGGCGCCAAGACCAAGGTCTCGCGGGTGCTGCACGGCGTATGGCTGCTCCTCTTCGCGGCGCTGCTGCCCGCCGCGCTCGGCCTCATCCCGGTGGCCACGCTCGCCGGCATCCTCGTCTTCTCGGGCTGGAAGCTGATCCCGCTGGGCGAATTGAAGCCGCTGTGGCGCGAACACCGCGGCGAGGCGCTGATTCTGGTGGTGACGGCCATCGCCATCATCGCCACGAGCATGTTCGAAGGCGTGCTGGCGGGGCTGCTGCTCGCGGTCGCCAAGACCGCGTGGGACACCTCGCACATCCAGGTGCAGGTGGACGACAGCGGCGGCAAGGCCGCCCCCGTACGCGTGGCCATTTCGGGCAACGCGACCTTCCTTCGCCTGCCGCGGATCCTCGACACCCTGGAGGGCCTGCCGAAGGACCGTCAGATCGAGCTCGACCTGCTCGACCTGCGGCACTTGGACCACGCGTGCCATACGGCGCTGACGAACTGGGCGGACAAGCACAACAAGGAAGAGGGCGTCACGCGTGTGGTGATGTCAACGGTCTGACCGAAGACCACGGTTGTGTGGTCGCGGGCCCCCTCACTCCCCGGGCGGGAGCGAGGGGGCCCGCGTGTCCTGTGGCGCGCCATCACGGCCGCTGACAGGTCCGGAACCCGCTCGCAGCCGGTCCAGGGGCTCCGCCCCTGGCCCCCTGAGGGCTGGGGGCCGAGCTCCGAGGTCCGGGAAGGGGCGGATCAGGGAGGAGAGCCCGCCGCGCCGGCGGCGGCGCGGCCACCTTCCCCATGATCGTGTTCTCGCAGACACAGGCGCTGCGTCATGTGTCCACGAGCGTCTCCGGAGCGATACTGGCACTACCCGGCGGTGCTACTTCGCCCAAGGGGGTTGCACGATGAGGATTGCCTGACACAGAGTCAGCAAAGTCGCCGCGGGTCCCGCCCGAGTCCACTCGGGCCCGCCGCGCAACTGTCGAGATCATTAAGCCGCCACCCTCTCTGACCTGCGAATACCTGGTCCTGGCGGCGGCCAGGCTCACTCGGAGGTACACCATGAAGATGCTGATCAACGTGCCCGAGACCGTGGTCGCCGATGGCCTGCGCGGGCTGGCCGCCGCTCACCCCGAGCTGACGGTCGACGTCGAGAACCGCGTGATCGTACGGCGGGACGCCCCCGTCGCCGACAAGGTCGGGCTGGTCTCGGGCGGCGGTTCCGGCCACGAGCCACTGCACGGCGGATTCGTCGGGCACGGGATGCTCGATGCGGCCTGTCCCGGAGAGGTCTTCACCTCCCCCGTCCCCGACCAGATGGCGCGCGCCGCGGCCGCGGTGGACAGCGGCAAGGGCGTGCTGTTCATCGTGAAGAACTACACGGGCGACGTGCTCAACTTCAACATGGCCGCGGAGCTGGCGGAGGACGAGGGAATCCAGGTCGCCAGCGTGCTGGTGAACGACGACGTGGCCGTCACCGACAGCCTCTACACGGCCGGACGGCGCGGTGTGGGCGCCACCCTGTTCGTCGAGAAGATCGCGGGCGCGGCGGCCGAGGAGGGCGCGCCACTGGAACGCGTCGAGGCCATCGCCCGAAAGGTCAACGAGTCCTCCCGGAGCTTCGGGGTCGCGCTGAGCGCCTGCACGACCCCGGCCAAGGGCGGCCCCACCTTCGACCTGCCGCCCGGCGAGCTGGAGCTGGGCATCGGCATCCACGGCGAGCCGGGGCGCGAGCGCCGCGCCATGATGACGTCGCGCGAGATCGCGGACTTCGCGGTCGACGCCATCCTGGAGGACCTGCGGCCGGACTCCCCCGTGCTGGCCCTGGTCAACGGCATGGGCGCGACGCCGCTGCTCGAGCTGTACGGGTTCAACGCCGAGGTGCAGCGCGTGCTGGGCGAGCGCGGCGTGAGCGTCGCCCGGACGCTCGTCGGCAACTACGTCACCTCGCTCGACATGGCCGGCTGCTCGGTGACGCTGTGCCAGTCTGATGAGGAACTGCTGCGGCTGTGGGACGCACCGGTGGCGACGGCGGGGCTGCGCTGGGGCCGGTGAGCCAGGACTAGGACCGGTGAACCAGGACTAGGACCGGACCCGGAGGAGGCCCGGGACCGGACGCGGCGCCCGGCGCCGGGGCTCGTGCGACATCGCCCTTGCGCCGGAGGCCGCCCGTCACCGGCAGCGCCGCCTCACTGCCCCTCCGTCGCCGACTCACAGCCCCTGTCCGCCGTCTCACAGCCCCCGCTCGGCGAGGTACCCATCGAACTCCTCGCTGCGCTGGGTGTCTTCGAAGACCACGTACCGCGTGAGCTTCCCCCACCGGATGTGCCCGTAGATGGTGCCCTCGTTCTCGTAGACGGTCTCGCCCCGCTCGTCCTCGCAGTAGTCGTGGAAGCGCAAGCAGATCCGGGTCGCCCAGGGCGGCCCCGAGACGAGGACGTCATCGAACTCGATCTTGAGGCCGGTGTCCACGAACCGCTGCAGCCACTTCTCGAGCTCCTTCTTGCCGCGGAACTCGCCGGCCCAGGAG
Organism: Streptomyces sp. 7N604; assembly: GCF_052245475.1. Taxonomy (NCBI): domain Bacteria; kingdom Bacillati; phylum Actinomycetota; class Actinomycetes; order Kitasatosporales; family Streptomycetaceae; genus Streptomyces; species Streptomyces sp. 7N604. Next base: position 36,993 of record NZ_JBQQBX010000042.1, on the reverse strand, counting down.
CTGCGGCCGGGGAAGATGAACCGCACGTCGTCCGCGTACGTCCGGAGCTGCGGCGCGAGGTCGCCGTCGGCCAGCCGCCGCGCGTTGTAGCGGACCATCGCGCCCACCGCCGCCTCGTACAGCGCGGGCAGGACGGCCCCCGCGACGATTCCGGCGACAACGGCTGATCGGCTCCTGCCCGGCATCCCGGTCCTCCTCGCACTCGGCGGCCCCACTCGGATGTGACCGTAGTGCCCCGGGGAACCGCGCGCACGGCGGTCACGGCGGATCGTGGCAGTCACGGCGGATCGTGCCTGTTCCGCGCGTGGGTACGGCCCGGCGCAGGCTACGGGGGGAGCGTCGCGCCCGTGGATGAGCGATACGGAGCCGCGGTCCGCTTCGCCGGAGACGCCCTGCCGACGACCACCGAGGAGTTCCGCTCCCGTTCTCGACCGGCGGGCGGAGCGCACGCGATCGGCTGACGCAGGGTCAGAACTTGTCGCTGCCCATGTGCTCGGCGAAGGAAGCCGGATCGGCGTCGAATCCGCGGACGGCCGGCCGGAACTTCCATTCCCCCACGTCGTCCCGGGTGAACTCCGCAACGATGGCGGCCGTGGACTCCGAAACGTCTGCGAAGTCGCTCGTCGCCAGTTCAGCATGCCCTTCGAGGATCCGGATGCTGCTGTTCGGCACGTCGCCGAAGGTCTTCCGCCCCTCGCGCTGCTGGATGGCCACGCCCACGACCACGCGCGCGTACGTCGGCGCCAGCCGCTCGAGTTCCAGGGTCATGGCCTCATCGGTGCCAAGCCCCTGACCGGTGCGGCTGTCCCTGTTGAGGGTGATGGTGCCGTCGGGCGACCGGCTGTCGAAGTGGACGAGGTAGGCGGGCTTGCCGTACGGGGCATCCGCAGGATAGGTGGCGGCGACGATGTCGAGATCGTGGTCCGGCGCCCCGAAGGGGCTGGGGTCCCACTTGAGCGCCACCTCGACTTTGCTGATGCCCTTGCTGAGACTGCTCACGGACTTCCTTCCTCCCCGAACCGCGCCGGCATGTGGTGGAGCACCCTGGGGCCCGGCGCCGGTGACACCGTCGCGCCGCTCCATGGCTGAGAGTGTTTCAGCAGGCGGCTCCCCCTCTCCAGGGTGTTGGCCAAGGTGGCGCGGCGGAGGAGCGAATTTCGGCCATCCATGGCACGGCCAGGGCTCTGGCCTGTAGTTCACGCGTGCGGGACGACGGCGACAGGACGGGCCGCGTGATGCAGCACCGCCTGGGTCACAGGTCCGATGGGCGCTCCCGCGGCCGCGGTCCGGTTGCGCCGCCCCACGATCAGCAGACTCGCATCTGCACCCGCTTCCACGATCTGCCGTCCCGCCGAACCGGACGCCGGCCGCTCGTCCACCCCCACCGCGGGGAACCTCTCCCGCAAGGGACTCAGCACGTCCTCCAGCTCCTGCCTCACGCGCGACTCCAGCTCCGCGCCCGCCGCCGGGTCCAGGAGTGCGGACGGGGAGGCGTACAGCGAGTCCCGGCTCCAGGCATGGACCACGCGCAGCGTGGTTCCCCGGACGGCGGCGGTCTCGAAGGCGAAGTCGATCAACGGGCCGCACGGGCGGCGGAAGTCCAGCCCGACGACGACCGGGCGACCATCGTCCTCTTCCAGCCTGGCTTCCCCGCGGACCACCACCACCGGCCGCCGTGCCCGGGAGATCACCGTCAGCCCGACGGAGCCGACCAGGAATCCGGCGAGACCACCGAGCCCGCTGGAGCCGAGGACCAGGAGCTCCGACTCCCGGGCGGCGTCCAGGAGCACCTCGGCCGGCGTGTCCGCGGTCTCGTTCGCGGCGATCACCAGGCCCGGATGCCGGTCACCGGCCCGGCGCCATGCCCTGCGGAGCTGAGCCTCCTCCCAGTCGCGCTGGGCCGCGGCGCCCCTGGAGAACCGCTGGCCGGCGGTCTGCCCGTCCGAGGCGTGCACGATGCACAGCGCCAGACCGCGCAGCGCGGCCTCCCCGGCCGCCCATTCAGCGGCCGCCAGGCTCTCCGGAGAGCCGTCGACACCGACGGCCACGGGTCGTTTCACCATGGATATCCCAACGCCCCCCACGGCTTCGGGGCGTACCCCCTTCCCATGGCCAGCCTCCCGCCCGCGCTGCTTCCGCCAGAGGGGCCGAACGTCCTCTTCCTCGGCCATCGGTCCCGTGGGGACGGGGCGCCGGGATCACGTGTGAAGGTGCCTGGCCGTGGCCGCGGGCTTACTGTCTCCGTATGAGCGGCGGGGACGAATCGCCCGCCGGCTGGGGCGAGACCACGGGCGTCGCCGGCGACGGCGACGACGGCCTGGAGAAGCCGGCCGGGGATCTGCAGCAGGGGCTGGAAGGACTCGGCGCGCACGCCGGCGGGCTCTTTCTGCTCAATCCGGAGCAGGTCCTGGAGCTCACGATCCTGGTGGGGCTACCGCGCGAATTCGCCGGACCGTGGGAGCGCGTGAGTCTCGCCGCTCCGAATCCGGTGGCCGACCCGGTGCGCACGGGCGAACTGGTCTGGGTGAGCAGCCAGGAAGGCTGGATGCGCCGCTATCCGCGCATCGCCGTCGCCGTCCCGTACGACTACTCGCTGGCCGCCGTCCCGGTCAGCGGCTCGCGCGGCAGCTACGGGTCGGTGTTCGCGCTGTGGCCCGGCGCCCAGCCGTACCCGATCCCCGATGAGCTGCGGGAGGGGATCTGGAGCCTGGCTGCGCGCCTGGGCCGCGAGCTGGACCGGGCCACCGCTGAAGGGCACCGTCCGCGTCACCGGGGCGAGCCGCTCATCGTTAGCACGTCCAGCCCCGCCCCAGGGACCGCCGAGGCCACCGAGCGGATGTACGCGCGGCTGCCCGAGGGCGTCTTCGCGCTGGACGTCCACGGGAGCATCACCGCGGTCACCCCCGCCGCCGCTCGCCTGCTCGGAGAGCCGGCCGTACGGCTCGTCGGCGCCCGGCCCTGGGAGCTGCTGCCCTGGCTGCACGACCCGCTCTACGACCGCTACCGGGCCGCCGCGATCAGCGGGCTGCCCACCTCCGACATCGGGCTGCGGCCTCCCGACCAGTGGCTGAACTTCGAGGTGTACCCGGACACCTCGGGCGTCAGCGTCCGCGTCAGCCCGGCCGCCGGGCAGCGTGCTCCCGTCCAGCCGGCGGATCTGGCCCACGAGCTGCCGCCAGCCCCCACGGGGGCGCTGTATCACGTGCTCCACCTGGCGACGACCCTGACCGAGGCCATTGGCGTGGAGGACGTGGTGAACCTGGTCGCCGACGAGATCATGCCCGCGTACGGTGGCCAGGCCCTCGCCGTACTCGCCACCGACGGCGGACGGCTGCAGACCGTCGGCCAGCGCGGCTACCCGCGCGAGGTGGTCGCGCGCTATACCGACAGCCCGCGGTTCGCCTCCACGCCCGGCGCGCGGGCGCTGCACTCCGGCCAGGCCGGCTTCTACGAGTCGGTGGCGGACCTGGACCGGGACTTCCCGCACGGCACCGGCCGGCACGACGGCATGGCGTCCTGGGCCTTCCTGCCCCTCATCGCCTCCGGCCGCCCGATCGGCACCTGCGTCCTCGCCTACGCCCGGCCGCACCACTTCACCGCCACCGAACGCGCCGTGCTGATCTCCCTGGGCGGCCTGATCGCCCAGGCACTGGACCGTGCCCGCCACTACGACATGAAGCTGGAGCTCGCCCGCGGACTCCAGCACGCCTTGCTGCCTCAGGCCCTCCCCGTCGTCCCCGGCCTGGCGACATCCGCGCGCTATCTGCCGGGCACCGAGGGCATGGACATCGGCGGCGACTTCTACGACCTCGTACCCGTCGGCCGGGACGCCGCGGCTGCCGTCATCGGCGACGTACAGGGCCACAATGTCACCGCCGCGGCCCTCATGGGCCAGATCCGGTCGGCAGTCCACGCCTACACCACGGCCGACACCCATCCCGGGCAGGTCCTCGCCAGTACCAACCGGCTGCTCTCAGACCTCGAAACCAGCCTGTTCGCCAGCTGTGCCTGCCTCCGCCTGGACCTGCGGCACCGGGAGGCCTGCCTGGCCAGCGCCGGGCACCCGCACCCCCTGGTGCGCACGCCCGACGGGGCGGTCCAGGCGGTGCCCACCCCAGGCGGCCTGCTGCTGGGCGTCGAGCGGGACAGCGACTACCCGGAGTCCTGGTTCCCGATGCCGGTCGGAACCACGGTCATGCTCTACACCGACGGGCTGGTGGAGACGCCCGGTACCGACTTCGGCGATGCGGTGGCCGAGCTGGCCGGGGAACTGTCGCGGGCCGGAAGCCTGCCCCTGGAGGACCTCGCGGACGTCCTCGTCCGCCGCGCCCACATCGCCCGGCACCGCACCGACGACATCGCGCTGCTCCTCCTCCGCACGGTCCAGGCGGGCGGGGAATGAGGCCGAGCGGGCGCCGGGGTGCGAGGCCCTGCCGACGGGATGTCAGAGCGTCGAAGTCAGCGGCTGTTCCGCCCAGATGGTCTTGCCGTCGCGCGTGTAGCGAGTGCCCCACCTCTCGGCCATCTGGGCCACCAGGAACAGGCCGCGCCCGCCCTCGTCGGTGCTGCGGGCCCGGCGCATGTGCGGGGAGGTGCTGCTGGTGTCCGAGACTTCGCAGATGAGCTGGCGGTCGCGGATGAGCCGGAGCATCACGGGCCCGCCGCCGTAGCGGTAGGCGTTGGTGACCAGTTCGCTGACGATCAGCTCGGTGGTGAAGGCGATCTCGTCCAGTCCCCACTCGGCGAGTTGTGAGGTCGTCAGCGCACGGGCCCGGGCGGCCGCGGTCGCTTCCGCGGGCATCTCCCACGTGGCCACCTTGTGGGCGGCCAGGACGCGGGTGCGGGCGATGAGCAGCGCGACGTCGTCGCCGGGGCGATCGGGCAGCAGCGCGTCCTCCACCGCCTTGGCCGTCGCCTCCAGCGAACGGGCGGGACCGCTCAGCACCCTGCGCAGTCGCCCCATGCCCTCGTCGAGATCACCGCGCCGGGCCGCGACGAGCCCGTCGGTGTACAGGGCCAGCAGGCTGCCCTCGGCCAGTTCCAGCTCGGTGGACTCGAACGGCAGCCCGCCCAGGCCGAGCGGCGGCCCGGCGGGCAGGTCGGGGAAGTCCACCTGCCCGTCCGGCGTGACCACCGCGGGCGGCGGGTGGCCGGCGCGGGCGAGGGTGCAGCGCCGGGACACCGGGTCGTAGACGGCGTACAGACAGGTCGCGCCGATGAACTGCTGGGACCGTTCACGGGCCGGCTCCTGCTCGGAGGCCAGACGGTCCACGAGATCGTCGAGGTGGGAGAGGACCTCGTCCGGGGGCAGGTCGCTGTTGGCCAGGGTGTGTACGGCGGTGCGCAGCCGGCCCATGGTGGCCGCGGCGTGGATGCCGTGGCCGACCACGTCGCCGACGACGAGCGCGACGCGGAGCCCGGAGAGCGGGATGACGTCGAACCAGTCGCCGCCCACGCCCGCGGTGGCGTCGGCCGGCAGATACCGGTGGGCGATCTCGGCCGCCGGGTGCTCGGGCACCTCGCCCGGGAGCAGGCTGCGCTGCAGGGCGAGCGCTGCCTGGTGCTGCCGGGTGAACTGGCGTGCGTTGTCTATGCAGACGGCGGCGCGGGAGGCGAACTCCTCGGCCAGCGTGAGGTCGTCCTCCTCGAACGGCTCGGGCCGCCGCCACCGCCACAGGCTCACCACGCCCAGCACGAGACCGCGCGCGATCAGCGGCACGACCATCAACGAGTGGACTCCCAGGTCGAGGGCGCGCTCGGCCCTTTCCGTTTCCGCGGGGAACCACGCCGTGGACGTCCCCAGGACCGGTTCGAGGACCGGACGCCGCTCGGTCAGACACCGCGCCTGCGGAGCGTCCGGGGGGAAGTACATCTGGTTGCCCTCCGGATACATGATCAGCAGCGGATCCGGCGAGACGCTCCGGAGCGCTGCCCTGCTCACCGGTCCGCTCGCTTCCCGGACTGGCTCTTCGCCGCGGGTCACCGGCTCCAGCAGATCCACGGAGACGCAGTCCGCGAGGTCGGGGACCGCCACCTCGGCCAGCTCGTGCGCGGTCCGCGTCACATCCAGCGTCGTCCCGATACGGGCGCTGGCCTCGTTGAGCAGCGACAGTCTGCGGCGGGCCCGGTAGCGGTCGGTGACGTCCTCGACCAGCTGGGCGACGCCGAGGATCCGGCCGGTGGCGTCCTCCACCCGGAACGCCGAGAGGGACACGACGAGCTCCCTGCCGGGATCCCGCCGCAGTCGGCTGGGCTGTTCGGTGAAGATCAGGGGCTGACCCGTATCCAGCACCCGCTGCAGCCCCGTGTCCACCGTGGCCGCGTCCGCGCCGATGAGGAAGTCGCCGGTGCGATGCCCCGGGAACTGCTCGACCGGGAGCCCACCGAACCGGGCGAGCACCTTGTTCACCCGCAGAATGCTCAGGTCCGGGGCATAGACGGACAGACCGATCGGGGACCGGCGGAACATCCCCTCCAGAACGGCCCGGTCCGTCTCCCACTGGAGGACCTCCTCCGCCGGAGCGCAGACGACGAGCCACTCGAGGGCGCCGTCGGCTCTCATCACCGCCCGGGCCCGGCACCCCAGCCCGACCCGGCCGCCGCTGCGGTGGCGGACGGGCACGACCCCGAACCAGCCCCCGTCGCGTACGCATGCGGCCACTGCGTCCATGACGGCGGCCCCATCGCGGGGGTCGACCAGGAAATCCCGAGCCGGCCGGCCCAGCACCTCCTCGAGCGGGTAGCCGAGCAGTGCCTCCGCACGATCGCTCCAGCCGACTACATTCCCCCGGTCGTCCAGCACGGCAGAGGCCGACCGAAGCACGGCGAAGGGGTCGTGCGGGCCCTCGCTGATCGTCGTCACCGGTGTGTCCATCACCTACCACCCTCGTGCCCTTCGAGTGGAACCGCGCGTCGGCGCACTGCGGTGACTTCTCGGCGTTCCCCGGTCCCGGCGCCTGGCACGGCTTGAACCAGTATCGGCCCGGCGAAGACACCCCGCGTTCCGAAGGCTCACGCACCAGCGGAAGCCACCGCTCACCCGGGGAGCGACGCGGGGATCGCACCGCTCCTACCTGGAACGATTCGTGCCGCGCGGCAGTCAGTCAAGCCCTCTGCAACGAAGCGCCCCGGGTGGTGCGGGAGCGCGGCCGCCGTCGGTGGACCGCCCCCACCGGTGGCCGTGCGAGTCCGGCCGGGTGGGGTACCCGGTGCTCGAGCCACCGCACGAGTGCCGGAGGCCAGACCATGAGCGCGCACGATCCGCAGTTCGCACCCGGGCCCCACGGCCCCCGCCACGGGCGCAGGACCCACGCAGCCGATCCCCTGAGGCGTCGGTCCGACCGCGTCGAGGCCTGGGTCTCCCGTCTCGTCCTGCTCCTGCTCGTGATCGGACTTCCGGTGGCCGCGGTGAGTGTCGGTCTCGCGGCGTACTCGTCCCAGATGCGCGTCGTGCACACCGAGTCCGCGGAACGGCATCAGGTCACGGCGCGCCTGACCGAAGACGCCGCCGGCCCGCTGATGGTGTCGGACGGTGACGACTTCCAGAGGGCGCCGGTGCGCTGGACCGAGGAGGACGGCGCGCAGCGGGCGGGCACCGCGCGCGTGCCGCCGGGCACGGAGGCGGGTGAGACCGTCCGGGTCTGGGTGAGCCATGACGGTGCCGTAGCCCGGGCGCCGCTGTCCCCCGGGACCGCGGCGGCGAACGGCTGGCTCGCCGGCGGCGTTACGGCAGGTGGCGTGGCGGCCGCGGTGCTCGCGGCCCAGACAGGGGTCCGGCATGTGCTGGACCGCAGGAGGTACGCGCAGTGGGACGCCGAGTGGCAGGTGGTGGAGCCCCAGTGGTCCGCCCGGTTCCGCCAGTGAGGCCGGACGCAGCGCCCGCATGTCCGCATCGGCGCTGAGGAGGTGCCGTCGATGTCCGACGCAACGGTCACCGATCTGTACGAGGTGACAATGGCGATGTCGTATCTGCGGGAGGGGATGACGGAGCCGGCGACGTTCAGTCTCTTCGTCCGCGCCCTGCCGCCCGACCGCGGCTTCCTCGTCAGCGCGGGTCTGGATTCCGCGCTGGACTTCCTGTCCGCCTTCCGCATCGGCGACCAGGACGCCGATGCCTTCGCCGCGGCTCTCCACCGGCCGCGTCGCGCCCTGGCTCCCCTGCGCGGTCTGGAATTCACCGGCGAAGTGCAGGCCGTGCCGGAGGGCCGGATCGTGCTCGCGGGCGAGCCCCTCCTCGAGGTGACCGCGCCCCTCCCCCAGGCGCAGCTCGTCGAGACCTACCTCCTCAACCAGCTCAGCCACCAGACCGCGATCGCCTCGAAAGCCGCCCGGTGCGTACTCGCCGCGGCCGGACACCCCGTCGTGGACTTCTCCCTGCGCCGCACCCACGGCACCGCGGCCGGATTCCAGGCCGCCCGGCTCAGCGCGATGGTCGGCTTCACCGGGACCAGCAACGTGGCCGCGGCCACCGCCGTCGGAGTGCCCGCCGTCGGCACCATGGCCCACTCGTACGTGGAGGCCTTCGGCTCGGAGGAGGATGCCTTCCGCGCCTTCGCCAGGGCTCACCCCGGCCCGGTGACGCTTCTGGTGGACACCTACGACACGGATGCGGGCGTCCGTACGGCGGCGCGCGTGCTGCGGGACCTGGACCGCGGGCCCGGCTCGGCGATCCGGCTGGACAGCGGCGACCTCGGAGCCCTGGCGATACGGGCGCGCGGCATCCTCGACTGCGCGGGGCTGCCGGACGTACGCATCGTCGCCAGCGGCGGGCTCGACGAGTACGCCGTCGACCAACTGGTCCGCTCCGGAGCGCCGATCGACCTCTACGCCGTGGGCACCCGCGTCGGCGTCTCGGCCGACGCACCGTACCTGGACACGGCCTACAAGATGGTCGAATACGGCGGCCGGCCGGTGATGAAGCTCTCCTCCGCGAAGGTGACCGCGCCCGGCCGCAAGCAGGTGTTCCGGCGGCCCGGATACGCCGATGTGATCGGGCTCCGGGGCGAACCGCCCCCCTCCGGCGGGCGGCCGGTGCTGGAGACCGTCATGCGGGACGGACGTCGCACCGACGCGCCCTTCGCCCTCGAGCAGGCGCGGGCGCGGTTTACCGCGGATCTGCACGAACTGCCGCGAGCGGCCGCCCGTGTCAGGGATCCGGTCGCCCCGCGGGCGGTCGCCTCCGAGCGGCTGACCGCGCTCGCCGCGCAGGTGCGGCACCGCATCGGGGAGGAGAACCTGCCGCCCGCCGCCGCGTGGCGCAGAAGGCATGAACAGACCACGTGAACGAACCGGATGAGGAGAACGGCGATGGCGCACACAGTGGAGTGGAGGGTCCACCTCTACCTCTTCGAGGACGAGGGGACGACGAAGGCGCGCGTCGAACTGGACACCGGGGCCACGGCGCTCACCGGCCGGGGAGTCGCACGCTGCAATCCCGCGGACACGGACGTACCGGAGATCGGTGACGAGCTGGCGGCGGGCCGGGCCATGCACGATCTCGCCCAGCAGCTGCTGGACGCCGCCGAGCGCGACATCGGGGGCTCGGACACGTCGATGAGCGGCCCGGGCACTCGGCAGGCGGCGGGGTGGCCGATGTAGCCCTGCGCTGACCCGCGCGGCGCGGCGACAGCTGACCCTGCGAGGTTCGCGCCCGGTCAGGACGTCCATTCCAGAGTCTCGGCGGCGAGCGCTTCGGCGATGCCGCGCGCCCAGGCACGTACCCGCTCGGGGTCCCGGAAGTCGCCGCCCCGGCCGGACTTCAGAATCTGCCGGGCGATCAGGCCCTTCGCCCCTTCCTGGAGCCTGCCGCCGAAGGTGATGTGGCCAAGGACGTCCAGCCGGAAGGCGATCCGGTCCACGCCCGGTACCGGGGGAATGTCCCGCTCGCCGGCCGAGGGGTCCAGCGGTCCGCTGCTGAACAGCCAGACGGAGCGTGCGTAGAGCGCCGCGTCGTGGCGGCGGGCGAATCGGGTGGCATCGCGGTGCCACCGGCCCATATAGAGGGCGCCGCCCAGCACCACGGCCTCGTACTCCTCGATGTCCCGCACCTCGGCCGCGGACCGCACCTCGGCCCGCAGCCCGGACTGGCGCAGCGCATCGCCGATCCACTCGGCGATCTCGGCGGTGGACCCGTTCCTGGTCCCGTAGGCGACGAGTACGTTCTGCGGGCTCATGGCTACCTCCGCACTGCGATCCGGCGGCGACGTCCGTAGGGCGGCCGGCGGCGAGCAGCCGGGCAGCGGGGCGCGGCCGCCTCCGTCTCCCATCCTCAGCTTCGCGCGGCCCGGCCGCAGCCCCGAGAGGCCGATGGTCCTCGGGGCTGTGCCATCCGGCCCCGTGACCGTGTCACCGGGAGGTCCCTTCGCCCGGCGCGGAGGGCTGGAGGTCGGCCTCCTCCGGGAGTTCGTCGACGTCGACACCGCGGACCTGAGCCAGCTCGTGCTTGAGCGCGGCGAGTTCCGCGCCGCCCGCCATGTGGTTGGTCAGCTCCTCGAGGCTGATCTCGCTGCGGCCGGCGCTCAGCTCCAGGGTGCCGAGGCGGAGCACGGTGAAGTGGTCGCCGACCATGTAGGCGTGGTGCGGATTGTGGGTGATGAAGATGACGCCGAGGCCACGGTCCCGGGCGGCGGCGATGTACTTCAGTACGACGCCGGACTGCTTCACGCCGAGCGCGGCGGTGGGCTCGTCCAGGATCAGCACCCGGGCCCCGAAGTACACGGCCCGGGCGATCGCCACGGACTGGCGCTGGCCGCCGGAGAGCGTGCCGATGGGCTGGTCGAGGTCGTCGAGGACGATGCCCATGTTGCGCAGTTCCCCGTCGGCGGTCTTCTTCATCGCCGCGATGTCGAGGCGGCGCAGGGGCCAGACCCCGCGGGTCACCTCGGAGCCGAGGAAGAAGTTGCGCCACACCGGCATCAGGGGGACGGTCGCCAGGTCCTGGTAGACGGTGGCGATGCCGCGGTCGAGGGCCTCGCGCGGCGTGGTGAGCTGCACCGGCCCGCCGTCGATGCGGTATTCGCCCTCGGTGTGCTGGTGCAGCCCGGAGATGATCTTGATCAGGGTGGACTTGCCGGCGCCGTTGTCGCCGAGGACGCAGGTGACCCGGCCCGGCCGGACGGCCAGGTCGACGCCGTGCAGGGCGCGGATGTTGCCGTACGACTTGCCGACGCCCTCGAGTTCGACGATCGGCTCGGCGTCCTCGGGCGCGGTCCCGGCAGGTGCGGCCGCGCCGGGCGCGGTTCCGTTGGTTGACATGTGATCACCTCCGGGTCGCCTGGCGGCGGACCCACAGATTGACGAGTGTGGCGAGCAGGAGCATCACGCCGAGGAAGAACTTGAACCAGTCGGGGTTCCAGTTGGCGTAGACGATGCCCTGCGACACCATGCCGAAGATGAAGGCGCCGATGACCGGGCCGATCGCGGAGCCGTAGCCGCCGGTGAGCAGACAGCCGCCGATGACCGCGGCGATGATGTAGAGGAACTCGTTGCCCACTCCCTCGCCGGACTGCACGGTGTTGAACGAGAACAGCAGGTGCATACCGACGAACCAGGCACCGGCGCCCACGCCCATGAACAGGGCGATCTTGGTGAGATTCACCGGTACGCCGACGGCGCGGGCGCTCTCCTTGTTGCCGCCCACCGCGAAGATCCAGTTGCCGAACCTGGTACGCAGCAGCAGCCAGGTGGCGGCCGCGGCGAAGGCCAGCCACCAGAACACCGTGATCTTCACATGGACTCCGCCGATGCCGATCTCCGAGGCGAACAGGGACTTGGCCTGGTCGAAGCCATCCATGTCGCGGATCGAGTCGGTGGCGACATTGCCGGTGTAGATCTTGGTGATGGCGAGGTTCGCGCCCTGGAGCATCAGGAAAGTGCCCAGGCTGATCAGAAAGCTGGGCAGCCCGGTTCTGATCAGCAGATAGCCGTTGAACGCCCCGACCGCCAGCGAGACCGCCAGCGCGACCAGGACGCCGGTCCAGACGTTCAGGCTCAGCTGGAAGCTGAGCATGCTGGCGGTGAGCGCCGAGGTGGTGACGGCCACACCGGCCGACAGGTCGAACTCACCGCCGATCATCAGCAGGGCCACGGGCAGCGCCATGATGCCCATGACCGATGCCTGGTAGAGCACCGTGGCGAGCGAGCCCGCCTCGCGGAAGGACGGCGCCACCGCGAAGAAGAACACGTACACACCGATGGCTGCGATGAGCGCGCCGATCTCCGGGCGCGCCAGCAGCCTGCGCAGCGGCGAGCGTTCGGCCGCGCGGCCGTCCTTCGTGGCGTCCGGCGAGGCCGGCGACGAGGGGCTCGTCGCCGGTGCCGTCGTCTGGGTCATCGTCATCACCGGGTGCCCTTCGCGGCGTACTTGGCGATGGTGTCGACGTTGTCCTTGGTGACGAACGCCGGTCCGGTCAGTACCGCTTCCTCTCCGCCGCCGCTGAAGTTGCCGTTGTTCTTGTAGAGCCACAGCGCGTCGACCGACAGATAGCCCTGCAGATACGGCTGCTGGTCGACCGCGAACTCGACGTCGCCGTCCTTGACGGCGGCGACCAGGTCCTTGTTGAGGTCGAAGGTCGCGACCTCGGCCTCGCTGCCCGCGTCGGACACCGACTGGACGGAGGTCAGCGCGAAGGGCGCGCCCAGCGTGACCACGTGATCGATGGAGCTGTCCTGCTTGAGCTTGGCGGTGATCGTCGACTTCACGGACGGCATGTCGGTGCCGTTGACGTAGAGGTTCTCCGTCTTGCCCTTGAAGGTCTTCTTCACGCCGGCGCAGCGGGCCTCGAGCGCGACGTGGCCCTGTTCGTGGATCACACAGATGTTGTGCTTGGCGCCCAGCTCGTTGAGCTTCTTCCCGAACGCCTCGCCCGCGACCTTCTCGTCCTGTCCGAAGTACTCCAGCAGACCCATGTCCTTCCAGTCGTCGATACCGCCGTTCAAGCCGACGACCGGGATGCCCGCACGCTTGGCCTTGGCGACCGCGCCCTTCATCGCCTCCGGCTTGGCCAGCGTCACCGCGATCCCGTCCACTCCCTGGTCGATCGCGTTCTGGACCAGGTTGGCCTGGGTGGCCGCATTCGGGTCGCTGGAGTAGACGAGCTCGATGTTGTCCTTGGCGGCGGCCGCCTGGGCGCCCTTGCGGATCAGGTCCCAGAAGGTGTCGCCGGGAGCGGCGTGGGTGATCATCGCGACCTTCATCCGCGGGGTGTCGGCCTTGCCTGCGGCGGCGCTGTCCGCCGCTTCCTCGGACTTCTTGCCGCCCGCACTGCTGGAACAGCCTGCGGCGAACAGGGCCGTCGCGGCGGCTGCGGCGACGATCGCGGTGTATCTGCGCGGACGGGGGTGACGCGTGCGGTCCATCTGTCCTGCACCTCACTGTGAGACAGGGGAAGGGAGAGAAGGGGGCCCGGCCGGGACGGCCGGGCCATGTGCCGGTTGCACGGCGGGTTCTTTGGGACCGGATACAAACCCGTGGCGCATCCCACTGTCAATAGATTGTTAGGACATTATTTCACTAGCAGGTCCGAATGTAAGTACAAACGGTTGACAGCGCTGCGTGGCGCCGACTACATCTGGACGCGGCCGGACCGCCCCGGCATCAGCACCCCGAGCCCGAGGAGCGCCGCGCATGACCACGTCGCACGACCTGATCACCATGGGCCGCATCGGGGTCGACATCTACCCCCTGCAGACCGGTGTGGGACTGGCGGAGGTCGAGACCTTCGGGAAGTTCCTGGGCGGCTCTGCGGCCAATGTCGCGGTGGCCGCCGCGCGGCTCGGGCGCTCCACGGCCGTGATCACCCGCACCGGCCGGGACCCCTTCGGCAGCTACCTGCACCAGGCGCTGGGGGAGTTCGGCGTCGACGACCAGTGGGTCACCCCGGTCGACGCGTACCCCACGCCGGTCACCTTCTGCGAGATCTTCCCGCCGGACGACTTCCCGCTGTACTTCTACCGGCAGCCCAAGGCCCCCGACCTGGAGATCAGGCCGGAGGAACTCGATCTCGACGCCATCCGCGCGGCCCGCATCTTCTGGATCACCGGTACGGGCCTGAGCGAGGAGCCCAGCCGCTCCGCCACCCTCACCGCTCTCCAGGCGCGTGACAGGGCAGGCATCACGGTCTTCGACCTCGACTGGCGCCCGATGTTCTGGGCGGACCCGGCCGAGGCACGGACGCACTACGCCGAAGCGCTCCGCCACACCACCGTCGCCGTCGGCAACCTCCGCGAGTGCGAGATCGCCACCGGCGTACGCGAACCGCGCGCCTGCGCCCGGGCGCTGCTCGACGCGGGCGTGGAGCTCGCCGTCGTCAAACAGGGCCCGGGGGGCGTGCTCGCCGTGCACCGCGACGGCACCACCGCCGAAGTCCCGCCCGTGCCCGTCGAGGTCGTCAACGGCCTCGGCGCCGGGGACGCGTTCGGCGGGTCCCTCTGCCACGGTCTGCTCGCCGGCTGGGAGTTGGAGAGGATCATGCGCTACGCCAACGCGGCCGGCGCCATCGTCGCCTCCCGCCTCGCCTGCTCCTCCGCGATGCCCACCGAGTCCGAGGTCGAAAACCTCCTCGCACGCGGCTGACCCGCAACTCGCCTCCGCGAAAGAGAGCACCCCTTGAGCATCAGCATCCCCGACCTCGTCACGGTGCGAGCCCGGCACCCGGAGGCCATCGCCGAAGCGGCCGCCCGCCGTACCCGCCGCCCCCTAATCGGGGACAGCGGCCGGCTGATGATCGTCGCCGCCGACCACCCGGCGCGCGGATCCCTCGCCGTCGGCGACCGGCAGTTCGCCATGGCCAACCGGGCCGACCTGCTGGAGCGGCTCTGTGTCGCACTGTCCAGGCCGGGCGTGGACGGAGTGCTCGCCACCGCCGACATCCTGGAGGACCTGCTGCTGCTCGGCGCCCTCGAAGGCAAGGTCGCCATGGGCTCGATGAACCGCGGCGGACTCGCCGGAGCCTCCTTCGAACTGGACGACCGCTTCACCGGTCACCGCGCCCAGGACATCGCCCGGCTGCACTTCGACGCGGGCAAGCTGCTGCTGCGCATCGACTACGAGGACGCCGGATCGCTGTCCACCATGGAGTCGACCGCACGTGCCATCGACGCGATGGCGCAGCACCAACTGCCGGTCTTCGTGGAGCCGTTCATCTCCGGCAGGGTCGACGGCAGGGTCAGGAACGACCTGAGCGCCGGGGCCGTCACCCGGTCCATCGCCATCGCCTCGGGCCTCGGCGGCACCTCCGCGTACACCTGGCTCAAACTCCCGGTCACCGACGACACGGACGACATGGCGGAGGTCATGGATGCCTCCACCCTGCCCGTCGTCCTGCTCGGCGGCGACGTCGGCAGGGACCAGGAAGTCGCGTACGAGAAATGGCGCAAGGCGCTGCGACTGCCCACCGTCCAGGGCCTGGTCGTCGGCCGCTCGCTGCTCTATCCCGCCGAGGGAAGCGTCGAGACCGCGGTGGACACCGCGGTCGGCCTGCTCTGAACAGCCCTGGAGGGACTCACGCATGACCAGTACGCAGGACCAGCACCACCACCTGCCCGCGGGGACGGCCGCGCGCGGCCCGTACGCGGTCGACGTCGCCGAGCCCTCCGCGAGGTCCCGATGAGCACCAGCACCCGGCGCCTGACCCTCGCTCAGGCGCTGCTGCGGTTTCTGTCCGCGCAGTACGTGGACCTGGCAGCCAACGCCTCCAGCCTGAGCATGGACGTCATCAGCCCCAAGACCGTCCGCGAGCTGCGTGAGGCGCTCGCCCAGGCCCGTACGAGCGAGCGCCCGACCTGCGTGTACGTCGAGACGGACACCGGCAGCACAGCCCCCGAAGCCCTTGCCGCCGAGGCCTGGTGGGACGTGCCCGTCGCCGAGGTCGCCTCCCGCGAGGCGGCGGTGAAGGCCCGCAGGACGTACGAAGCCCGTGCCGCCGAGCGCCGCCGCCACCTCTGACCGCAGCCGGGCCCCACCCTCACGAAAAGGTCAACCCGTCGACAGCGGCGCTCGGCGGCAGGGGCACCGCCCCTGCGGAACCGCCCGTGTCCGCAGCGGAGTTCAGGATCAGGGCGAGCAGGCCGAGGGCCGTGCAGCTGCCCACGTCCGCCTGCTCGAGCTCGTTCGCGGACATCTCCCCGGCCTGGTCCGGGTCCGCGCTCGTCACGACACAGCGGATATCGGCCAGGCCGTCATGACTCGCACGACCGACCGGTGGAACCCTCACGGGCATGTCTCACCTCCGTTGTCCGCCTGCGCTCGCCTCTGCGCGCCGCCGCTTCACACCGGATCGCTCAGCTTCTGATCTCGCAGATGACGGCGCCGGAGGTGACCTTCGCGCCGACTTCGGCGGTCAGGCCCTTGATCGTGCCCGAGCAATGCGCGCTGAGCGGCTGCTCCGACTTCATGGCCTCGAGGACGACGACGAGGTCGCCCTCGTTGACGTGCTGACCCTCTTCGACGGCGACCTTGATGATGGTGCCCTGCATCGGGGAGGCCAGCGCGTAACCGGACACGACCGATCCCGGCTTCCGGGCGGGCATGTGCCTGGGCGGTTCCGGCCGCGCGTGGCCTGCGGCAGCGGCGGCCGCGCTGGTGAGGAGTTCGGTGGGGAGGCGGACCTCCAGGCGCTTGCCGTCGACCTCGACGACGAGCCTTTTCCAGGCTGTTGATGCCGACCCGGCTCCGTCCGGGCTGGGCACGGCGTAGGGCTTGATCTCGTTGACGAACTCGGTCTCGATCCAGCGGGTGTGCACGCGGAACGGTTCGCAGACGAAGGCCGGGTCGGTGACCACCGCGCGGTGGAAGGGGATCGCGGTGGCCATGCCCTCCACCTGGAACTCCGCCAGCGCACGCGCCGCACGCTGCAGCGCCTGCTGCCGGGTGGCGCCGGTGACGATCAGCTTGGCCAGCAGCGAGTCCCAGGCCGGGCCGATCACGCTGCCGGACTCCACGCCCGCGTCCAGCCGAACACCCGGCCCCGCGGGTGGGACGAAGGCGGTGACCGTGCCCGGGGCCGGGAGGAAGTCACGGCCAGGGTCCTCCCCGTTGATACGGAACTCGAAGGAGTGCCCCCGCACCACCGGATCGCCCCCATCCCCCATCAGCGCCGCGCCGAGCTCTTCGCCGTCGGCGATGCGGAACATCTCGCGGACCAGGTCGATGCCGGTGACCTCCTCGGTCACCGGATGCTCGACCTGAAGACGGGTGTTGACCTCCAGGAAGGAGATCGTGCCGTCGTTGCCGAGCAGGAACTCCACCGTGCCCGCCCCGACATAGCCCGCCTCACGCAGAATCGCCTTCGAGGCGCGGCGAAGTTCCGCCTCCTGCTCATCGGTCAGAAAGGGAGCCGGGGCCTCCTCCACCAGCTTCTGATGCCGACGCTGCAGCGAACAGTCCCGCGTCGACACCACCACCACATTGCCGTGGGAATCGGCCAGACACTGCGTCTCCACATGCCGGGGCCTGTCCAGGTAACGCTCGACGAAGCACTCGCCGCGGCCGAAGGCGGCGACCGCCTCGCGCACCGCCGACTCGTACAGCTCCGGGACCTCCTCCAGCGTGCGGGCCACCTTCAGACCGCGCCCGCCGCCGCCGAAGGCGGCCTTGATCGCGATCGGCAGGCCGTGCTGTTCGGCGAAGGCCACGACCTCCTCGGCGCCGGAGACCGGGTCGGGCGTGCCGGCCACCAGCGGCGCACCGGCGCGCTGCGCGATGCGCCGGGCCGCGACCTTGTCACCCAGATCGCGGATGGCCTGCGGCGGCGGGCCGATCCAGATCAGGCCCGCGTCCAGCACGGCCTGGGCGAAGTCGGCGTTCTCGGAGAGGAAGCCGTACCCGGGATGGATGGCGTCCGCGCCCGAATCGGCGGCCGCCTGGAGGACTTTGGCGATGTCCAGGTAGCTGGTGGCCGGGGTGTCACCACCCAGCGCGTAGGCCTCGTCGGCCGCGCGGACGTGCAGAGCGTCCCGGTCCGGATCGGCGTAGACGGCTACGCTCGCGATCCCGGCGTCCCGACAGGCACGGGCAACGCGGACAGCGATTTCGCCACGGTTGGCGATGAGCACCTTGCGCACGATGGCTCCTCCTCTTCCGTTCTCTCGCCTGCGGTGCCGCTACCGCAGGATGCTCCTGAGCCAGGCGCCCGACCCGTGCTCGGCCAACTGATGGGTCATCTGCTGTACCCGCTGGTTCCACCGCCGCGCCCTCCCGTACGGCCCGGCCGCGGCGCTCGCCACGACCGCCGTGGAGACCCACGTCGTGACCGCCACGACGACCGCCGCGAGTTCCTCCTCCGTCGGGTTGCCGCGGATCCCGTACACCCCGCCCCGGGCAGGGTGCATCCCGCCACCCTTCACAGCGGGATGTTCCCGTGCTTGCGCGGAAGCCTCGTGACGCGCTTCGTGCGCAGCATGCGCAGGGCACTCGCGACGTGGAACCGCGTCTTCCGGGGCATGATGACCGCGTCGATGTAACCGTGCTCGGCCGCGATGTAGGGGTTGCACAGGGCCCGCTCGTACGCCTCGCGCAACTGTTCCCGTTCCGCATCCGGATCCTCGGCCTGCTGCAGCGTCTCCCGGTGCAGGACGCTGACCGCGCTCTCGCCCCCCATGACGGCGATCTCGGCCGTCGGCCAGGCGAGATTGATGTCCGTGCCGAGGTGCTTGGACCCCATGACGCCGTACCCTCCGCCGTACGCCTTGCGGGTGACCACGGTGACCATGGGGACCGTGGCCTCCGCGTAGGCGTAGATCAGCTTGGCCCCGCGCCGGATGATGCCGCCCCGCTCCTGGTCGAGCCCGGGCAGGAAGCCGGGCACGTCCACGAAGGTCACCACGGGGATGTGGAAGGCGTCGCAGGTGCGGATGAAGCGGGCCGCCTTCTCGCTCGCGTCGATGTCGAGTGCGCCCGCCGCGCAGATCGGCTGGTTGGCGACCACGCCCACGCTCTCGCCCTCGACACGGCCGAAGCCGCAGATGATGTTCTGCGCGAACAGCGGCTGGACCTCGAGCAGTTCGCCCATGTCCAGGACGCTGCACAGGACCTGGCGCATGTCGTACGGCCGGCTGGGGTCGTCCGGGATGAGGCTGTCCAGTGCGGGGTCCGGTTCGTCGGCGCCGTGGTCCCGGGGGTGGGCGAAGGAAGGGGGGTCCTCCATGTTGTTCGGGGGCAGAAAGCTCAGCAGGGCCCGTGTGTAGTCGAAGGCATCCTTCTCGTCCTGCGCCAGGTAGTGGGCGTCGCCGGACATGGTGTTGTGGCCGAGCGCCCCGCCGAGTTCCTCTCGGTCCACGGACTGGCCGGTGATGGTGCGCAACACCTCGGGGCCGGTGACGAACATGTGGGAGATGCCGTCGACCATGACGACGAACTCCGTGATCGCGGGTGCGTAGACGGCGCCTCCCGCGCACGGGCCCATCATGAGCGAGATCTGCGGGATGACACCGGAGGCCTGGACGTGGCGCTTGACCATCTCCGCGTAGAGGGCGAGCGACTCCACGCCTTCCTGGATGCGGGCACCTCCGGAGTCGTTGATGCCGATGACCGGGCAGCCGGTGCGGATGGCAAGGTCCAGCACCTTGACCACCTTGTGTCCGTACATCTCGCCCAGGCTGCCGCCGAAGACCGTGAAGTCCTGGGCGAAGACGAACACCTGGCGGCCGTCCACCGTGCCGTATCCGGTCACGACGCCGTCCCCCAGCGGCCGGTGTTCCGCCATTCCGAAGTCGTGGCACCGGTGCCGGACCAGGGCGTCCAGTTCGACGAACGAGTCGGCGTCCAGCAGGGCGTCGATGCGTTCACGCGCCGTCATCTTGCCCTTCGAGTGCTGTCGTTCGACCGCCTCTGCCGAGGACGTCGCGGCCAGCTCCTCGTGGCGCCGATCGAGCTCGGCAAGCCGCTCCGCGGTGCTTCTTTCGGGGGTTGTCGTCACGGCGCCACCCCGAGTGCGGCGAGCACGGAGGGCCAGGCGACGTGCAGTTCGCGCTCCCAGTACGGCCACGCGTGGGATCCGGACGGATAGAAGTTGGCGGTGACGTCCACGCCTGCTGCGCGCAACTGATCGGCGAATCTGACGTTGGGGCGGTAGACGGGGCCCTCCAGGAAGAATCCCGCCGTCGGGTCGTATCCCTTGTCGAGGGAGCCGGGCATGCCGGCGGCGGAAGACAGGTGCACTTTGGTGCCGCGGAGCCGGTCGGCCTGCTTGGAGGGATTGTGGGCGTCCCACACGTCCCGGTTCCGTTCCGGGTCGCCCCACAGCCGCACCGGGTCCTCGCCCTCGCGCATGCAGGTGAGGTAGATGCCCCACCGCAGAGCCTGGTCGGCAGTGTCGACGACACCGCTGAAGGAGCCCGCGAAGTCGTACGTGCCGCGGTGGTGGGCCGCGTAGTTGAGTGCGCCCAGACCGCCCTCGGAGATGCCGATGACCGCGCGGTGCCGGTTCGCCCGGTATCCGCGCTCGAGGATTTGCGGCAGCTCGGAGGTGTGGAAGGTCTCCCACTGCGGCCCGCCCTTGCGGCCGTGGTTCCACCAGTTGGTGTAGAAACCCGCACGCCCGCCCTCAGGGGTCACGACGATCACGTCCGCGTCCGACGCGAGCTCTTCGACATCGGTCTCGCGGGTCCAGGAGGTGTAGTCGTCGCTCGCTCCCTGGAGCAGGTACACGGTGGGATACCTGCGCTTCGAGTCAGGAGACCAGCTGCGCGGCAGGATCACCCGCACGGGAACTCCGTCTCCCAACGAGGGCGACGCGATCGACAGATCGGCGGTGCGCTCGTCCAGCCGTTCCACGCCGGTGACACGGGCACCGTTGTCGGCCCGGGACCGGGGGAACTCGTACAGACCCTCGGGGTCAGTGCCCGTCGCGGAGGCCATGGGGGCCATGGCCAGAGCCGAGACGGTCGTCAGGCAGCCGACGAGAGCCGTCAGGACGCGCAGGCGGCGCGCGCTCGGAAGGCGGCGACTCCGGGTGGCACGTGCGGTCCGGCGGGGAGGAGTTGCTTCGGGGGCCAAGGGTCAAGTTCCTTCGCTGTCGGTGCGGTCGTGCGGCTGGGTATGGCTGCGGGATGCCTGTCGGTGCCGGGAGCCTCGGGGTGTTGCCGAACCACCGGTCTCCTGGTGGCGGTGCGCGTCAGGTGGGCTCGTCCAGAACCGCGGTGAGATGCCTGGCGATGACCTCCACATGCGGTGGATCGATCATCGAGAGATGGTCACCGGGTACCGGGACGACCTCCAGTCCGGGGCACAGCGGCGCCCAGCCCAGATCCGTGTCGCCCCGCTGATAGCGGGGATCGATCGCGGAGGTGAGCACCTGTGCTTCCTGCGCGCGGTAGAGGACGACGCGCTCCGGGTACGGCCGTGGCCGGTAGCGCTCGCCGATACGGGCGTCGATGTACGACGTGCGCTGGTGCTCCAGCACGCCGGGGCTCATGTCGAGCCCGGCCTCGGCGACATGGCGCATCAGCGTCTCGATCTGATCGTGCTCGTCCATGCCCGCCAACTCCTCGTACGGCAGTTGCAACTGCCGGCCGTACGCGGTCTCGACGTACTCGGCGAATCGCGCGAACCGCTCCAGCAGGATCTCCTCCGGTGTCGGTCCCGGCAGGGCGGCGGGCAGGATGGTGTCGATCAGCCCGAGGAACCCGACGCGCTCACCCTGGTCGCGCAGCCGCGTGGCCGCCTCGTACGCCAGACAGCCGCCGAAGGACCAGCCGAGCAGCCGGTACGGGCCTTCGGGCTGCACGCGGCGCATGAGGTGGATGTAGTGCTCGGCCTTGTCCTCCACCGACTCCAGCGCTTCCACGCGGTCGAGCCCGAAGACGGGTTGACCGGCGGGCAGCAGGTCGGTCAGCGGCCAGTAGACGCTCGTGGGTCCCCCGGCGGGGTGGAAGACGAACAGCGGGGCGCGATCGGCCCGGGGGCCGGGATCACGCAGGACCCGCGGCAGCGAGCCGTCCGCTCCGCCCTCCAGCGCGGGCCGGACCAGATCGGCCAGGGCGGCCACGGTGGGGGCCTGCTGAATCTGCGCCGCGGTCGGAGCGGATTCCGACCCGCCGAGCCGGCCACGGATGCCCTCGGCCAGCTCCCTGGCGCGGGCCTGGTCGCTCCGCACGGCCGGCAGCTCCTGGTGGACCCCTGCCAGGGATTCCCCCGACACCTGGGCCCAGACCCCGGCCACCAGCCGCTCCGCGGCATCCCGCGGCAGAACGCCCCGGGGCAGAGCGGGCGGTGACGGCGGCGCGGACCGCTGCTCGTGCTCCGTTGCCGCGGTCCCGTCGCCGATGTCGAGTGCGGTGACCAGGGCCTGCGCCACGTCACCCAGAGCGGCCCCCCTCTTCAGCAGGGTTTCCTGCAGAACGATCCCGAAGTCCTGTTTGACGGCGTTGCGGAGGCGCACGGCCATCAGCGAGTCGAGCCCGAGTTCGGTGAGCGGCAGGCCGGCGTCGATCTCCTGCTCGGCATAGCCCATGATCATCGCGGTCCGCCGGGCGAGCCGCCCGAGCACCGCCGTCAGCGCGGCCTCGGTCCCCAGCCCGCGCAGCGCCTCGGGACCGCCCCAGTCGCCGCTGTCCTCGGCCGCGCCGCGCACCAGACCGGCGAAGAAAGGCACGGCCTCGATCCCGGGGAACGCCTGCACGGCGCGGCGCACGTCCAGGCGTACGACGCCCGTGTACGGCCGCCCGCTCGCGATGATGAGCTGGAGGGCGTCCAGTCCCTCGTCCGGTGCGATCGGGTCCAGGGCCAGCGCCGTCATGTCCGGCGCGGCACCGAGCCCCGACCAAGGCCCCCAGGCGATGGACTCCCCGGGCACTCCCCGGGCCCGGCGCTGGTGCACCAGGGCGTCCAGCCACGCGTTGGCGGCCGCGTACGCGGCTTGCCCAGGGGATCCGAAGAGGGCGGCGGCGGAGCTGAACACCAGCCACCAGTCGAGGTCGTGGCCCGCGGTGGCCTCGTCCAGCCGCCGGGCGCCGTCGACCTTGGGCCGGAACACCGCGTCCAGGTCGTCCGGTTCCAGTCCGGTGACCACGCTGTCGCGCAGTACACCCGCGGCGTGGGCGACACCCCGCAGAGTGTGTCCCGACCGGACGGCGGCCTCCACGAGCCGGGCCGCGGTGCCGGTTTCCGCGATGTCCCCCTGCACGACCTCGACGGAGGCACCGAGGGCGCGCATCTCGTCCAGTGCGGCCTCGGCCTCGGGGCCCGGCGGGCGACGCCCGTTCAGTACGAGCCGGCCCGCGCCGCGCTCGGCGAGTCGGCGGGCCGTGGCCAGCCCGAGGCCGCCGAGCCCACCGGTCACGATGTACGCGCCCCCCGGCCGCGCGAAGGCCACAGGAGCGGCGTCGTCGCCGAGTTCGGCAGCGGCCAGCCGTGCGATGAAGCGGGTGCCCGCGCGCCAGGCGACCTGGTCCGCCTCGGAGTCCCCGAGCAGCTCGCGTGCGAGGTCGTCCCCGGCGCCCGGGGAGCGGTCGACGTCGATCAGGCAGGGCCTGAGGTGGGGATGTTCCAGGGCGAGTACGCGAAGCAGGCCGCGCAGGCACGCGCGGTCGGGGTCACCTCGCTCGCCCGCGGTCACGGCCTCCGCCCGCTCGGTCACCA
This sequence comes from Streptomyces sp. 7N604, assembly GCF_052245475.1. Lineage (NCBI taxonomy): Bacteria > Bacillati > Actinomycetota > Actinomycetes > Kitasatosporales > Streptomycetaceae > Streptomyces > Streptomyces sp. 7N604. Next base: position 13,418 of record NZ_JBQQBX010000042.1, on the reverse strand, counting down.
GGTACAGCCGCGGAGCCTGTCCTGGTCCCGGTCCGGGGACTTCGGCGAGGCGGCGGGCCACGTCCGCGACGCCGAGGACCGCTTCGCGGGCTCCTGCCGGGCCTGCGGCCTCGGTGAACAGCACGGCGACGGCGGCCTGTGCGCCATCCGCCGTCCGCTGGAGCAGGCCGTTCAGCGCCCGCTCCGCGGATCCCGCGCCGTGGCGGGCGACGGTGACCGTGGCTTCCGCCTGCTCCAGGGCCGCCCGCAGCGCGGTGGCGAAGCGACTGCCGCTCGGTGGATCGCCGCCGGGACCGATGGTGAGCAGCAGCCATTCCGACGGGGCGGCCGCCTGTGCGGTGGGCACTGAGCTCTTGTCCCAGGCGATCTCGTAGGTGGTCTCGTGGAGCGGCAGCGGTACTTCCCCGGCCTCCGGGACGCGCAGGACGACGCCGTCGGCCTCGATCATCGCGGCTCCGCCGGTGTCCTCCAGGCGCAGGGACCAGCTGCTCCGCACGTCTCCCCCGGCCGGGCCGACCGCCGCCCGTGCCCCGCCCTCGGCGGGCGTTCGCCGGACACGGCACAGGCCCGCGACCGGACCCGGGCGCCGTACGCGCAGCGTGCCGACCGCGACAGGAATGGCTTCCCGGGGGACGGCGGTTGCCGCTTCGCCGGACGTCGCGGGATCCGCTTCCGTACCGGTTCCGGCCCCGGTCGCCGCGGCCGGGGCGCGCAGGCAGGTGTTGAGCAGCGCGGGGTGGACGTGCCAAGGCGTGGAGAGGCCGTCCGGCGCGCAGTCGTCGGGAGGGGACAGCGCGACGGTGAACGCACCGCGGTCCGGCTCGCCGGGAACGCTCGGACCGCTCGATGCGCAGAGCTCCACGGCGGCGGTGGCATGACGCGCCCAGGTGCCGGCCGCCGACCTGGTGTGGATGCTCACCTCCGCCCGCTCCGGCCCGGTCGGATCGAGCAGCGTGGTGACCGGCGTGGTCCCGGACAGGGGCAGGAGGTGATCCAGCGTCAGGTCGTACAGAACGACGCTCTCCACGGGGGCGCCGAAGAACTCGGCGGCTGCGGCGAGTGCCATCTCGGCGCACGCGGCCACGGGCAGCACCGTGACGCCGTGCACCTGCTCCTCCGGTCGGTACCACCCGTCGGTGCCCACGTCTCCGCGCCACATCGCACGGCGCGTGCCGGGGACGTCGACGCGCGTGCCGAGCAGCGGGTGGCCGTCCGGGCGCGCCACCCGGCGGGCCCGGCCCGCGCCGTCCACCCAGTGCCGCCGGTGCCGCCAGCGTGGGGTGGGCAGCGCCGTCCGCCGCCCGGCCGGCCACAGCAGGTCGGGCCGCTGCTGAGCACCGGCCGTGTGCAGTGCGGCCAGCGTCGTGCGCAGCAACAGCGGCTCGTCGCCGTCCCGGCGCAGCGTCGGCAGCACCAGGGTCTCCCGCTCGGTCACCGCGTCGAGCGTCTCCTGTACGGCAGGAGCGGCGACGGGGTGCGGAGAGATCTCCAGGAAGATGTCGTGCCCGTCCGCGGCCGCGGCTGCCACGGCCTGGCGCAGCCGCACGGGGCGGCGGGCGTTGTCGCACCAGTAGTCGGCGTCCGCACGGGGCGTACGGTGCGGATCCTCGTGCACGGTCCCGTACCAGGGGATCGCCGGATCCCGCCCCTGGATGCCCGCGAACCCCGAACGCAGTTCGGGCAGGACGGGATCGACCGCGGGTGAGTGCCCGGCACCGCCGACGTCGAGCATCCGGGCTGCGGCCCCGGACTCCTCCAGCTCCGCGACCAGACGGTGGACGGGTTCGGCCGGGCCGGTCACCGTGCATTTCAGCGGCGAGGCGTCCACCGCGATCTCGACGCCGGGGAAGCGTGCGAGTACCTCGGCCCGTACGTCATGGTGCAGTTCGACCGCGGCCATGGAGCCGGCGCGCTCCGCGACGACGGCACCGAGCAGCGCCGAGCGACGGAGCATGATACGAAGCCCGTCGCGCGGGTCGAGGGCCCCGGCCGCCACCGCCGCGGCCACCTCGCCCATGGAGTGCCCGATGACCGCCGCGGGCTCGACGCCGTATGCCCGCCAGGTCCGGGTGAGCGCCAACTGGAGTCCGTACAGGAGCGGTTGTACGCGATCGAGGGCGGTGAGCGGTACGCCATCGGTGATCCAGTCGCTCAGCGGCGTACCCGCCTCGGCCGCGAAGACCGGGTCGAGGGTGCGGACGGCGGCCGCGAACTCGTCGTCCTCCTCGAGGAGGCGGCAGCCCATTCCGGCCCACTGGGAGCCGTAGCCAGAGAAGACGAACACCGGCCCTGGCCCCGCGTTTTCGCCGGGATCGACCTGGCGCGGCCGCACCACGCCCGTCGCCGGCTGATTCTGCCCGAGGGCGCGCAGCGCTTCGGTGACGGCCTCCCGTCCGCGGCCCACGACCGCGGCGCTCGTCCGTCCGTGCCGGTGGTGCCCGAGCGTGTAGGCCACATCCTCCAGGGGTGCCCGCAGCCCTGCCGGAGTCATCAGCCAGTCGGCGAGACCGACAGCCGCATCGCTGAGCCGGTCGGCCGAGCGTGCCGAGATGACCAGGATGTGCGGAGCGGCTTCCCTCCGGCTGTCGTCCGCGTCCGCGACCCCGGACGGCGCCGCCAGAGCCCCGTGCGGAAGAGCCCCGTGCGGCTTCCACTGTTCGAGGACGGCATGCGCGTTCGTGCCGCCGAACCCGAAGGCGGAGACGCCCGCGCGTGCGGGGCGCTCGCCGTCGCCGGGCCAGGGGGTGGCGTCAGCCACGACGCGCAGCCGGGCGGCCGGAAAGTCGATGTGCGGGTTGGGCGTGCGGAAGTGCAGGCTCGCGGGAATCCTGCCGTGGTGCAGGGAGAGCACCGTTTTGATCACTCCCGTGATGCCGGCCGCGCTCTCCAGGTGCCCGAGGTTGCTCTTCACCGAGCCGATCAACAGCGGCCGGTCGGGCGGACGTTGGTGTCCCAGTACGGCACTGAGTGCCTCCGCCTCGATCGGATCGCCGAGCAGCGTGCCGGTGCCGTGCGTCTCGACGTAGTCCACGTCCGAGGCGTGAGCTCCCGCGTCCTGCAGAGCGGCGCGCAGCAGCGCCTGCTGGGCCACCGGATTCGGCGCCACCATTCCGGCCGAGCGGCCGTCGGAGTTGACCGCCGTTCCGCGGATCACCGCGAGGATCCGGTCCCCGTCCCGCACCGCGTCCTCCAGGCGCTTCAGCACGACGACTCCGCAGCCCTCACCCCTCGAGATGCCGTCGGCCGCGGCGTCGAACGCCTTGCAGCGGCCGTCCGGCGCCAGCACGCCCGCCTGGTCGAAGCTTGCGGTGATCATCGGCGAGAGCAGAACGTTGACCCCCGCGGCCAGTGCCGTATCGCACTCGCCGGCGCGCAGGCCGCGGCACGCCTGGTGCAGCGCGACGAGCGAGGACGAGCAGGCCGTGTCGATCGTCAGGCTCGGACCGCGCAGATCGAAGGCGTACGACAGACGGTTGGCCGCGATGCTGCCGGCCGAGCCGGTGCTGGTCCACTCGGTGACACGGGACAGATCCCCGGTGGTCAGGGACCCGTAATCGAGCGAGCTGAGGCCGACGTACACCCCTGTCGCGCTGCCGCGCAGGCCGGGAGCGGGCATTCCGGCGTGGTCCAGAGCCTCCCACGCCACTTCCAGCAGCAGCCGCTGCTGCGGGTCCATCAACTGCGCCTCGCGCGGCGTGATGCCGAAGAAGTCGGCGTCGAAGCCGGCTACGTCGTCCAGGAACGCCCCCCAGCGGGTGGTCCTGGCGAGCGCCGCCGCGGTGGGCGCCGAGCCGTCGTCGAAGTCCTGCCAGCGCTCCGCGGGCACCTCGCTCACGGCGTCCCCGCCCGCGAGCAGGAAGTCCCAGAACTCGTCGGGCCCCTCGATGCCGCCGGGCAGGCGGCAGCCCATCCCCACCACCGCGATACGGCCGGAACCCGCCTCCGGCAGCGCCTGGTCCGCATCCGCCGGGGACTCCTCCGCGTCCTCCGTGAGACGGGTTACGAGCGCCGCGATCGTGGGGTTGCCCCACAGCAGGGTGGCCGGCAGCACCCGGCCCAGCGCCTCCTCCAACTCACCCGAGATCCCGACGGCATCACGGGAGGACAGGCCGTAGTCGACCAGGGGCCGGTCGGTCTCGATGTCCTCGGGGGCCACTCCGCAGCGCTCGGAGAGCAGACGCCTCAGCAGGTCGCGGATCGTGGCCGCATCGGCCGGCCCACCCGTGTCGTTTTCGGCTTCCTCTGGTCGGGTCATTCCGCTCCCCCGGCTCCCGCACGGTCCAGGTCCACGCGGTCCGTCCAGGTGCCGGCGAGGTAGCGTCGGCGGCAGGCGCTGCGCGCGACCTTGCCGCTGCTGGTGCGCGGCACCGTACCGGGCGGCGCGAGTACGAAGTCGTGGACGGCCGCCCCGTGCCCGGCGACCACGGCGTCGCGCACCGCACGTGCGACGGCATCGCGCTCGGCGCCGGGGTCACTGATCTGGCGGGAGTGCTCGGCGACGATGACCAGGCGCTCTTCGTCGTGGACCGTCAGCGCGAATGCCGCCACGTGGTCGTACCGGATGAGGGCGTGCGCCTCCTGGACGGTCGCCTCGATGTCCTGCGGATAGTGATTGGTGCCGTCGATGATGATCAGGTCTTTTATCCTGCCCGTCACGTACAGGCAGCCGTCGTGCAGCACCCCGAGGTCGCCCGTGCGCAACCAATGCCGGTCACCGGCGACGTCCGAGGGGTCGTCGGCGAGCACGGCGCCGAACGTCTCAGCGCTGCGGCCGGGGCTGCGCCAGTAGCCGCGCGCGACGTTGGGACCGCGCACCCAGATCTCCCCCACCTCGCCGTCCGGCAGGCGACGGCGGGTCTCGGCATCCACGACGACGACTTCCTGGCCAACCGGCCGTCCGCAGGAGACGAGTTCGGTGAACGTCCCCGGGGCGGCACCCGCGACGGGGCGGGCCGTGCCCTTCCCCAGCAGTTCCCGGTCGAAGGCGGTCACCCGCGGTGCCTGACCGGTCGGCGAGGTGGAGACGAAGACGGTGGCCTCGGCCAGGCCGTACGAGGGACGGATCATCTCCGGGGTCACCCCGTTGGCCGCGAATGCCTGCTGGAACCGGCTGACGGTGTCCGGGCGGATCGGCTCGCTGCCGCTGATCATCACCGACACCTGTCCGAGCGCCAGGCCGTCCCGGTGCTCGCCCTGCACGCGCCGCGCGCAGTAGTCGTAGGCGAAGTTCGGCGCGGCCGTGACGGCTCCAGGGTGTTCGGCGAGCAGGCGCAGCCAGCGCACCGGCTGCTGCAGGAAGGCCAGCGGGTCCGTGATCAGCGAATGGATGCGGCCGACGACCGGGGTGGCCACGGCGATGACCAGGCCCATGTCGTGGAAGAGCGGCAGCCAGGAGACCACCTGGTTCCGGTCCCGCTGGATGTCGAAGGCCGCGACGCCCTGCTGCACGTTGGCCACGACATTGGCGTGGGTGACCTCGACGCCCGATGGCGTCCGGGTCGCCCCGGACGTGTACTGCAGGTACGCGCAGTCCTCCGGCCGCACCAGCGCAGGGGCCGCGTCATCGGCAGGGCCCGCGGCGGCCTTCCCCAGTTCCGCGCCGTCGACGGCGATCGTACGAGGGCTGCCCGGGAGGCGCCTGCCGGTACAGAAGTCGGCGATGGCCGCCCGGCTGCTGTTCGTGGTGAGGAGGCACGCCGGGCGCGCGTCGTCCAGTGCGGAAGCGAGCCGCTCGTCATGGCCGGGCAGGTTGGGCGGGAACAGCGGTACCGCGATCGCGCCTGCGCGCAGGGCGCCGAGGAAGCCGATCACGTACTCGAGTCCCTGGGGTGCGACGATCGCGACCCGCTCACCGGCGGCTCCGGCTTGGGTCAGGATCCCCGCCATCGCGCGTACGCGATGGTCGAGTGCGGACCAGGTGAGCACGGTGCGCCGTCCCGCGGATTCCGCGGTGAAGTCGGCGAAGGTAAAGGCGGGATCGTCCGGGGCCACCGCCGCGGCCCGGGCCAAGTGGCCGACGAGGGTGTCCACTTCAGCTGTCGGAGTCTGCTCCGTACCGGGCGGGGCGTCGTGGCGTGCGGACATGGTGGCTGCACCCTCCGGTGGATCATCCGACGTGGCTTCCCTCTCTCCACGGCGAACGCCGCCTATTGGAGACGAAAAGAGGGGGCCAATGGGCCGAAAGTTGACCATTCGGACGTTAAAGTCGCCAACGGTATATGTCAAATACCTATGGCCCGTTTGATTTACCCCGAGTGGCTGCGAACGCATTTGCGAGTTCCGGTGCAGAGCCCGGCCTGAATTCACCGCGTCCGGCACACCCATGAAGAAATGGAGGTACCCCCGGATGAGCCGACCGGGTGACTACGCGCTCCTGGTGGCGCTCGCATTCGCAGCCTTCATGACGTGCCTGGACAACACCGTCGTCAATGTGGCCCTGCCCCGCATCCAGCAGGACCTGCAGCTCGACCTGCCCGGCCTGGAGTGGGTGGCCGCCGCTTATCCGCTGACCTTTGCCGCGCTCCTGCTCACGGGTGGCCGGTCGGCCGACGTCTGGGGCCGCCGTCCGACGCTCCTGACAGGTCTGGGGCTCTTCACCGCGGCGTCGCTGCTGTGCAGCCTGGCGGACAGCGGGACCGCCCTCATCTCCTGCCGCGGGCTCCAGGGAGTCGGGGCTGCCCTCCTCATCCCGGCCTCGCTGGCCGTGCTGACGCGCGACCTCGGAGCCCGGGCCCGGGCGGCCGGCGTCGCCACCTGGATGGGCGCGCTGGCAGCCGCGCTCGCGCTCGGGCCGGTCATCGGGGGGCTCGTCAGCCAGCACTGGGGCTGGAGTTGGATCTTCGCGATCAACGTGCCCTTCGGGGTGCTCGCCATGGCTGCCGTGGCCGGGGCAGTGCCGGGGGGCGGGGTTTCCGGCGCGCAGGAGGCGGAGCGGGCGGGCGGTCGCCCGGCCGGATTCTGGAACGGGCGGTTCGATCCGGCGGGGGTGGCGCTGTCATCCGTGGCCGCGGGGGGCTGTGCGTACGGGTTGATCGAGGGGCCGCGCCATGGATTCGTATCACCCGGGATCATGTGGGCGTTCGCAGGCTCGCTCTGCGCCCTGGGTCTGTTCCTGGTCCGCCAGTGGACCGCGTGCACGCCCATGGTCGACCTCTCCCTGTTCCGCGACAGGGTCTTCAGCGGCGGTGTCGCCGCACAGGTGCTGTGGGGGCTGGGCATCAACGGCGTCTTCTTCTTCACCGCGCTATTTCTGCAGCGGGGGTTGGGCTTCACCCCGACCGAAGCCGGGCTCACGTTCAGCCCGGTGGCCCTTTTCCTGATCCTCGCGACTCCGCTCACCGCGGTTCTGGTCCGCAGGTTCGGGGCACACCGGACATCCGCGGGGGGTCTGTTGGCGGTTGCCGCCGGACTGCTGCTGCTGGCGCAGGTAGGCGAGGGGGCGAACCTCGTCGACCTGCTGCCGGGGCTCATCGCGATCGGAGCGGGCTCGGCCGTGACGGTGCCCTTGACCGCCAAAACGCTGGACACTGCTTCCGGCACGTCGTCAGGGATCGTTTCCGGCGTGGTGAGCGCCGCGCGCGAGTTCTCGGGACTGCTGGGTATCGCCGTGGTAGGAGCGGTTGTTGGACGCCACCAGGCCGAGGCGGTACGGCGCGGGCTCGACCCGGCGGCCGCGTTTCTGGAGGGCTACCGCGCGGGACTGCTCGTGGCGGCCGTCCTGGTGGCGGTGGGCGCGGTGGTGGCCGGCCTGGCATTGCGTCCCGGCCCCTAAAGTCTCCGGCGCACTGCCATGCACCAAAATGTGAATCGCATTCGCACGTGCTTTGCCCGGTCGGCCGTTGGTAATTTCCGGTGGCGCGCGTTTTCCTCCTGAGGTCGGCGAGCGCCGCAAATCTCTCCACCGCGACCACGGATTACGGGGCAGCGCGGACTACAGAGGTCCAGTTCCCGCGGAATTCCGAATCCGCCCGGATCCTCCGACTCTCCGTCAAAGTCCACCGAAACCGGGCGTGATGAGCTGCCCACGGCCCTGCGGCAAATGACAGGGGAGCGCAAACAGGGATCGCGGAGGTGGTACGGGCGGTGGTACATGAAACCACCGCACGCTATCCGCACTCCGCCGACTAGTACGACTAGTTCTGAATTCATTGAACGGGCCCGGGCCCGGTGCTTTGCTGTCCATATCCACACCGGCGGGCCGCCCACCCTCCTGGAGGAGTTTCGACAAGGCGGCCCGCCGTTGGCTTTTTGGCCGGCGGAAAGCACTTCCCGGTCGCGGCGTCGTTGGGCAGGCTCCTCCACGGAAGGGTCGGAACCACCAGCCGGTGCCGTAACTCGGCACCGGCTGGTGCGGCTCGCAACTCCAGACAGAAGGAGCACCCCCCATGCGAGCTAGCCGTAGGATCTCCGCTCTCCTCGGGGCCTCGGCCCTGGCGATGGGCCTGTCGCTCATCCCGACCAACGCCCAGGCCGCGAACATCGTGGGCTGCAGTGAGAACGCCCTGGTCGCCGCAATCGACGCAGCCAACATGACCGGCGGGGACGACCTGGTGCTGGCCCCGTTCTGCACCTACAACCTCACCGCGGCCCACAGCGCCGACGGAGCGTCAGGGCTGCCCGACATCACCACCCCGATCACCCTGACGGGGGCCTTCACCGACATCGTCCGCTCCCCGAGCGCCACCACGGACTTCCGGATCCTGAAGGTCGACGGAAGCGGCACCAACAGCGGCGACCTGAAGCTGTCCTCGGTCACCCTCCGGGGCGGCAAGGCCCCTGCGGGCCAATCAGGGGGCGGCATCTCCAACGTCGGCGGCGAGCTGCTCGCCACAGGCACCTCGCTGCGCGACAACCAGGCCGACCTCGGCGGCGGCCTCTACAACGAGGACGGTACGTCGACGCTCATCGGAGGCGTCGTCGTCGGTAACACGGCAACCGCCGGCGCAGGCGGCGGCATCTACGAGGCCTCCGGCTCGGTGAACATCGCGGGAACGCTTGTCAGGAGCAACTCGCCGGACAACTGCGCTCCTCCCGGCAGCGTGCCATTCTGCCGCGGCTGACGCGTACGAGTAAGAGCGGTTCCCGTGCACGCCGTTGGGGGGTCTCCTCGGCCCCGGCTGTAGCCGCGAGGCGGCGTGCGCGGGGTCTCCGCTCTCGACATCCCTCAGACAGCTCACGCAACATCCGCCCGAGAGATCGGGCACCAGGGGCCACCCACATCAGCGGGCCCCGGCCGGGTATCCCCCCACGGTCCGGCCGGGGCCCGCATCTTCATGTCTGTCAACGGATGGCCATTGCCGTCCGAGCCACTTCCGGAACCATCGCGAATGTCGAATTCGCCTGCCCTGACAGGTAGGTTCAGTTCGGCATGAGCCCAGGCGTTACGGACTCGGTCCGGCAGCCGTCCACCGTACGGGCTGCGTACCGCCCTTGCACCGGTGACCGCACCATCCCAGTCCGTTTTTATGCCACTTCGCCAGCGATTTACCGCTCCACACCGCGCGAGCAGCCGCCGGCAACGTGATCAGCCTTTGTGCACCGGGCGAACGGTGCACAATGACGCACCCCGCGAGCGAATCCTCAAGTCACACACGCGAGTTGGCACAGCCTGCTGTTTCCGATGCCCGAGATCCGGTAGTGAAAAACGGCGCTGATATGACCAATCCGCGCCCGGCGGCTTTTACCGGGTGCGCCGTGTGAGCCGCGCAGCGCTCCGCCATCCAGGGCAATTCCACGTCACTGCTATGGCGTGGCGGCACATCTGCCCCGCCTACTGGTGGTACCGACCGGTGAGTTACTCATCTATCTGTCGGGGGACGGCGGCTGCAAGCCGATGTGAAGCGTCGTCAACCACCGGTAAAAGGACCCCTCGCACAGGATGAAGTCGCCCTGAGCAGCAACCAGAAGGCTTGACGGGCGATGAGAGCGGCTCACCTCCATTCACAGCATTCGGAGGGCCCCCACCATGGCATTCACCATTACCCGGGTGACGTCGTCGCCGAATCCAACGGTCTTCGGACAGCCTGTCACTCTGACTGCCCAGGTCATCCCGCTCTGGTTCGGAACTCCCACGGGCACCGTCACCTTCAGCACGCCCGGCGGACCCACGCTCACCGCCACGCTGTCCGGCGGCACGGCCTCCGTCACCACCAGCGCCCTGCCTGTCGGCCTGGACGTCATCACCGCCAACTACAACGGCGACTCCAACTTCAGTCCTTCCAGCGGCACGACCAACCAGCTGGTCTTCAAGGCCTCGACGACCACCACGGTGACCTCCTCGCCCGACCCCTCGACCTTCGGCCAGACGGTCACGCTCACCGCCAACGTCGCGGCGATCGCGCCCGGTTCGGGCACCCCGACCGGCACGGTCACCTTCGTCATCAGCGGCGGAGGCGGAGGCGTCCTCATCGCACCGCTCTCCGGTGGTACGGCCACCGTCACCACCAGCTCCCTCAGCGTCGGCAACCACGTGGTCACCGCCACGTACAACGGCAACGCCAACTTCAACAGCTCCACCGGGACGGACACGCATACGGTGTCGAGCAAGGCGCCGACGACCACCACGGTGAGCTCCTCGCCCGACCCCTCCACGTTCGGCCAGACGGTCACCCTCACCGCCAACGTCACGGCCGTCTCCGGCACGCCGACCGGCACCGTCACCTTCGTCATCAGCGGCGGCGGAGGCGGCACCATCACCGCACCGCTCTCCGGCGGCACGGCCACCGTCACCACCAGCACCCTGACGGCCGGCACCCACAACATCACCGCGACCTACAACGGCGACATCAACTTCAACACCTCAAGCGGCACCGACACGCAGACCGTTGGCCAGGCCGCGACGACCACCACGGTGAGTTCGTCGCCCGATCCATCGGTGACGGGACAGACGGTCACGTTCACTGCCAATGTCGCGGCCGTCTCGCCTGGCGCGGGCACGCCGACCGGCACCGTCACGTTCGCCATCAGCGGCGGGCCCACGCTCACCGGCACCCTCTCCGGCGGCGTCGCCACCGTCACCACCAGTGCGCTGACGGCCGGCTCCCACCCCGTCACGGCCACCTACAACGGCAGCGCCAACTTCAGCACCTCAAGCGGCACCGACCCGCACACCGTCACCCAGGCTACGACCACCACGTCGGTGGCCTCCTCGCCCGACCCGTCCGTATCCGGGCAGCCGGTCACCATCACCGCCACCGTCACGGCGAACGCGCCCGGATCGGGCACACCGACCGGCACCGTCACCTTCGTGATCGACGGCGGCGCCCCTCAGACCGCAACGCTCAGCGGCGGCACTGCCAGCATCACCACCAGCACCCTGGGCGTCGGCAGCCACACCATCACGGCCACCTACGGTGGTGACGCGAACTTCATCGGTGGTTCGGTCGGCAACGACACCCACCTCGTCAACCAAGCCGGGACCACGACGACGGTGAGTACATCGCCCGACCCATCCGTGTCCGGGCAGTCGGTCACCTTCACCGCCCAGGTGGCGGCCACGGCCCCCGGCGCCGGAGTCCCCACCGGAACAGTCACCTTCGTGGCCACCGACGGCACCACCACCGTAAGCCTCAGCGGGACCCTGGACGGCAGCGGTGCCGCCACCGCCTCCACCACGGCACTCGACGCCGGCAACTACACCGTCACCGCAACCTACGGCGGAGACGCCAACTTCACCGGCTCCAGCGACACCGACACCCACACGGTCAACCAGGCCGCGACGACCACCACCGTCGTCTCGACACCCGACCCGTCCGCACCCGGGCAGTCGGTCGCCTTCACCGCCTTCGTGGTGCCGGTGGCCCCCGGCTCCGGGACGCCCACGGGGCCCGTCCAGTTCGTCATCACCAACGGCATCAACACCGTGACCCTCAGCGGCAACCTGGACGGCAGCGGTGCCGCCACTGTCTCCACCAACGCCCTCGGCGCCGGCAACTACACCGTCACCGCAACCTACGGCGGAGACGCCAACTTCACCGGCTCCAGCGACACCGACACCCACACGGTGAGCCAGGCCGCGACGACCACCACCGTCACCTCGTCGCCCGACCCGTCCGTATCCGGGGAGACGGTGACCTTCACGGCGACGGTTACGGTGAACCCGCCCGGTTCGGGCACCCCGACCGGCATCGTCACCTTCGCGATCAGCGGCGGTCCCACGCTCACCGGAACCCTCTCCGGCGGTGTCGCCACCGCCACCACCAGCGCCCTGACCGTCGGCAACCACACCGTCACGGCCACTTACGGTGGGGACACCAACTTCGCCGGCTCCAGCGGCACCGACACCCACGACGTCATCCAGGCTGGGACGACCACGTCGGTCACCTCGTCCCCCGACCCGTCGGTGTCCGGGGAGACGGTCACCATCACGGCGACGGTTACGGCGAACCCGCCCGGTTCGGGTACCCCGACGGGTAACGTCAGCTTCGTGATCGACGGCGGTGCTCCGCAAAGCGCTGCCCTGTCTGGTGGCAGCGCCAGCATCACGACCAACTCTCTGAGCGTCGGCAGCCACAGCATCACCGCCACCTACGTTGGGGACGCGAACTTCACCGGCTCCGTCGGCACCGACACCCACACCGTCAACCAGGCTGCAACCACCACCACGGTGACGTCGTTCCCGGACCCGTCCAGTTCCGGGGAGTCGGTAACCTTCGCGGCCTTGGTGACGGCTACGGCCCCGGGCGCCGGAACCCCCACGGGGAACGTCCAGTTCGTCATCACCGACGGCGCCACCACGGTGACACTCAACGACAACCTGGACGGCACCGGCGTCGCCACCGTCAGTACGGGCCTCGTCGCCGGCAACTACACCGTCACGGCCACCTATGCCGGGGACGTCAACTTCACCGGCTCCAGCGACACCGACACTCACATCGTCAACGAGGCCGACACGGTTACAACGGTGACCTCCACACCTGACCCGTCGGTGTTCGGTGAATCGGTCACCATCAGTGCGACTGTTGCGGCGGATCCGCCTGGTTCAGGTACTCCCACGGGCAGTGTCAGCTTCGTCATCGACGGTGGCGCCCCGCAGAGCGCCGCGCTCGTGGCCGGCAGCGCCAGCATCACCACCAGCTCGCTGAGCGTCGGCAGCCACAACATCACCGCCACCTACAGCGGAGACGCCGATTTCAACGGCTCAAGCGGCACCGACACCCACACCGTCGGCCAAGCCCAGACCACGGCCAACATCACGCCCCCGGCCGGTCCCACCGACTTCGGGGAAACAGCCACCTTCACCATCGCCGTCACCGCGAACCCGCCCGGCGCAGGCACACCGACCGGCACCGTGACCTACCAGATCGACGGCGGCGCAACCCAAACCGCAACACTCACCGGCGGCACCGCCACCGTCACCGACAGCACCCTCGCCGTCGGCACACACACCATCACCGCCACCTACACCGGCGACGGAAACT
>NZ_JBQQBX010000041.1:0-61013 GCF_052245475.1 Streptomyces sp. 7N604 | reverse complement strand
GTCTGCTACGCAGACACGACGCGCCGCTGCTACGCAGCGGATGCTTTGGACGCCGACGGCGTCCCGGTTCTGATCCGCTACGCGGCTCAGAAGCAACTACGGGTCGACATCGGGCCGGGGGGTGGTTGCTCTGGTCTTAGTCGCTGACTCTCTCTAGTTGGTTGCCCTCAAAGCGAAAGCGGCTAGCTACGGGGGTTGGGGGTGCTGCTGATCTCTTATGTGCTGGTCAATTGATGGTTGCAACGGCTCACCGGTGCCGGCTTGGTCGGTTGCTCGACTCCCAGGTTGGTTGCGCAACTGACGGAGGGAAACCCTGCGGTGATCTTGGTTGTAGGAGTAGATTGAGGTCTCCAGAGTACACGATTTCCATTGATGCATCAGTGGGTAGGCTTTGGGAAAATCAGCCGGTGGGTGTCACCTCTGATCAACTCGTCAAGATCAAAAATGTGCAAGGCGGTGGCCGATGATGCTCTCGTTCATGTCCTGTCCGCGGGGTGCCCGATGAGCGGTAGCGGGACGCCGGAGTGGCGTCATGTCGGGGAGCATATCGCCGCGGTTGCACGGGAGTTGCCGGCCGGTGTTCCGATTCCGGCGGCAGGGCTTCGGACCTTGGGGGTCTCAGCGCCGGGTACGGGCAAGACGGCCGTGGGGTTCGGCACGGCGCGGACGGTGGCTCCTGGTGGCCGAGTGCTGTGGCTGGCTCCGTGGCGGAGTCTGCTGGTGCAGACGGCGGCGGCGTGGCGTGCCGCCGGGTTCTCCGGGCGGGCGGTGGCGGTGTGTTCGCGGTCGGGGGCGGCGTTCGCGGAGTTCGGGGTGCGGACTACGACGAGTGCTCCGCAGCTGGGGCTGTGGGCCGGGCGGGGGCCGGTGTGGGTGTTCGCCACCTACGAGTCGCTCAGCCCGCGTCAGGCGGACGGTGAGGACGTACCGGGGCCTCTGGAGCAGGCGCTGTTGGGGGCGTTCGGGCAGGAGTTGGCGCCGTTCGATCTGCTGGTCGCGGACGAGGCGCACCACACGTCGGGGGATGCGGCGAAGGCGTGGGCGGCGGTGCATGACAACACTCGGATCGTGGCGGATCGGCGGTTGTATCTGACGGCGACGCCGAAGATCTGGGCTGTGTCGGAGGGCAGGGCGGGTGGGGATGGCCGGCTCGTGGTGTCGATGGACGATGAGGCGGTGTACGGGAAGTCGGCTTTCACCTTTGGGCTGGTGGAGGCGGTGGAGCGCGGGACGCTGGCGCGGTTCGAGGTCGATGTGCTGGAGATTTCCGATCCTGAACCGCCGGGGGCGGACGCGGATGATGAGGCGGTGCGCGGGCGTCGGCTGGCGGTGTTGCAGGCTGCGCTGCTGAAGCTGGCGGCTGAGGTGGGCGTGAAGTCGTTGATGACGTTTCACAACCGCATCGTGGACGCGATGGCGTGCGCGCGGGCTTTCCCGGAGACCGCGGCGGAGCTGCATGCCGGTGATCCTGGGCGGTATCCGGAGCGGGTGTCGGCGGAGTGGCTGTGTGGGGATCACACGCTTGAGGTCAAGCGGCTGGTCATGGACCGGTTCGGGAACGGGGAGGACGAGGAGGGGTGCGAGACGGACTTTTCGCTCTTGTCCTCTTGCAAGGCCATCGGGGAGGGGCAGGACATCCGCGGGCGCCGAGGAGTCGGTGGGGTGGTGTTCGCCGACTCCCGCGGCAGTGTCGTGGAGATCGTGCAGAACGTGGGGCGGGCCCTTCGTCAGCGGCCGGGCGAGGGCAAGATCGCCCGCATCGTCGTGCCGGTGTATCTGCAGCCTGGGGAGAAGCCGGAGGACGGCATGCTGACCTCGCCCGCCTACCGGCCCCTGGTGGCTGTGCTGCAAGGGCTGCGCTCACACGGCGACGGCATCATCGAGCGGCTCGCGCTGCGCACCGAGCACACTGGCCGCGGAGACAGCGAAGACATCACCGGCCTGGACCCCCACCCGGTCACCCCACCCGGAGCGAAGAACGCCAGCGACGCGGACGACGGCAGCGGTGGTGACGGTCAGGACCAGGCCGCGGAGAGTCAGCGGCGTGCGTCGGAGATGTGGGAGCAGCTGCTGAAGTTCTCCACGCCCCGGGATCCGGACCTGATCGCGCGCTTCGTAGAGCGCCGGGTCCTGCAGCCCGACTCCGAGGTCTGGCTGACCGGCTACGACCTGCTGCGCCGGTGGGTCGGCGAGCACGGGCACGCGAAGGTGCCGCTGGAGGAGAGGGTGCCCGGGCCGGATGGCGAGCCCTACGCGCTGGGTGGGTGGGTCAGTGAGCAGCGCCGGGCGCAGCGGGACGGGGTGTTGGCGCCGTGGCGGTTCGACATGCTCAACGAGTTGGGGATGGTGTGGTCGGTCCATGACGCCGCCTTCGAGGTGTGGGTGTCCTGTGCGCGCCGCTACTTCGAGGTGTCCGGGACGCTCGCCGCTCCTCGGGAGGCGGTCATCGACGGTCGCGCGATCGGCCAGGCCCTGGCGAACTTCCGTAAGCCCGGCGGGCTGGGGAAGAACGCCGAGCGTGCCCGGTCGCGTGATGGGCTGCTGCGCGCGATCGATCCCGACTGGAACCCGCCGTGGCCGATCAGCTGGCAGCGCCACTACGCCGGTCTGAAGACCTGTCTGGACGGCGGGGCGACGCTGGCGGAGCTCCGCCCCGGGATGACGGTGTTCGGCGACGACATCGGCCTGTGGCTGCTCCAGCAGCAGAAGGACTGGGGCCGGCTCAGTGAGGAGCAGCGGCGGCGGCTGCTCGAGGTGGGGGTGCAGCCGGCGGTCCCGGTGGCTCTTCCTGCCGGGGCGGGCGGGAACGAGGTACTGCTGGCTGCGGAGGCCAGCAGCTGGGAGCGGCACCTCGCCGCGGCCCGTCAGTACCGGCAGCGGGAAGGCCATGTGCGTATCCCCCGGGCCCATCGTGAAACGGTCGTGGACGAGGCGGGGGTGCATCACGTGCTGCAGCTCGGAGTCTGGCGCAGCAACACGCGGACGCGCCGTAGGGGGCTGCCAAGGGATCAGTACGAGGAGGCCGCTGCGATCGGGCTGTTCGCCTGAACCGTCTGCCGCGCGGATCCTGGGTGGCCGCCGAGCTCGAGCAGATGGGGAGTCCGCTTGTTGCCCTGAGTGCAACTCCGTCAGGTCGCAGCCAAGTTGCGCTCAGGGCAACTCGTTCACCGGTTGCACTCAGGGCAACCTGGGAAGCGGCTGGTGCGGCGCCCTGGTCCATCTGGGTGCCGTGGTCACCGGCGCAGGGTGCCGGTCAGGCGCTCCACTCACCCTCGCGACAGCCGACGCACGGTGGCCGGCTCGTCGCCCCGCCCCTGCCGCCCCTGCCCGCACCGCCGACCGAGCCGACGGCGGCCGGGGCCACTGCCCGAACTCAGCGCTCCCGCCCACCAGCTCCTGGCCCGCGCTGCCGCCGACCGCGCGGCCGACCTGCTGAGCCAGGCCCTGGCCGCCGCCGGAACCGCTCGTCGACCCCGTCAGGCGGCTGACGCCCGAGCGGGACGCAGCCAGACTGGCGGCCTACCAGAGCTCCCCCGAAGAAGCGTCGCCCACCGCCTGATCCCCTATACCCCGTGGTGGCACGGCTTCGTTCGTACGGTGCAGGGAGCGCCCGTGGCGGCCCTAGAATCCGGGCATGACTTCCGATACCGCCCACGCCATCAGCCCAACGGCCGAGGAGGGGTGGCGGTTGGTCGGCCATTACCTGCACCGGCTGTCGCATGAGCTCCCCGAGCAGTGGCGATTGCGCGATCATGAGGCGTCGCAGTGCCGTGAGCGGGTGTGGTCGTTGCCCACCGAGAACGGGCAGGACGTGCAGGTGGCGTTGTGGCTGCGGTTGGCCGACACCGAGGTGTCCTGTGACGATCCCGGGTGCGCGGCGCGCGAGATGTACTTGACGAGTGACGGCAGCGGCAGGGTGCCGGCGTCCGGCCCGCTGCCCGCGTTCGCCCGGCGCGACGGCTTCGGCTACTTCGAGTACCGGACGCATCCGCACCACGACGGGTGGGCCTGCGACGTCGACCCGGTGTCGGTGCAGTGGATGTCGACGGCGCTGGCCTTGTACGGCGGCTGGATGCGGATCAACTGGTTCGACATGGGCGGCGCGGACTCGATGGGGGCGGGTCACTCGCTGTGGGAGGTCTCCGCGCACCAGGTCCGTGAGGTCAGCCGCTGGTCGGCCGTCGCCGGGCCCGACGGCGTCCGTGACGAGGGACCGACCAACCCGGGCGCCGCGCCGGTTCTCCCGCTTCCGCCCGAGGTCGAGGCCAAGCGCAAGGCGGCCGCGGAAGCCCGCCGCTGACGGACGAGCGCGGCGGGCGGCTTCGAGTGCGCGGGGCACAGATGGCCGTCGCCGCCTGAGTGCTCCGTCCAACTGGTCGCTTCCAGCTCCTCCTCCGCGTGCTCGACCGTGGGCTCGATGGCCTTAGGGCATCCGCGGCGGCGGCAGATTAGTCGTGGAGTTCGAGGACGACGCGCAGCGCGGTGGCCACTCGGGTCATGAAGGTGTTGTCGGCGGTGCCGAGGAGGTACCGGCGGTGATGCGCTTGGTGGTCAGCGCGGTGACGTCCACCGCAACCGCGGCGCCGGTCACCGGGGCGCTAAGCGAGACAGTGACGACGGTGTCGGGTGCCCCTCCGGTCTCGTAGATCATCATGCACAGGGCGGTGTTCGGAGCGGACACAGCCCTCTGCAGGGAGGCGTTCCGGATATCATCGGGCGAACGCACTTCACCGTGAAGCGTGCCTTGCCCGGACCCACCTCCGGGCTCTGGTGAATCCAGCTGCCGCTGGGAGGTGACGCAGCGGTGATGCCCGGCGTTTTTGTCGTCCTTTGACCGCCCTTGCGCACTCTGGCGTTTGTCGTGGTGGGACGGCATGACGCAGAGCGTGCAGGAGCCGTCTTGTCACCGAAGAACACCACCAACCGCCAGCAGATCGCCAGGGCACTCAACAAGGCGACGGGCTGCGGATATCAGCGGGCTCTGGAGCGCGTCGTCGACGCCGCCGAGCGCAACCTGCTGCCCCCGGTCCTGGACGCGGCCGGTCGTGCCGAAGCCGTCCGGATCCTCACTGACCCGACTGCGGCCGAACCAGCCCCGGGCCCCATGCTCGCGAAGGACTACCTACAGGCCCTCATTGCGGAGTTCCGTCTCCTGGGGTGGGGTGCCGGTCACCATGAGCCAGACGTGGACTGCTTCGGCCTCACGGCTTACGCAGGACCCGTCGCCGGACTGAGCTTGTCCGTGGGACGTGCAGACCACGACGCCAGCGATGAACTCGATCCGGACGACCCGGAGCAATCCGACCTGACCAAGCCGCTGTACCTGACGTCGATGTGCCCGTCGGGCAACGCCACCGTCGAGGACTTCGAGGACGGCCTCGCGGACTGTTCCACCGAAGCCGTCCGCGTCACCGCGCGCCGCATGGACTCCAAACTCGGAAAGACCCGGCTCCGCAGGGTCCGGGACGCGGAAGTGCGATCCACCATGCCGTGTCCGATCTGCGGAGACCGGTACCCCGAGCACCATCTGCTGAAGAACGCGCACGGCGCCGTCCCTGTGTGCCCCGCGTGCATCTTCGACGGCGACCAGGCCTACCGCACCGATCTCCCGTACCTCGCAGTGGAACTCGACCGGCTCCTCAACGACGACCTGGCTGCTCCGGCGGGATGGGACGCTGTCGCGGCCGTCCTCGCACTGACCTGCGGGCCCAACCTGGGTGCCCGGCTCGACCGCGCACTGAAGGAGCGCGGCGGCTGGCCGTTTGTCATGGAACGCTGGGGTGAGCCGCTCCATCGTTCCTGGATCTGGCTCCCGCCCCCCGCTCACCGGCACGAGGCGTTCAAGCACCTGGGCGCCGGCGCGACCCTGGCCGCGCTCGTCGACGCCGTCGACCGCCACGACCCCACCGCCCGCGCCGCGGCGAAGGCCCTGTGCCGGGCATCTGAAGTGCGCTGGAGGGACGCCCTGTGGCCCGCCGCCATCGCCTACGCCGTGGCCTTCACGACCCAAGGCTATGAGCGCGACCGCCACCGCATTCCCTTCCACGTCGTCCAGTCCCTCAGCGACGGACTCGAACAGACCATGAAGCCGTTCGCCGTCACCGGGGACGCCTCGAACGTCGAGTACGGGCTCGAAGCGCTCCTCAAGCACCAGCTGTTCCCGATGCTCCTCGGGCACAGCCTGGACGAAGCACCCGGCGACCCCCGCCGCCGGTACGGAGCGCAGCCCGACGACGACCGATCCGCCCGGAGCCGGGCCGACGCTCACCTCACCCACAGCATCGACCGCGCGAACCAGGTCGCTGTCGTCCTGGGCAAGATCCCCTTCACTCCGCCCGGCGTCCCGGTCTGGGACGGAGCAGCAGTAGCCGGAGCCGATGCTCAGGGCCTGGGCAGCACCGCGCCCGCGAACGACCTGTGCCGTGCGGTCCGGGACGAAGCCCGCCAACAGGCGGCTGAAGCCCTCTACGACCTCGACGGATGCGACGCGGTCGACGCCGATCAGGCGTGGGCCCGCAACGGCTGGTGGATTCCCTCTGACCACGCCCCCCACGCGGTGCGTCAGGCGCAGCAGTTCCTCGGCACGAAGACCAGGGTGCACGTGCTGTGGTTCGGGCCCGACGCGCAGCTCCCCGACCCCGTGCAGATCTGCGTCGACACCACCAGCGTCCACCCGCACAGCACCGGCCCCCAGGATCTGCCGTGGCTGGAAGCATGGGACGGCCGTTCCGTGTTCGGGCTGACGCTATCCGACATCGCCCTGGTCCGCCGAGCCGACCCCGGAGACGACCTCACCCAGGTCTGGCCCTCCCCCAGCTCCTCTGACCGCGAGAACGACGAGCCGGAGAAGGAGACGGGCCCTGGCACGACGGACGGGCCGCTCCCCACGCTCGACGAACTGTCCCTGCTGACCAACCAGTTCCTGCATCTGGCAGGACACCGGCTCGGCGAGGGCTGGAAGAGCGTCGATGAGAAGGCATACGCCGCCCACCAGCGCCTTGAGAAGGCTCTGGAAGCCGAATACACAGGCTTCGCGGCCACGCGCGTCAAGGTGTGGATCAACCTGTTCGACACCGCCCACCCCTGCCCGAGCGGACGCACCCAGGCCCTGCCCGCCTACGCCCTGATCGGCAAGCCCTACGAGGTGGAATTCGACGTCCACGCCCATGACCCGTCCTGCGGCTGCGGCCAGGAGTACGGCTTCGGCGAGTTCTCCGACCGCGTCTGCCAGCTCCTTATCGTCCTGTGCCTGTACGGCGGACTGATCGAGGCCCATCCCATGATCGAGACCGCCACCGCGACCGACCCGAACGAGCACCAGGTCGCGCTGCGCGACATCACCTGGGAGGTCGACGGACCCGACGGCTACAACTTCCGGGAGGTCCAGCGCCGAGTGATCCGGGACGTCACCGACCCCGACTCGAGCCTGAACACCGACACCAACCCGACCTACATTCCGCCGTACATGGCCGCGGACGGCTGGTACCTGCCCGAAGGTGGAACCTCCATGATGTTCCACGGACGCCGCCCCGAAGATGAGACGGACTGACCACACCTGTGGGTAGGAACGGACCAGGAAAACGGTGTCGCTGTCAGAAGTTCTGACACCTCGTGGTCCGCCCGACGCGCGGGAGCGAAGACGACGCTGCCCGGGATGCCTCAGCTTCCCGGGCAGCGTGCATGAGTGGCCGCCTCCTGTATGGAGGTACGCAGAACGTACTGAAACGAGGCCGAGGCCTCGGTGCCGCCGTGTACTGGGGTTGTGTCGCGCAGCCGGTAGAGGGTGCGGGTGTCCGGGCATAGCGGGAGGTCGGGGCGTACCCGGGAGCGGGGGATGGCACCCCGCCCGCCTACCGCCTCAACATCGACGTCGGCCACTGGCGCGACCTGGTGACCGCCCACCGCACCGGGGCACAGGCGCAGGTTGGCGGTGACGCTACGCAACGCCGTGGGGAAAGCAAATCCTGAACGATGTACGGAATTTCCCGCGGCGCCGAGCCGCAAAAACCAGCCCCACACCAACGACGACAGCACCCGTCCCGAGCACACCTCAGGAACGGCAGACGGGGCACCGAGAACGGCTCCCGGCGAGCCAGTGCGGTGGACGCCATACTCGAGCAGGCGCCTGAAGATCCCTGCGCCGCCCCTGCCAACAGCCGCATGGGCGGGGTGGCCGACATCCGGCGGACTGACACACCGGCGGCGAGCAGCAGGCCAACACAGAACAAGATCCGGTGAGTTCACGGCGTTCAAGTCAGCGCTGTCAGTGCCCGACGCCATGATGGGCACCATGACCAGCCTTCCCCCGCCGACCAACCACGCCACCTTCGATCTCACCGCCTCGCCCGAGACCGGCCAAGCCATCCCGGTCGTGATGTCCTGGTGGAGCCACCCCGAGCCCGAGCACCCCCAGGTGCGCGCGAACGCCGACGCGATGCGGGGCTTCGTCCGCCACTACCGCATGCACGAGCACATGCGGCACTACCTGCAGGACCGGGACCGCGAGCGCACCGTACTGAACCTGACCGGCGAGTCGGCCCAGGTCCTGCATCATCCGCTGGCCCGGGAGTTCGGCGACTTCCCAGTGCCGCACCCGTTCCCGGACGACATCGGCAACGCTGTGGTGACCGCCGGCATGGGCATGTGCGTAGTGGTGGCCGTCCCCCTGCCCAGCCAGCCGTCGGTGAGGGAGCTGGGCCGTCTGCCGGCCGGGGACTTCGGTACGGCCCGGATCGATCTCCGCTTCGACGACGCCGCACACGAGCGATACGCAGAGCACCCCGACGACCGGATCGAGCGGATGGTCTGGGAAGAGACCGACCCCGAGCTGGGCTCAGCACTGCGGTTCCTCTACGGGCTGCCGCCGGAGGGCCGCCCGCTGTAACCCGCGATCCGCTCGCCCTCGCACGCATTCTGTGCGGCGGCGGGCGTACGAGCCGCCGCGCGTGCGCATGGCGGTGCCGGCCTCGGTGAGCACGCGGTGCACGAACCCGTACGAGCGCCCGCAGCCGTGCGCGAGAGTCCGGATCGAGGCCCCCCTGCTGTACGCCTTCTTCAGCTCGGCCCCGAGCTTCTGTCTGGCCGGCCCTTTGATGTGGACGCGGCTTCCCAGCATGTCGGCTCCCTCTCCGTCGCATCGCCGGACTTGTGAAAGTTACTGGTGCCGCTCGGCGCCAACGTCTGCCGGGCGCGACGCCGGGCGGCGTCAATGTCGCTGGCGTCCCACCAGTGCCGTCCTCAACTCCCCAAGTACGGCCGGGCGTTCGTCCTAGGGCGGGCCATGGAACTCCTCGGGCTTCAGCCCCGGCACCTGGCCGACCTCGCACACGGTCTGGCCGAACGAAGCCGTGAGCGCCCCGCCCGCCACCATCGGCACGGCCGCCGCCGCGTCGGTGGCAAGGACCTTGGCGTGGACATCACTCACACGTGGCATGCCGCCCGGTTGACGGCCCCGCTAGGCTGTGCGCATCGCGCCGTAGGGGGCGCGCTCTTGCTGGCCATCCCACCGTTGGTCAGGCGGGTGAACCCATTGCCGACGCTGGGCCCCGAGATCGACATGCTGTGTACGCGCCCCGGCCAACGGCCCTGACGGCGCGCCGAGGTGGGCGGCGCGGACCGCAGGGTCGCGACCAGGAGAGCGCCATGCCGGCCACCGTCTCGCGGACCAATGAAACCCACCGCTCCGCCATCGCGCGCCGTCTCGACAGGGAGACCGGCGTGGGCTATCAGAAGGCCCTCAACACCGTGCGGGAGCAGGCGGATGACCTGCTACGGCAGTTGCCGTTGGAGCGGCTGGACGGACCGGGATGTGATCTGCTGCTGCGCGCCCTGATGCAGCAGGACATCGAATTCTGGGGGCCGGGAATCGGCGCCCACATGTGGCCTGAGTCCTACCACGGGCTGTTCATGCTGTTGCCCGGCCCCATGAGCGATGCGGCGTCGCAGGCGGGCAATCAGGTCGCGCGGATCTTCCCCGAGCAGGCCCGCAGCAGCGGCACGTTCGACCCGTCCTGGCTCGCGACGGAAGGCGTGGAACCCACCACCCCCTACGCCGCACCCGACGACTACGAGGATGAGGACGGTGGCGGGGCCTCGCCCGCGGAGTGTGAGGCGCTGGACGAGCCAGACCGGTGGAAGCGTCACGTCCTGGCCGCCGGTCCGCGGCCCGCGTTCACGATGCCCCCGCAGCATCTGCTGACGCCCGGCGAGCGCGACGCGCTCGGCCAGCCGGGCGACGCGCCCGCGGCGGCCCGCAAGGCGCTGTTGGAGCAGATCACGCAGGAGCGGCCGATGGCGGTGGAGGCCTACGTCCTGCGCGCCGGACTCGTCTTTCCCGGTCCGGGCATCATCGACCCCCAGTGCGACGACGCGGCCGGCCCCGCTCCGTCCGCCCGCGAACTCGCCGAGGCTCGGGATTGGTTCGAGTGCGCGGTCGTGGTCGGCGAGCAGGCCCTGCATTTCTTCAGCGGCGCGCTGCTGTGGCGCGAGAAGAACAACCGGCCCTTCCTACACGCCCTGTATGGGCTGGCCCAGGTCCACTTCTTGCGGGGCAGTTGGAACACCAGCGAGCAGATCCTGCTCAACCTGCTCTCCCTCAACCCGCACGATGAGCAGCTGGCAGACGCCCTGCTGGCCAGAGTCCGCAAGGCGGCCGGCCTGCCCGCGCCTGGTGGCGGGTGAGCGGATCGCCTCCCCCGTTCGCCTGCCCGCACTGTGCAAGGAGACCCCGCTCGTGATCGCCCTCCACGCCCACGCCCGCCCCGTCGTCATGGTCATCGGTGCCGACCGTCCGCTCGCGGCGCGGGTGTGCCAGGAGCTGGCCGGTGCCCACCACTACACGGTCATCGCGACGGCCGCCGACGCGCGGAAGATTCCCCAGCGGCTGAAGGGCCACGGGGTGCAGCGCGTGCGCCTCGATGTGAAGGACGAGGCGCGGCTGCGGCGGTTCTTCATCGAGCACGCGAACGCCTGCCAGCGTCTGGACGCTGTGGTCTACTGCCCGGACCCCGTCGTTGACGCTCCCGCGGGCCTCCTCGACCTCCCGCACCAGCTGCCGGCCCTGCTGGCCGCGAATCTCATCGCCCCGTGGGCCTGCCTGGCCCACGCCGTCCAGTGGCTCACTGAATTCGGCGGCCGCGCTCTCGTGCTGGCGACCACCGACTGCTCCAGATTGCGCCGACAGGCTCCGGGCCTGCAGATGTCCCAGGCCGCCCTGGCCCGATACGCCGAGCTCCTCACCGCCGAGCTGACCTGCACCGCCGACGGCGGGGCGCCGATCGGCTTCACCACCGTGCCCGTCGACCCCTGGCAGGAGAAGGAGCCCGAAGGACTGGAGCACCTGGCCACGCAGCTCGTCCAGGCGGTGCTGCAACCTCAGCAGGCCGGGGTGTGTCACCCGGCTCCCTAGCCCGTTGCCCCGGTTCGGGCCTCGCGCCCTGCGGCAGCGTCACTGCCTGCTCGGTCCGGCCGGCTGCGACCACATCGCACGATCTGGGCGTTTTGTCCGCTTAAATGAACTCGATGTGGTTCGGTGCGCGTTGGCGTACACTCGGGGGTTGCCGGTTCAGCGTTGCTGTGCCGGCCGCGCACCGCTCTGGCTACACGGAAACTGCATGCCACAGAGTTCGAACTGAGGCATGAGAGCAGCTGGCACCCGTCATCGACGGGCGTTCGGTCCTCGGACCGGCTGACCAGCAGCTCGCCGGTGACCGTAGAACGCCAGTCGGCACGGGACATCACGGAGACATGAGCCGCTGGTGGAGCGTGACGGCGCTCGCCGCCCCCTTCGGACGGCGCGCAGTGGAGGCAGGGACGACCCTGCCCGCGGGTTTTCCTGCTGCGTGCTACGCCCGGGAGGGCGAGACCATGACCTCGATCGACGCATTCGACGGCCGGGACGTGCAGGAGCCCGACGACGGCCTTCCTCCCCTGCTGCGCCGCCCCTCGCCGGTGGCGGACCCGCAGCCGGTCACCAGGCTCCGCGGTGCACGCAAGGCACTCCTGGCGAACCCCGACACCTCGCTGGACGAGGCCTCGGCGAACGCCGTCACCTCGGGCGCGGTGGATCCCGCGCGGCTGCGTGCTCTGGTGGACGGTGAGCCGGTCAGCCTGCTGACGGCCAAGCCGGTCGTCGGCGGCACGCTGTACGCGACCGCGCCGCACGACCGCTACCTCGACCTCGACGTCCTGCCCGACTTCATCAACCAGCGGTGGGCGGACCAGCTGCGCACGGCCATGGACGCGGCACCGCCCACGTCGCTGGTGACCTCGTACGAGACGCTGACCGATCCGGAGACCGGCGAGCCGATCGCGGTCTTCACGGTGCGCATGCGCGACCGCAAGGCCCTGGCCAGTGCAGTCTCCGAGAGCATGTTCAACACGTTCTACGCCCAGAAGGGCGAGAACGACTACACCCAGAGCGTGCTCCAGCAGGGCGTGAAGGAACCGCTGACGCTGTTCGTGATGCGCGTCGTGTACGACGACGGCAGCGAGGACACCTTCCTGATCGCGGGCGACGGCAACAGCCGGCTGGTGAGCATGTGGCTGGCGCGCACCGGCGGCGACATCTACCAGGCGATCTCCGCCTGCATCAGCACCGTCATCGGCTCGACCGACCAGCCCGGCGGGCGCAGCCGTGCCGAGCAGGGGGCCGTGCGCCGGCGGGTGACCGAGCTGACCGCGCGCACCCGCAAGAACCTGGCCGCGCCCACGCTGACGGAGGCGACCCGGCGGGAGGGCCACACGCTCGCCTTCCCGGCCACCGTCGTCGTCGGCGCGCGGTCCGACAGCGGCGGGCCGCTGGCGGACCTGGTGTCGGCCCGGGACGACCTGCTGGCCAATCTGCACGTGCACGTCACAGCCTGGACCCCGGGGGCGCAGAACACTCAGGGCATGCAGCGGGTCTACCGGCACGCCCACCGTGAGGGCCTGATCACCCCGGACGTGCACTGGGTGCTGTCGGGCACCGTGGGCGCGCAGGCCATGCACGAACTGCTCGGGGTTCCGGCGCACCGGCTGTGGTCGGCCGCGGTCCATCAGCACGCGGTGCTCGCCGGGCCGCACACGGACGCCATGAACCGGCTGATCAAGCAGGAATTCGGGATGGGCAAGGCCGACCGGCAGCGGGTCAGCGAACGGCTGGCGCCCATGGCGCTGTCGGACTACCGCAGCCAGGAGGGCATCGAGCAGCCGCTGCGCGCTTTCGGCAACGGCGGCACGATCACCGACACGGTGTGGAAGCAGCCGTGGGAACTGACCAAGGGCGAGGACACGTTCGAAGTGCTCGACGACATCCTCGAGCGCGCTCTGGCCGGCGAGATGGGCGCCGTGGCGGAGCTGACCGTCCTGGGCGGCACCGCGGCGATCCTCGACAGCTACATCACCCGCGACCGCGGCTCGAAGGAGGGCACCGACCGCGAGGCCCGCAAGGCGCCCTTCCGGGCGACGCCGGTGAAGCTGCTGGATCTGCTGGCGCGGACCGACGGAGGGCTGCGGATGCTGCACTCCATCGCCCGAGCCCACGTCGCCGCCGACCCGGCCGTGCTGCCCAAGCAGTTCCACACCCAGGAGCGCGAGGTCGACGGCGTCCTGGTCCGCGACGGCGAGCCCATGCTCGACAAGGCCGGCCAGCAGATGATCATCGACTACGAGTGGGACCTCGTCCACGCCGCCGACCCGGCCCAGGCCCTGGACACCATCGCCAAGAACCGCGCGGAGGCCAAGGCCAAGACGGGCGGCAAGCAGCAGGAGCCCGAGGCGGAGGACGTGCGCCTGCGCCGGACGCTCGAGCAGGGCATCACCTCGGCCGCCAAGGCCGCGCGGGCGCTGGCCCGCATGAGCCAGAAGCGCGGCAACCAGGTGTTCGGCACCTTCGATGCCGTCCAGGGCCAGCGCGAGCAGCTGGGCCAACTCTCCGAGATCCTCACGAAGTTCGGGCCGGCCGACACCTCCCTCTTCGTGTTCGACGAGGACGAGGAGGACAACGAGTGAGTGCCGGTCTCACACTGCCCGCGCAGATCGGCCGGGCGCTGCGGCCGGTGCTGCGGCTGGTGGGCCCGGTGCTCGACGACAGCGTGGTCCGGGGCGACGACAGCCATTCGCCGGTCGTGGTGTGCCCGGCCCGGCCAGGTGCTGTACGCCGCCGGGTGGGGGCGAGCTGCGCGGTCTATGTCGCGTGGGACAGCCGCCGCGGCTGCCGGTACGTGGGCAGCGTGTGCCGCCAGGGCGCCGGCGCGGTCGGCGACCGGTTGGCCGAGCACTACGCGCACCCCAGGACCGGCGTGGTCCGGCGAGGGGCCTGGTTGCTGCTGACCGTCCTGCCCCTGGCCGACCAGACCGCCCTGGAGGTGGTGCGCAACGCCGAGGGGTGGACAGCCCGGCTGCTGAACCCGCTGGACGGATCCGCTCACCCGCGCGTCGACCTCACGCAGACACCCGCCGCGCTGGCCCTGTACGCCGTCCGGCAGACGCCGTTCACGGGCCCCGGCGCGGGGGCGGTGACGGGCGCCGGGGCGGCGTAGCCGCCGTCGGGGCACGTAAGCGGCCCCCGGGTGTCCACGGCGCCCGGGGGCCGCTATGCGGTGCAGGGCGAGCACGGGACATCAATCCCTGGCCGGGCCGAAGCTGAGGTCGACCGCGGCTCCCAGGCGAGCGTGCCGGGGTCGCGGACTTTCGTAGGCGCGGAAATGGGGCAGCCGCCTACCCGCGCCCGTGTCATCCTGACCGGTTGGCCATATAACGAGGGGAAGTTGAGAAGGCGTGGCAGCGCGTAGACACGAGCCCTGGCCTGCACCGGTCGTCACTGCGGTGGCGGGTGTGCTCGGCGACACCGCGCAGGGGCTGACCGGGCGGGAGATCGGACAGCTGCTGACGGCCGTGAAGGTGCCGGACGTGGAGGGCGGCAACAAGCGGGACCGGCTGGCCGGGGCGCTGCTGGCGCACCAGGCGCGCCAGCAGGCGTCGAACTGCGTGATCGCGTTCATCAGCGCAGCGATGGCCCCGGTGCGCTACGCGCAGCAACCGCACACGTTCTCGCGCCGGCAGGACGACCTCAACGAGGTCCTCGTCCATGTCGGGCTGCGGGTGAACGACGAGGGGCGTCTTGCCAAGGGGCCGGCCGCGGCCACGCTGAGCGAGGCCGCCCGGCACGCCAGTTCGCTGCGGTCGGAGCTGCGCCGCCGCTCCACGCATCCGGAGGTGCTGCGCTACTGCACGCTGGAGATCTTGGCCAAGAACCCTTTCCACGCCAGCCTGGAGGCGGTCAAGTCGGTGGCCGACCGGCTGCGGCAGCTCACCGGCCAGGGCCTGGACGGAGCGCGCCTGGTCGACTCGGTGCTCATGCCCGGCCAGGGCACGGCCCGGGTGGCCATCAACGCGAACGTCACCGGTCCGGAGCTGGATGAACAGAAGGGTCTGGCAAACCTGGTCAAGGGACTGTTCAGCATGTACCGCAACCCTGCCGCGCACGAGCCGCGGCTTCACCGCACGGTCACCGACGAGGAGTTGCTGGAGCTGCTCACCACGCTGTCGATGGTGCACCGACGGCTCGACGGCGCGCACGTCACCCCCTGAAGCCGCTCGCGGGCCGCCTCAGCTGGCGCCTACGCGGAGTCGCCGTCGGCCGGGCTGCGTGGCTGGCACGCTGCCCGAGGAGGAACGCCGCGGTGTCGTGGTCCATCGTCGAGAGGGCGGCAACCGTGTCAACCGGCTCCCAGCCCACTTGACCGGCGAGGGCTCCAGCTCGCTACCAGTCGGCCACGGGTCGCAGGGCCAGGGCATCGGAGGTACGCGCGTACTCCCACCAGTGCAGGTGGTACGCCTCCTTGGGCTCATGGAGCTGATGGTGCGACCGCAGGGCACAGACGAGCAGTTCGCTCTCTGCGACCCGGCCCGGCCACTCGTCCGGGAGATGC
Source organism: Streptomyces sp. 7N604 (assembly GCF_052245475.1). Classification (NCBI taxonomy): domain Bacteria; kingdom Bacillati; phylum Actinomycetota; class Actinomycetes; order Kitasatosporales; family Streptomycetaceae; genus Streptomyces; species Streptomyces sp. 7N604. The sequence continues at coordinate 45,102 of NZ_JBQQBX010000041.1, read as the reverse complement.
CGGGCCTCGCCTCGGTGCGGATATCTCACCACAAGGCCAGTGACCCACTCTGCAGGCGCACCATCGGAGTCCGGCAGGTCCAGCTCGCTGTGCGAGACGACGTAACCGACGACCTCCAGCGGCACCCTCTGCTCAGGGTGGTGCCGAACGACTGCCGGGCTGTTCAGCGGACGGAAGTAGCTGAATGTTGCGGCGTCGAACTGTTCGAACAGGTGCCGGATCGGCTGGAAGTCCACGGGTACGCCGGGCAGCTGGAACGACAGGTGACAGTCGTAGACCGCCCGAGAACGGTGGCTGGCGATGCTCGCGGTGAGGGTGTAGAAGCCTCCGCCCTGGCACGTGTCGAAGTAGGTGACCTGCTCGGTGTGGTGGGCGTCCTCCAGGCTCTCTTCGCGCTTCTTCCAGGCACGCAGCGCCTCAACGAACTCCCGGGCGCCGACGCCGTGCCAGTTCGCGCCTGACTGCTGGATGTTCCACTGCGGTTCGGCACTGGTCCAGCCCATCGAGTCCAGCCCGTACAGCAACTCCACGATGCCGTCCTCGTTGTACGGCCTGACCGGCACATCGAGAGAGACACCGCTGCCGCTGCCGAACGCCCAGTCCACGTCCGGCAGCTCCGGCACGAAGACGAACTCCCCGAACCCGCCCCCGGACGTGACGTACGGCAGCGGCTGCAGGTCGAGGTCGAGCAGCCGCGCCTCACCACCCGGCAGGCCGGTGGCCGGCCGGCGCCGACGCCGGGGCTTCGGGCCAGCAGCGAGATGCACGCGGCCGTGGGTGATCAGTTCCTCCCGCTTCACCTGCAGGAGGTTGACCAGTGACCTCGGTGTGCTCAGGACCTGCGTCAGCTCGTCTTCACCGAACAGCAGGATCGGCCCCCGATCCCGGCGCACCCGCAGGTCCTCCACCGCCGAGTCGGTGAAGCCGTTCACGCTGATGATGACGCCGATGACAGCGGATGAGGCGGCCCGCTCCATCCGTGACCGGACGGAATCGAAGACGTTGATGTCGGCTGGCTCGTTGTGCCACTTGGCCTCGATCAGGTACCAGGTGTCGCCGTAGCGGGCCACCAGGTCCGTCTGCCGCGGTTTCGCGACGGATGCGTTGCGGTCGACCCGAAAGTGGGCCCGCCTGAACAACTGCTCCAGCAGCACCTCCAGCTGGTAGCCCCGCTTGTGCGCGGACGGCAGTGCCCCAAGCTGCTTGAAGTCCGCCAGCAGCGAAGACCCTCCCGCTCTGACGCGTTTCCCCTCACCGGCAGCCATGGGCTCCCTCCCTGTCTTGATCCTCGACGATGGACTCTCTCAGCTCCACCACGGGGTCGGGAGCCGCTTTCGACCGGAGAGGAACCCCCGGGGTGCGCACCGTGCGAAGGCCTTCACGCTCCTCAGTGCAGGACCGTGGCCGCTTCGGCCCGGCATCAATCGCCGAGCACGCCGACCAAGGCCGTGCCCTGTGCGGTCGCCTCCGCCACCACCGCGTCTTCGGCACGGCAGCTCATCCACACCAGGGTCGTGCTGTAGACGCTCTGGGGGTGGACGTACGTCCCCGCCGAGGAGGGAATCACCAGTGCCGGGCCGACCGCGGGCTCGTATCCATGGGCGGCGAAGAAGGCGCGGGCGCGGGGACGCACTTCGGCGACCATGACGCGCGCGCCTCGGACGGCGCGAAGCCGCCATCGACCGGCTGGCCGCTCTGACCGGCTGCGAGCGCCGCGGGGCAGCCGTGAGCAGGGCTCAGGGAATCCTCCGCGAGCACGACGCCCCAGCGTCCTGGGCCGACAGCGCCCGCGACAAGCCCGCGCTGAAGAGCAGCCGGAAGAAGCAAGCTGCCAGCCGCGCTCCACGTGGCCCGAAGTATCCGGACGTGGGCGAGGTCCTCAACGAACTCGAAGCATACGAGCGCCAGCACACTGCCGACCGGCATGTCCGCGCGCTGGCGGGCATGAGCGGCACCACACCACGGCCGTTCGACGCCGGCCGCGTCAACGGCACGGTCACCGTCGCCTTCGAGACCGACCGCCACCGCCACTAACCGCGTGTTCCTCCCCCCGGAGCAAGCCTGACCAGGCAGCCGTGGCGTACCGGCTGCCTCCAACCGCCGAGGTGCGGTGCATGTACCTCGCCGGGCTCGCCGACAGCGGCCCCGGCCCCGACACCACCGTCCACCGGCACGCGGCCGCCATGCGTGCCGTTCTGGCACCGCAGCAGATACCCGGCAGTTGGCGGCTGCGGGCTAGGGAAACCATTAACCCGGCCTCGCTCGATGAGCCGGACACCGAGCACGCGGCGTTGGGGCACAGCCCGGTTGCAGGCGGCAACGCCAGCCCTGGCCGGGCTGCCGGGGTCAGCGGCCCGTGGGCGGGTCGGCATGGCTGCCTCACGCGGCTGATGGCGTGCTCGCTGTCGGCTCCGGTGCGCGGTCGAGCGCCGGGCGGCGGACTTCTGCGGCGAGGCGGGCGGTGAGGGCACCCGCCGCGTCGATCTGCTCCGATGGGCCTTCGGCGGCGTCCACGCCGCGGATGAGGGCGGATCCCACGATGACAGCGTCGGCGATGCGGCTAGCGGTCGCGGCGTGTGCGGCGCTGGATACCCCGATGCCTACCCCGATTGGCAGGTCGGTGACCGTGCGCAGCCGGTTGACGAAGGCGGGCAGGCCGGTGTGCAACGGTCCGGTGGATCCGGTGACGCCGGGGACCGCGGGGGCGTAGAGCATGCCGCCGGCGGCCGCGCAGATGCGGGTCAGGCGGGCGTCGGTGGTGGTGGGTGCGACGACGAACACTGTGTGCAGGCCGGTACGGTGTGCGGCGGCCAGCCAGGCGTCGGCTTCCTCGATGGGAAGGTCGGGGAGGATCACCCCGGCGGCGCCCGCTGCGGCGATGTCGTCGGCTGCTCGCTCAAGCCCATAGCGGGCCAGCGGGCCGTAGTAGCTCATCACCAGCAGGCTGGCGGGCGCGGAGGCAAGGTCGCGGATAGCCGCGATGAGGTGGCGGGCGCGGAACCCGGCGGCGAGTGCCTGGGTGGCGGCCCGCTGGATGACAGGGCCATCCATCATGGGGTCGGAGTATGGCCAGCCGAGCTCGATGACGTCCGCAGTTTCGGCGAGGCGGTGGAGAATCCGCAGACTCTGGGACGGGGTGGGGTAGCCGACCGGCAGATACGTGGCGAGAGCTGCCCGGCCCTCGCCGCGGGCCGCCGCGAACGTGCGGTCCAGGCGGGCGGCCGGCCAGGCACCCGGAGGGGATGGAGGTGTGCTGCCCCCACGCCAAGTCGAGATCATGAGGTGAGGCAAACAGGTCCAGCTTCACTTCGGGGTCGTGGTCGGCCGTTCATCCCGTCTGCGGAGCCCGCGGTCGCGTGCTCTCTCCCGTCGGGTGGGAGCAGGCAGTTGACCGCGGGCTCGCCCTCCGTCACGGCGGCAGCGATGGCTACTCCTCCCATCAGCTGAGTCTGCCAGCTGTCATGGTCTCCCCGAGGGCGGGAGAGCGACGTACGGTGCCAGGCAGGTTGGACGGCTCACAGTGCCGGTTCAACCGGTAGGGACTGGGACCAGAAGCCCGGCTCCCGGCGCCGCAGACCGCTGGGAGAGGGGAGTCGGTGCCCATGGCCGAGTGCTGGGTCCTGGCCGACCGTGATGCCCCAACATTGGGCACGAATGGGGTCACCCGTTGGTGCCCAAGGGGGTTACTGCTAAGCGCAACGGCAACTGCCGCCTGTCCAGTGTGAGTAGCATCCGGCAGCAACACCAAGTACGAGGAGAGCGAGCTGTTCGTGTCCAACGAGCCGGACAACACCAACATCCAGGATCGGTATGCGGCGCGGCTTGCGGCCGACCTTGAGAGCAACGAGAAGGAGCGGGAGGCTATTCACTCGAAGATCGCGGACCTGCAGGCCCGTCTCGAGCAGCTCGACAACGAGCACGCGTGGCTGTCCACCATGCGGGGCACGGTGGTCGGGGCACCCGCCGCACGGGAAAGGGCGGCCCAATCGCCCGACGGCAATGCGGAAGCCGTCTTGGCGGAGCCAGCCGTGCAGGCCATTCCGCAGCCGCGGCGGGCGAAGAAGGCGGCCAGCGAGCCACGCGGGCGCCGGAAGAAGGCGGCGCAGGCCAAGCCCGCGGGTGAAGCGAAGGCGCCCAAGGCGGCAGCCAAGAAGAAGAGTGAGGGGCCCCCGCTGCGTGAGCTGATCCTGGACCTCCTCGCCCAGCACCACCAGCCGCGTATGGTCGGCGAGGTCGTCAACGAGCTGGCGGAGGCCCACCCGGAACGCGCTGCGAGCAACCAGGTGGTACGCAACACGCTGGAGGCGCTTGTCGCCAAGAACTACGTAGAGCGCGAGCGGAAGCAGGGCTCGGTGTTCTACACGGCGCGCGAGAACGACGCCGCCGCAGCTGAAACGGCACCCGAGACGGCCAGCGAGGCCGCGGCGCCCGAGGCGGCTGAGGAAAAGGCCGCCCCCGAGGCCGCCGAGGAGAAGGTCGCAGCTGAGGTCTAGCCGGGTGGTAGCTGGCGCCGGGGCGCGGCCTCCGGCGTCAGCCTGCGCAGTGTGCTCAACCGCTGCGCAGGGGCCCACGGTGCGCCCCGGTGGCCTGTTCGCCAAGGGGGCCCGAGACCGGGGCGGAGCACCGCTGGCGACCCCACCGCCCGCAGGGACCCGCGTCGCCGCCGAAGCTCGGCCACCCACCGCTGTGCCCACCGGCCCACGCCCGAGCGGTGGACAACGCCCCCCGATCCGCCGCCGGTCTGGACGCGCCGGTGCCCGCCCCCGGGCCGAGCGGGGACGGGCACCCGAGGTTCGGTTCAGGCGGGGGTGATGTTCTCCGCCTGGGGGCCCTTCTGCCCCTGGGTGACGTCGAACGTCACCTTCTGGCCCTCGGTCAGCTCACGGAATCCGCGACCAGCGATGTTGGAGTAGTGGGCGAAGACATCCGGGCCTCCCCCGTCCTGCTCGATGAAGCCGAAGCCCTTCTCCGAGTTGAACCACTTCACGGTTCCGCTGGCCATGCATGCCCTCCAAAGGCACTCGAGGTTGGCTCCCACACCGCGCGGGAACCGGAGGTGATCGCCCTGGTCCTCAAAGACGCTGAACAGCAAAACCGCCCGTGCATGTGCTCACGGGCGGAAGGTACTTCGGAACCACGACAGCTGGAGACGACGCTACACGGGCGGCGCTGCGGAAACCATGAAAACCCCCACGTCGGGCTCCCTCGCGGTGGGCGCGGTCATGGCCCGGGGCACGGCCTGCGGCGGCACGGTGGCGGGGGCAGGTCAGGTCACGTCAGGGCAGGTGGGCGATCTGCCCTGTGCCTGGCTGCTGGAGGTGGTGCGTGTGCTGGGTGTCGTCGGCGCGCAGTGGCTCGGTGGCGGCTGCCGGGGGCTGGACGGCGCGTTCGCGGGAGGGGGTCTTGATGCGCGCGGCGCGCGCGGCCAGGCTGCCGGAGGCGGAGGGTTCCATCCCCGCCACGCCGTCCAGCACCTTCACGGCGCGCAGGGTGGGCGGACGGCTCGCGCGCAGGTCGGCGAAGCGCTGCTCGGCGTTTTCGACGTCGGCGCGCGCCTGCTCGACCTGCTCGCCGGTTACCGGCTGGCGGCCGAACTCCACGTAGCCGCTTTGGTGGTTGGCCTCCAGTTCCCTGAGGCGCCGCCCGGCCTGGCCGATGGCATCGTAAGCGCGGGTGTATGCGTCGATGCCGAGACCGGAGTGCTCGATCAGCTGGGTGCGCAGCGTGTGCAGGCCCTGGCGGCCGGTCAGTTTGGGGAACAGGTTGTGCAGGGCGTCCCGGGTCAGCTGCCGCTGCTCGGCGAGGACATCGGCGATCCGGCGCTCTCCGGCCTCCACCTCGGCCATGAACGCCTGGTGGGTCTGCCGAGGGTGCTCACCGGGCTGGGCGCTGCGTTCGGTGGCCTGCGAGGCGGCGATGATGAGCTCGTGCGTGGCGGGTGTGGCGGCTTCCTCGGCGTCGGCCAGGATGCTCGCGTGCATCAGCATCGCATGCTGGGCATCGAGTTCGGCCAGCCGGTCCTGGTAGTAGTTGCGCCACGAGGCGGCGTGATCCTGTGCCGCGCGCTCGTCGCTGGTCGGAGGCTGGGCGAGGTCGCGGTGGGCGGTGACTTCGGCCAGGCGCCCAGTGGCATGGGTCAGGTCTTCCATGATCCGTTCAGCGGCGCGGCGGGCAGCGGGCGAACGCAGTCGCCATGCTGCGGCGGCCTGCAGATCGTCCAGGAGCGGTTTCGGGTAACCGGGGATGGCCGGGGGCTGCTGCTCGGGGTCGGTGGGTGTGGCCGCGGTGGCTGGGGCCGGGGCCGGGATGGCGTCGGCTTCCTGCAGGGCGTCATCGAAGGCGGCGCGGGCGTCGGCCAGCAGGCTCTCTTCCCCGGCTCCGATCTGGGCCAGGGGTCGTAGATAGAAGCGGGCGGCCTGGTGAGCGGGGTGGGCCGGGTCGGCGTACGCGACGATGACGGGTGCGGTGTCCGGGTGGTGGGAGATCAGGTGGCCCATCAGTGTCTGCTGCGCGGCACGGGCGCGGCCGTCGACTTGGCCGGCCTCGGAGCCGAAGGTGAGCCGTTCCAGCAGGCGCCAGGCGCGTATGAGTTCACCGAGCTGGGCCCCTTGCGGGTCGTCGGCCAGGGCGAGGGCGGTGAGGGTATCGCGGGCGGCCGCCTGCATCAGCCCCGGCCCCTCGGGCTGCGGATCGGTGTAGAGCGAGGCGAGGTGGGCCATGACGGCGGTGTCGGGGACGGTGCCCAGGGCGAGTGCCCAGATCTGGCCACCGCGCTGCCATGAGGACAACTCGGGTGTCTCGGGCAGCCATGGGCGGGGGCCGTCGGGCTGGAAGAACCGGATCCGGGCGTCGATCCATTCGGCGGCCTCGGCCTGCAGCGCGCGGTGCAGCAGCTGGGTGGCGCCGGTGGCGGTCTGCGCGGCGGAGCCGAGGTGCTGTTCGGCGTCGGCCAGCAGCTGGTGGGGGGCCAGCGGCTGCCAGGTGGCGCCGGCATCGTGGCTGACGTGGCCGGTGACGGCCAGGTATTGCTCGCGCTCGTGGGTGAGGTACCAGCGCATCGCCAGGACCGGATCGTTGATCAGCAGGCCGGGCCCGTCCGCGTCGAGCCAGGGGTGGGTGTATGTGCTGGACAGGGCGTACAGCCGGTCGGTGTCGGACACGCGGAGTCTCTCCCCTTTTCCCCGGGCGGTTGTGCCGCTGGGTGCTGTGGGGTTCAGGCTGACGGTCGCTCGGCGGCGGCAGCCGCTCGACGGGGTGCGGCTCCCGTGGGGCGGGAGCAAAGTTGGCCTGCGGGAGGCAGGGGACGGGAGGCAACCCGCCGCGCGCCTGCGGGCTACGCGACGCAGCCAGTCGGGTGGTGCCTCGGATCCGGTGGCACGTCATGACAGCGGGTTGCGCGGCGACCGCGGCGGTCTGGCCAGCGTTCCGGAACAGCGATGGCATGATGCAGCGCCTGCGCACCTCTCGGTTCCCTCTTCCACCAGACCGGAGTCCGGAATCGCGCGGGCAGTCGTCACCACCGGGCCAACGGAGTTTTGAAGATCAGTTCGGTACGGTCGCCGGGAAGCTCGACGATTTCGCTCAGTTCAACACCGATCGTGAAGAGCTGAGCCTGCGTTCCGCCTGGCCATGGCTTGCTCGGGAGTGGCTGGGTCAGTGGTGCCGGGTATCGGACTCGGATGCGCGTCGGCGGCGGCCGCCGACCCACACCGCGGTGCCCCCCAGGGCCACCAGCCCTACGACCGCGCCGATCCTCCAGGTGGCGTTGTCCGATCCGGCGTGGGCGAGCTGCGCCGACGGCGCGGGTGGCCGGGGCTGGTGCGGTGTCGGCGGCGGAGTGTCGGCGGGCGGTGTGCTCGGGGTCCTGGTGTCAGCGAGGGTGACCGTGACCTGGGCTGCGGGCTGGGCGGTGAAGCGCGGGGGTGCGGCATCCGCCTGATTTCCGGCCGGGTCCGTCGTCTGACCCGCCCAGGAGTCGGTGCCGTCCTTGAGCGCCACCTCCAGCTTGAGTTTGGCGGTTCCGTCCCTGCCGGTGGTGAGCTGGGCAACCTTCCTGCAGGGGCGGTGTTTGCCGACGGCGTCGCCGGTGTCGGTGTTGATGGTGATGACCGCTGCGGCGAGCGGCCGACCGGTGGTCTTCGGGTAAGCGGTGCCGTACGTGTCCGCCTGCCCGGTGGTCGCCTGCGCGGGCGACCAGGTCAGGGTGCCGACCACTCCGGCGGTGACGGCGATCGAGGCCAGAGGTGACGCCGCGCGGACGATGCGTGCGTGCATGGAGGGAAGGACCTCCTCGGTCGGGGAGGGTGTGGTGGAAGGCGCACAGGGCCGGGCACGGCAGCGCCCGCCCGGGAGGAGGGAGGAAGTGCCCGGGCGGGCGCTGGGGGAGGTTCCGGTGTCCGCTACGGGCGACAGGCGCGTGCGGCGAACGGACGGGACGGGCGTGGGCGCTGGGTCATGAGGCTCCTGGAGAACTCGAAGGCTGTCGGACTGGAGGGATCTCAGCAGGCTCAGCCCCTCCACGCCAGAGACAAACTGGGGTGAAGTTCGCTGATCCCTGGAGGTGGGAGACGGACTGCGATGGCGGTCTGGTGTGCGGGAGAAAACCGGCCCGGGCCATCGCATCCGGTCCGCCCGACGAACCCTCCCGGACGCGGCGGAGAACAGCGATGAGGGCCGCCCCGAGGACAATCGACGATGCCGGGTACAACGGCCGCAGAGCGAACCCGCCGCGGCCTGCGCCGGGGCCTGGGCGAACGGGGACGGGGCCGCACCCACGGGGAGCGCGGCGGACGCGGCGAGCGCCCGGGCGGAACGGTGCGGCGGAGCGAGAGACGAAACGGCACGGGCGATCCCCCTGGTATGTCGACGACTGGTGCGAGGAGCCTGCGTGCGCTGCCGGCGGCTGACCGTGATGACGGCGGTGCGGTACCAGGCGCCGGAACGGCAACCTGGATCGGCGTTGGGGGAAGTGGGAACAACGGGCCACCGCCTGTCGCGGGCGCCCGGAACACCTCACGTGGTGGGCGGGGCCGCCGGTGAGCTGGAACGCCATCCACGGGCGGGCGGTGCGCCGGTCCGGGCCCGGGCGGGGCCCGGGAATGTCGCGAACCTGCGCATGGGCCATCGCCTGCCTGCCTCTTCTGAAGGATCCGAGCCGGGGGGAAGCGCCGCCCGTACGCCTTGGCCCCGTAGGAGCGCGCACCGTACGGGCGGCACAACAGCGGCGCGGGGGCGGACCGCTGTTTGACGAGAAGCCCAACAGGGCGGGAACAAGGGCTTCAACGCCGCTTCCCCGTCGACGGGCGGGCTCGGCGTCATCTCCCACCAGGTGAGGCGACAACCCGGTGCGGCGGACCGTTGGCTGAGGCGGGCCCGCGCCGGTCAAAGCAGCCATGCGCCGACCAGGATGGATCCGCCTCGAGACCACTGCACGCGGACACGACGCAGCGGCGGCACCTCGCCCCATCGGTGCCGCCGCTGTGCTGTATGTAGTGCCGGATGCGTGGGATACGACTATGGTGCGGCGCGCCTCTCGCGGTCGTAACGGATCGGCACGCGGCGGTGAGCCCGCTGCTGTGGGCCGTCCGCGCAGTCCACCAGACGGGAGGCGCGGCGTTGTTGTGAGCCGCTTCCTCCCGTCCGGCGGTGCCGAGGAGGTTGGTGCGGCCCACACGGGCAGCAGGCGCGCGTAGATGGGCTGGCACCTGTCGTGACACCGACGCCCGTGGAGCCCATGTCATGAGCGCGAGCCCTGCCCCGATCCTGCCCGATGCGGGCCTGGCCATCGGGGCGCAGCCGTTCGATCCGGCGGCCGACACCGAGCACCTGCTGAAGCTCGCCCATGCCATGCGTGAGGAGGAGCGCCGTGTCCTGGGCTTCCCCGGGAACTTGGACTTCTCGCTGGAGGACCTCGCACCGCTGCTGGGGGTGTTCTTCAACTCTGTTGGCGACCCGGAGTCCTCCGATGCCTCCAATGTCGGTGCCAAGCCGTACGAGCAGGCGGTGCTGCAGTTCCTCGCCACCACCGCCGGAGCGGACTTGGTCGACACCTACGGGTATGTGGCCTCCTCCTCCAGCGAGGCGCTCCTGCACGCCCTGGCCGCCGCCCGCAGAGTGCTGCCCACGGCCTGCGTGTATGCCTCCGACCAGGCGCACTACAGCATCGCGCGGGCATGTGAGCTGCTGCGGATGGAGCTGGTGACCATCTCCTCGCTTCCCGAGGGCACCATGGATGCCGAGGATCTGCGCATCCAGGCATTCATCCGGCGCCGCCTCAAGCCGATGGTCGGCCGCGGCCCGGGCGCGATCGTGGTGGCCACCTGCGGCACCACCATGCGCGGCGCGGTCGATGACATCGTTGCGCTGCGCAAGGCCGCCTCGGCCGCCGGACCGGTGTATATGCACGTCGACGCCGCGAGCGGCGGCCTCATCGCCGCGCACAGCGATCCCGCGCCGAACTGGTCCTTCGCGCATGGCGCCGACTCGCTGAACATCTCCGGACACAAGATCCTCGGTCTGCCGGTGCCGGCCGGCGTGAGCCTGGTGCGGCGCGAGCTGTTGCCCGAGACGAATGCTGCGGAGTACCTGGCCGCCACCGACCGCACCCTGGCCTGCTCGCGCAGCGGGCTCGCCACGCTGCTGCTGTGGGCGCGGCTGCGCTCCCTGGGGCAGACCGGGCTGGCCGCGCTGGTCCGGCGGTGCCAGGACACCGCCGCCTACGCGGCCGGGCGGCTCGAAGACGCGGGGGCGAACCCGGGGCGCTTCCCCGGCTCGCTGACGGTCACTTTCGACCGGCCGCCCGCCTGGATGGTCGACAAGTGGCATCTGGCGTGCACCGGGCGGCTGGCGCACATCGTCACCGTCGGGCACGTCACGCCCGCGGCCGTCGATGAGCTCGTCGCCGACCTGGCCACCGCCCGCCGGGCGGTGGCCGCATGACGCTCGCTGTGCCGCTCCCCCGCTCGCTGTTCGTTCTTCCTGCCGAAGTCGGTGATCTGATGGACCACACGCCGCAGTCCGCGTACGCGCATCTGCGCGACCAGCGCCCCGAGTTGTTCACCAGCCCCACGGGCGACGGCGCGATCGAGCTCCTGGGGTGGCCGATGACACCAGGTGAGGTCGCCTACCAGGATGCCTGGCGGATGCTGGTGAAGGACCAGGTGCGCTTTCCCAACGGGCAGCAGGGCACCTACATACGTCTGCTCACCTCCCAGCGGGAGCCCGGCGTCGCCGTGCTGCCGCTGCTGGGCAGCGATGTGGTACTCATCGAGCACTTCCGGCATGCCACCCGCACCTGGCACTGGGAGATTCCCCGCGGCGGAGGCGCGGCTGGTCTGGCCGGTGCGGACAACGCGGCCAAGGAGCTCGAAGAAGAGATCGGAGCGACCGCCCGGGAGCTGATCCCGCTCGGGACGCTCCATCCCGACACCGGGATTTTGGCGGAAGCGGTGCTGCTGTACGCGGCGCGGATCGACACGGTCGGCGAGGTCGCACACGGCGAGGGCATCCGTCGGGCCCGCACCGTCTCCTTCACCACGGCGGAAGAGCTGGCCGGGGAAGGTGAGATCACCGACGCCTTCACCATCGCCGCGCTCTTGCGCGCGCGCCTGGCCGGGCTGGGCAAGTGAATCAATTTCCCCATCCTGCGGCCGAGGGCCTCCCCCACGATGAAGACCGGCCCCAGCACCTGCCGCGCCGGTGGATCGTTGGAACTCCTGGCGTGGGCGATACACGCCTGCTTCTCACAGAGCCGAGCACGTGAGTTACGGCTGCACCCCGGGCGTGAGTGAGCCCGCCGTGAGCGCCTGGGCCTGGCCCTGCTCGGCTGCGGATACCGCGTGCCTCGAGGCGGGGGCCGCAGGAATCACCGCGGCGGGGCGCGCCATAGCCGCCTCGAGGCGTTCGCGGATGCGGTCCTCGTCCAGGGGCAGCAGCTGATCCAGTTGCTGCCGTACGGCCTGGAGGCGCTCGATCTCTTCCGGTGTCGCTTCGCGCCGGTGTGGCGGCACGGGTTCCTGCTGCAGGTAGGTGATCTGGCCGTCCAGGATCTGGCGGGCGCGATCGATGCTGCCGAAGGCCTCCTCGACGCGGCGTGTTGTCTGCCCGGCCGCGACATCGGCGAGTTCCTGGGGAAGGAGTTCGGGCGGGGGGCCGGGGGCAGCGAGCCTGCCCAGCGCGTCATGCAGGATCTGTAGGTGCGCCTCGCGTGCGTGCAGGTAGGCGGAGGTTGCGTGGAGCAGGTCGGGGTCGGCGAAATAGTCCGGGCCGTCCTCGGCGAAGGATGTCTCACGCTGCAGGGCCAGCTGGTTCACCGCGTCGTCCGCGGTGAACGACTGACCGCGCCAGGCGGTGGCCGGACCGCTGGGCTGAAGGGCACGCACCGGGATCGGAAGCGCGTCCAGGAGCTGCTGGGCGGCCCGCGTCCGCCCGCCGTGGGCGGCAGCGGTGTAGGCGCGGACGGTCTCGCGCGCCTGCCCCAGTTGCGCGGCTCGCTGCGGATCCAGGCCGGGTCGGGATGGGCCAAGCAGGCGGCCTGCGGTGCCGCGCTGGTCGATGTGGTGGTCGGTGATGTCCGGCTCGAGGACGGCCCGCAGCTGTTGCGCGTGCGCGTCGCGCAGCGCGATCTGGTCCAGCAGCCAGTCGGAAGTCTCCTGCAGCACGGGGACGTCCGCGGTCAGCGCTACCAGGGTGCGCCAGTCCTCGACGAGTTCATCGCGGCTGCGGTACTCGCGCTCCAAGCGGTCGATGAGGCCCGTCACCTTCAGCCCCGTGTCGGTGATCAGGGCTTCGGTGGCGTCGTCCTGCTCCCCCGCATTCGCCAGTGCCTGGGCCGTCACAGCCGGGGGTGGGTAGCTGGTGAACTCGCGCATGTGGCAGGCCCAGGCGGTGGCCGCCGCGATCCAGCCGAGTTCGAGTCCCTGCGGGGCCTCGGCGTTGCGCCGGTACAGCCAGCTGCTCAGCAGGGAGGTCACTCGTGCCTCATTGGTCGCCGGGTCGCGCAGCAGGGCTGCGGTCAGCTCGCCCGGGGTGTACTCGCGCAGTCCACCGAAAGTGTTGAGGTCGGCGCCGATGATGGCCAGCTGCCGCTGCCTGTCCTCGAGCTGTATCCAGCGGCGCAGTGCCGCCTGCGGGCCGCCGCGCACGAGCTCCTCGAGGGCCAGTCGCCCGAGGTCGAAGTCCGGCCGGGCGACACCGGCTTGTCCCGTCACCGGGGCACGGTGCTGCTGGAGCGGATCCGTGCCCGGGCCTACCCAGGCCAGTGCGTACGCGTCCGTCCCCAGGTCAGACAGCCAGGCGGGAAGGTCTTCGGTGATGGGGATGGGCTGCTCGCTCATTACGGGGCGGCCTCTCTTTCGGCGGTCGGGCGCCACGCGGTCCGAGGACGGCGGCTGGCGGCAGCTTGCCTGCGGGTGTGACGGCGGGCGGCATGAGCTCGCGGGGAGTTCCGTGCGGCGGGAGGAGGGCTCGAACCATCAGCGCCAACGTCCCGCCGCGCGGGACGCCGGGGGCGGCACCGGCGTGCGCCGCGCCTTGGCAATCAGGGTGGCGACGAGAGCGCCCGTGGTCCGGCTCGCGGCGCCCGCCGCTGTCCGTAGCCGCCCGCCATTCGGCGGCCCTGGCGTCGGCGCCGCGGCACACCCGCCCCGATACAGCCTGAGAGAGGAACGTGTCTGGTGAATCTACGCCTGCTGCCGCGCCCGTATGGGCGGCGCACTCCGGCCCGAGAGGGACCGGCGACGGATACCGCGGAGGCCAACCCACCCGAGAGAAACGACGTGGCCCCCGCCGCAGCCGCCTTAGTGTCCCTGCCCGTTGCGCGGACGGCGCGGGCGCCGCGGCCCGGAGCGGGGACGGCGGCGGCGCGGAGGGTCGCCGGCGGCCGGGTCGGAGGGGGAGGAGAAACCGGTCGGCACGCTGGAACGCGCGGGCGTCGGAACCTTCTTGGCGGGCTTCGTGGTCGCGGCGGACCGGGCTCGGTCGGCACGGCCGACGATCGTGGCGTGGGCGATCAAAGGGGCGCAGCTCTCGCAGACTTCTTCCACGGTCCACTCCCGGCCGACCGTCGGGTCATGGCGCAGGATCATCACCACCCCACCAGCACAGCGCACCTTGGCCTGGTGGGCGGCGCAGTGCTGGGCGCGGCAGTGGCAGGAGGCGTTGGGCCGGATCGTGGCCGCCCGGGCATGGGCGGCCGCGTGTTGGGCGGCGAACGTGCGCAGAGCGGCGAGGTTCCTGGAGCGGGGCGGCATCCGGCACGCGACGGTGCTGCAACTGACGGAGGCAGTGCGGTCGCTGTGGCCGGTCAAGCGGACCGTCCAGGACCGTCCAGGGATGCGCTCGGTAGAGGATTCGTTGTACGCAGTCGTCACGGGCAGCCGTCCGTTCATGGTTGATCGCTGCGATGTCCGGTCCACTATGTGCTACCCGCGGCGTGCTTGGGCAGTAGGTATCCGGCGCGACGCGGCACGGTTCCAGGCGCTGAGTCGGATGGATGCCGTGGTGTCCCATCAGGCGGCCGGGGGGCCTGATGCCCAGTGCGGTGCGGACCCCGGCTCGAGGGCGGCTGTGACGAGGAGCGCTGAGATGACCTGGATGAAGCGGTCAAGCTGCTGACAGGGGACAGCGATGAGGTGCGCCTGGGCACTCTCGCCGTGTCGAGGCCACCGAACATGGCGCGTACGGCGAGGATGCTGTGGGAGCCAGCGGGTCGACTTTGCCGGAGCTGACCGCGGCCGCCGAGCAGCTGGTGGGCTCGCCACAGGACATTCCGGCAGGCGGTTCGCCGCCCGAGGAGATACCCCGGCGCGCGCCCGCGCCGGGCCGGACCGGTCCGCTGAGCACCCACTGGTTCCCGGCGCGTACGCGCTTCAGGAGACGTGCGGTCTGGCCTGTCAGGAGGCTCGTGGGGGCCGACATTCGTGGCCGCGGCCATCGGGCAAGGAGGCGTCGTGAGGCTGAAGTTCACGTGGGGGGCGACTCTTCGAGCCTGTTTCCAATCCCAGCGACCCAGCCGCGTCCTCTACACGCCGATACTGTGGCTGCTCAAGCCGAAGGAGGGACTTCATTGGAGGACCGATCAGAGATCCCGTCGGAAGCCGGTACGCCGTCTGACCTTCCGGGCATCCTTGACACGCTGGCTCGCGCAGGCCGGAGTACCTACCTCAGCGAAGACGATCACCCCGACTCGCGCCCACAGTTCATCCCGCATCGTCTTGAGGACTTCGACTGCGGATGAGGAGACCCGTTCGATTGGCGTCCTTGTGATGGCAACAACGAAACGGCGGCCTCCTCAGCAGAGGGCAGCAAAGAGCGGTTGACCTGTAGCAACTACTTCAAAAACAGGCACTTCGTGGTGGTGCGGACCGGGCTACACCGGCGGGCTTACGTCCGGGGCGTCGCGGTCGATGGCCGGGCCGCCGTGCTGGTCGCAGACCTCACCGAGGGGCTCGGCACCCGGTGCTGCTGGCCCGGCGTGGCGATGCAACGAACGTTTATCTCCTTGATGCCGCGGGCGAGCCGCTGGCCAACCACGATGGCGGGCCGGAGTCGGCGCCGCCGGTCTGGCCCATCGCGGTGGCCTCGGTGCCGGATGATCCAAAGGCGCTGATGGACATCTCCCTGGAGCCGGTGCCGGGCACCAGTGTGGGTATGGCCGGGAACCGCCGCGACACGGTGGAGGCCGCGGCCGAGTATCTGATTCGCCACTATCGGCCCGCGCTCGACCCCCGCCGCTCCGCCGTGGGAGTGGGACACCCCGTGGCGGCCGGCCCCGCCCGCGGACTGAGGTGCCCGCTGGCGAGCGGAGGTTGAAATGCCGCCTGTGGTGGAGAGAGTCGGGCCGTGGCAGCGCGACCGGCGCCTGTCACCGGGCCTGGGCTGTAGTGGTGCTGGTGGCTGCGCGGGGGTGGCGGATGAGGACACGCGGGTTGAGCGGGCCAGGGATGAACCCGCGGCGTACGTAGGCCCGGTGGGTCTCCGCGCTGCCGGGCACGACGACCAGGCCGACCTGCTGGGCATCGGCGCATGCGAGCGCGGCGCGCACGAGGCGGCCCGCTGAGAGCTGGTCGTCTTCGTGTGCGAGGAGCGTTCCGGCCTCCCACCAGGTCGATCCGGTCTTGCGCAAGTGGTGGACGGTGATGGCGGCGGGGACGGCGGCGCGCCCGCGCAGCAGCACGTTGCCCGTCTCCAGGAGCAGCGGGGCGATCGCGGCCAGCGCTATGCCGTAGGCAATGGCCGGCGGGATGTGATGGGTGACGGCGTATGCGGCAGCCTCCAACGGCAGCCAGAGCCAGAGGGAGGTGACCGCGGTGCCGAGGAGGAAGACGGCCGTATAGGCGGTGCGGCGCGGCCAGGACATGCGGGGCCCGGTGACGGACAGGGTGGCGCTGCCGTAGCCGAGCAGGCGCCCGCCTGCGTGCATGACCGCGAGTCCGAACAGCCATAGCCACCCGGCGGCGGGCCGGGTGAGCGGGTGCACGGGGCGCGGGCCCAGGCGACGCAGGGCGAGGGCGGCCAGGCGGGGCAGGTGACGCCAGTGGGCGTGCAGGTGGGCAGGGATCTGGGGGCTAGCGGGGCGGGTGGCGGTCATCGTGGGGCCTTTCTCAGCGGGTTGGGGGCCGGTGGCCGGGTCGGGTGATGTCTGGTTCGGACTGCGGGCGCATGGCCGTCGAGGGCGGCAGAAGGTCGGCGCGGGCCTGTGCGGTGCGCTGCCGTATCTCCTCCAGGCGGCGCTCGATGCGGGCCCGGGTGTACAGGTCGAGGGCGTCGGTGAGGTGGTCCCATTCCTCGCCGTCTGGGCCTGGTGGGCGCGGGCCGAGGATGTCGTGGCCGGCGCGGTGGTGGCGGCGCCGGTAGTCGCTGACGGCGGTGATGAGGCGGGTGTAGGTGCGCTGCTCGTCCTCGTCGTCCTCGCCTGGGGCGGTGATCTCTTCCATCCACGACTCGGGGGCGCGCTCTCCGGCGAGCGCGGCGGCCAGTGCGTTCTGGGCCATGCGGGCGTCCGCCGCGGCGTGGGTGAGTGGTGCGATGCCGTACGGGTCGCGCAGGGCGGGGTGGTCGGGCAGAGCGCCGGAGGACGGCGGCGCGTCTAGGTGGGCGAGTGCCGCGGCCAGTACCACCGAGGCGGGCGCATCGGGGGGCGGCAGATGGACCGGGCGGCGGTGGCCGGTCAGGGCGCGGATGCGTGCGTTCAGGTCGTCCCAGGCGGCGGCGGTGTCGGGGTCGGCGGGGCGGGGGCCCAGGCCGGGCACGGAGGTGATGGCGTGGCGGGTGCGCCACAGTTCCATCAGGGCGCAGGTGTTGGCCCAGGCTGCGCGCCGCTTCGGGGAGCGGGTGGAGGGGGGCGGGCCCAGTGGCCGGGCCCAGGCGGGCGGGCTGGAGGCTAGGGTCTGGCCGCGTTCGGCCAGTGAGCGGGCCAGGATGCGGTGGCGCTCGGCCAGGTGCATGCGCCAGTGCTCGGGGGTGTCGGGATGGGCCAGTGCGGTGCGGTCGGCGACCCAGTCGGGGACGTCGCCGCGGTGGTTGGGCCGGTGCGGCAGATGGTCGGGGAGCCTCTCGCGCAGCCGCAGCTCGGCGGCGATCTTCTCGGTGACGGCTTCGGCGCGGGCCAGTGCGGCCTTGGCCTGGTGCTGGCGCTGCGCGGTCGTCGTACGCCGGGCCTGGCTCTGCCGGCGGGTGGCGGCCATTGATTGGGTGGCGGTGGCCGGGCGGCTGGGGGCCTGTTCGCGTTGCCAGTCCTCGCGGGCCGCGTCACGCCAGTTCAGGGCCCGGCGCAGCGCGGCTTCGCCGGTGAGGTCGGCGATGGTGTGGCGGGCGGTGGCTGACAGGGGGGTGTTGGTGCGCTGGGCGCGGCGGATCTGGGCGCGGATGGTGGCCATCTGGGCGGCCAGTTCGCTGCGGGTGAGCGGGCCGAGCAGGCGGTCGGGCCAGGCCGGGTGGGTGTGGCCGGCGCGGGTGGTGACGGGGGTGGGCAAGGCGGTGTACGCGGCGTCGGCGGCCTTGAGTGCGTCGCGGGCGGCGGCGCGGTGGGCGGCGGCGAGGCGGGTGAGGGTGGCCAGCTGGCGCAGGGAGAGGGCTGCCAGTGGCCGTTGGCGGTCGTTGTGTTGGGCTTCGGCGGCATCGGCGAGGCGTTCGCGCAGCCGCCAGGTGAGCACCGCTGCGACGTCGTCGGCGTCGTGAAAGCCGCGGCGCCCGGCGGTCTTGGTCAGCAGCCGCGGAAGGTCGAACCCGGCGCGTTCGGCGTCGCTCATGGCCCGGATGAGGGCGGGGAAGGCGTCGGCGGCCAGGAAGGAGGCGGCCCGGTCCAGGCCGAGGGTGTGCTCCAGGACGCCGGTCAGGCGTGCGGCGGTGGCGCGCTCACTGACGTCGGCGTACTCCGCGGCCAGCTGTCCGGGCGCGGTGATCTCCCGCTGCAGCGCGGAGATCGACTCGGTCGCTGACAGCTGCGCGCGGCGCCGGGCGGCGATGGAAGCGAGGACGTCATCGAGGACATCGCCGTCCTCGATCGCGACGTAGAGGCGGTTGGTGCGAGCGCCTCGGGTCAGCTGGACGTAGACGCCTTCGCGGTTGGAGCGTGCGGAGGCCAGCGCGTGGGAGGTGTCCACCGTCATGCCCTGGGCGCGGTGGATGGTGGAGGCGTATCCGAGCTCGCAGTGTTCGGCCACATAGGGGGCGGGCAGCCGGATCCGGCCGCGGTGGGCGGTGTGCCGGGCGATCACATCGCCGCTGCGGGTGAGGCGCTGGATGGTCCACGTGTCGCCGTTTTTTACGAAATCCTTTCCGCCGCGTACGGTCATGCGGCGCCGGTTGAGGCGGGTGACGATGACGTCGCCGACGTGGGCCTGCTGCCCGGCGCGCAGCGCGACGGCACGGCTGGTGTCAACCTCGCCGGCGGCGATGTGCCAGTCCTGGGCGCGGACGTTGAGGGCGGTGACGGTCGCGGTGTCGGCGGCTGTCATCAGCGAGGTGACGCCCCGGGCGGTGTCCTTGGACCAGGAGGCGAAGACCGCGTCGCACATCGCTTCGTGGGAGCCGGCGATGATCCGGCCCTTGTTCCGGTACCAGGTGAAGACGGCCCGGTTGTCTTCGGAGTCGCGCAAGGCCAGGGACGCGTCGGCCTCGCCGGGGGTGCGGAAGCGGTGCAGGCGGTCCAGCTCGACTGCGCCGCCCGCCCGGGCGATCAGGCGCAGCGCGCCTCCGGCCTCGACGGCGGCCAGCTGGTGGGTGTCTCCCAGCAGCCGCACCACCGCCCCGGCCGCTGTGGCATCGGCCAGGATCCGGTCCAGCAGACCGGTGCCTGCCATCCCGGCCTCATCGATGAGGACGACGTCGCCGCGGCCGAGCCGGAACTCCTTGTCGACCGGTTTTCCCTGGGCGGCGCGACCGCGTTGGTGGATCCAGGAGTGCAGGGTGTGGGCCTGGCGTTTCAGGTCGCCGCCGAGCACCTTGGCGGCGCGGGAGGACGGCGCGAGGGGGATCAGCCGCCCTCCGGCGGCGTCCATGGCCCGGGCCACCAGGCGCATCGCCGTGGTCTTGCCGGAGCCTGCGGGACCCAGACCGGCGAGCAGGAGCCGCTCGGAGAGGACGAAGGACCGGGCCAGTTCGCGCTGCGCGGCATCGAGCGGGCCCCGGTTGAGGGCGGCGACGCGGTTGAAGGTGCTGCGCCCGGCGGGGGGAATGACCCGGGTGCGGGCGGCGGCCAGCAGCCGGTTCTCGGCGGCCAGCAGGGAGCCGGTGGTGTAGGTGGCGGAGCCGATGGGCCGGTAGATGCTGGTGCCGTCCGGCCGGAGGAGGTCGGGGTGGCTGGGGTTGATCTCGGGTGGGGTGATGTCCAGGCAGTCCTCATCGGCCAGGACCTGTCCGGTGATGGCGTCGGCGAGGTGCGGTGGAGCGGTGACGCCGCCGAGGGTGCGCATCAGGTAGCGGCGTGCCTCTGCCAGGACGTGGCGGCGGCGGAAGGTGGTGCGGCGTTCGGTGACGGCGGCGAGCACTTCACCGGCCGCCTTGGTGAGGTCGATGTCGGTTTTGGTGGGCCCCATGCGGGCGGCTGCGGCCTGCGCGGAGGCGAGCAGGTTGTCGACCGCGGGGCGGCTGGTCGCTGCGATCGCCCGGCTTCGCCAGGACTGAAGCAACTCATCCAGGCAGCGGGCCTTGCGCTTGGCCGGGCGGGTGGCAGAGCGTGCCCACTCCAGTAGTGCGTAGCGGGCCGTGGCATCCGGCTGCCGCCCGTGGCGGCGCCGGTAGTCGTCGAACAGGGCGTCGCCGGTGCTGCGTACGGCAGCTCCGCGCTGGGCGAAGACGGCGCGCAGCCGGCCGTCGATGCCCGCGATCCGCATCACCGGCCGCTGCCCGGGCGTGACCTCGACCGCTTCGGTGCGCAGGCCCAGCCGGGCACAGGCCAGCTCCAGCGCCCGCTGGTTGAACAACTCGCTGGCAGTGACCACTTCGCGGAACAGCAGACGGCTGTCGAGGTTGCGCCACCGGCCGTCGGGTCCCTTGACCCGCGGGCTGATGACCACGTGCTCATGCAGCATCGGGTCCCCGGCCCGCGATTCGTAGTGGAGGAAGACGGTCGCGAGCAGCCCGCCGACTGCCCGCTGCTGGGCGATGCCTCCCGGACCGGTGCGCACCGCGAGCGCGTGGTCCTCCAGCCACCGCACCGCCTCGCTTCTGGCTTGGGCCAGCACCTCAAGGACGATCCGCCGCACGGTTGCGTCGCCCAGGGCGAACAGCAGCGACAGCTCTTCGCAGGAGAACGTCAGGTCGAAGCCGGTGCGGGCCTGACGCTGCGGCCCGGTGCGCGCGGCCAGGAACCGGCCGAGCTCGGCGCCATCAGCTGGCTTGCGGTGGTACTCGACTTCGAAGGCGTGTGCGGCGGTGCGCAGCCGCAAGTGTTGTGTCTCGGCCTTCGTCAGCGGGCGGCACAGCTGCTCGGCGGCGAACTGCGTGACCCGGGCGATCTCCTGGTCCAGCGGCGAGATCTCGGACAGTTGCGGCACCGCCGGACCGAGCTTGGCCGCTTGTACCGCCTGCTTGAGGGTGGCGCCGGCGGCCTGCTGCTCGATGAGGATCCGTTCCGCCTCCGGGTGCATGCCGAGCCCGAACAAGGCCCGCATCTGCGGGTCCGTCACCGTTCCGGACAGGCCCAGGGCGCGCGCAGCCTGCCCGTGCCACTCCCCCGGCGGAACGCCGGGGACGCTCGAGGACACCGTGACCTCACTGCCTTGGGCACCGTCCCCGGCCGCGATGTTGCGCCGGTAGTAGCGGTAGCCCTTGGCGGTGATCCCCTTCGCCGTCATGCCCACAGGGCCAGTCGAATCGTCCGCGCGGGCCGAACGGCGGCCAGCCCCGGAACCTCCCGAGGCCTCGGAAACAATCTCCAACAGCGTCCCGTCACCAGGGAAAACCGGCTCCGGGGCCAGGTGCCGAGCAAAAGTGCCAGAGGTGCGCGGCGCACCAGGCTCCGCAGACCGGGGAACACTCCCACCCCCACCACGGCACCCGGCATCACCGACGACACCACGTCCACCACCTGGCACCCACGAGCGGGAGACCACCAGCTCTCCATACGGCGTTGCCTGGTGACACTCCCCCTCGTCAGGGCCCGCCTTGTCCCGTGAGCGGGACCGGGCGCAGCGACGGGTGTGCTACGGCGTGGGACGGAGGCGGCCGGGCCGGTTCGGGCCGGGGGCGGGCGGCTGAGACTGGCACGACATGGTCCGCGCAGGGCGGGCCCTTTTCGGTGAGGAGGTGGCCGCTGTGGCGAGGAGCAGGAGCAAGGGCCGGGGCGGGAAGGAGCTGGCGCGGCGCAGGCAGGCGCTGGAGCGGGTGGCTGCTCGGGTGGCCGACGACCGGCGGGCGGCGGAGGAGGCCGAGGCGGAGCGGCTGCGGCGGGAGGCTCAGTTTGATGAGCTGGCGGCCGACTTCGAGCTGGCGCGGGAGGACGAGGAGGTGATCGTCGCCGAGGTGGAGGACGAAGTCCGGCGGGTGCGGGAGCGGGGAGCTGCGCGGATCCAGAGCGCGCGGGTGGCGGCGGCGCGGGTGGTCGCGGCGATGGGTGAGGCCGGGGAGACGGTCGCGGGGTGCGGGCGTCGTCTGGGCGTAGGGGTGGATCGCATCAAGGAGCTGCGGCGGCTGGCCCGGGAGAGCGCGGAGGCTGAGGCGGCGGATGCGGGCAAGGCGGGCAAGGGCGGTTCGGGGAGCCAGGAGGCAGGGGGGTCGGGAACGGCGGAGGCGGCGCAGCGGCGGGAGGCTCCATCCGGCGCGGGCGCGGCGGCAGGGGCAGCTACGGGCTCGGGGCTCCCCGCGGTGCCGTCGGTCGTGCCGTCGGCTTCGGGCGGTGGTGGGCGTACGGGGGCGTGGCCGTCCCGTTGAAAGGGCCGGGTCCTGGCGGCGGATGAGCGGCGGCCCCGGTCGCTGCGGCACGGGGTGGCGCAGCGGCCGGGGCCGTCTGTGGTACGGGTCAGCCGCGGGGCTGTTGGGTCCAGGGGGCGGCGGGCCGCTGAGGGGCAGCGGGCCGCTGAACGGGCTGTTGTACGGGCTGCTGCGTGGGGTAGTGGGCGGGTGCGGGAGCCTGCTGGGCGGGTGCGGCCTGCCAGTTCGCCGCGGCGTGCTGAGGTGCGGCCTGGGCCTGGGAGACGTGGCCGGTGAAGCGGCCGGGGTCGACGTCCTTGTAGGAGACGGTGACGGGGGCCTGGTCGGCGACGAAGATGCGTTCGTGGATGCCGGGGGCCTGGAGTATCCACACGACGGTGCCGTCGCGGCGGGTGGAGCGGCGGATGAGCGGCGGGGGGAGAACGATCTCCTCGGTGATGTCGGTGTTGGGGTCGGTCTCGGGGACCTTGATGTGGTCGACGGCGCTGAAAAGGCCCTGCATCTCGAAGAGTTCGTTGATCGTGGTCTGGTGCTGCACGGTGCGGCGTCCCCCCTCCTTCGTCGTGTGGCGGCCGGTGGCGGCGAGTTCGATGGAACGGTAGAGGCGCGGCGGGGTGTGGGAGGGCCGGGGCGGGGCCGGGTGCCAGGAGGCGGGACGCGGGTTGCGGTGGAGGGTGCCGGAGGCGGGATACGGCGACGGCCCCGCGCCGCCGGACGGAGGGTCCGGGACGCAGGGCCGCGCGGGGTGAGTGGTGCGTCGGCCGGGAGCTGCTGCTCCGGCCCAGGGGAACGACGGTGGCGGGGCAGGGGCTTAGCGCCGTAAGCCCGTCGTGAGGGGTATGCGCAGCGGGCCTGTGCCCCCGTAGGCCGCGGGGCGCGGCGGGGCTGGCTAGGGCTCTTGTGCCGCGGGAGTGCCGGTGGCCAGCACGTGGAAGAAGCCGACGGCGAGGGCCCAGGCGGCGGGGCACGCGTCGCGGTTGTCGGGGGCCACAGCGAGAAGGGCGTTGACATCGCCGATGGTGTCCGGGAGTTCGGTGAGGGTCTTGGCCTGTACGTGGTCGGCGGGCTGGAGGCTGCCGGAGAGGATGCGGTCCTTCACGTGGGGGCGCAACGACCAGAGGGGGGTAGCGGGGTCGGTGGGCGCGGTGGTGTCTGCGCCGGGGCGGATGGAGTGGAGGGCACCGAGGTACCGGAGGGCGGTGAGCCAGCGGCTGCCGGGGGTCGTGTAAGCGCGCACGGTGAGGGTGCCGTCGGCAGTGATGACGAGGGTGCCCCTGGTGCGGGCCTGACCGGAGTGCGGCATGTCCTCGGCGAAACGCAGACCGGCCACCGGCTCGCTGCCCTGGTTGCGGTCTTCGTGGGCCTGGGGAGTCAGGCGCGGGGTGGAGGCGTGCACGGCGGCGTACAGGGCGCCGAAGGTACCGGAAGCAGTCAGTGCCTCGTGAAGCTCGTGGTCGGTGGAAAACACCAGCGTCCCTCTCGATGGGTTGGGGGGAGTGGCCCGCCGGGTGCGGGCCGGACGGGAGGGACGGTGTCGGGAGCGAGGGCAAGCCGCGCAATAGGCGGAAACGACGCGCGGCCCCGCCCCCGCGGGTGCAGGAGGGCGGGGCCGGTGCCGCCCGGCGGCCGCGCGCTCGGTGCGCGGCCGCCGGGCGGGGTTAGAGCCAGGGGCGGGAGTCGCCGGGGCGGACGCCGATGACGCCGACCTGAGCGAGGCGGGCGGCCTCGATCGCGTCGTCGCAGTAGTCCCAGCCCTGCGCGTGGCGGTGTTCGGCGTAGGTGTGGGAGTGGCCGCGCTCGCAGCACCATCCGGTGTCGGTGTGGTGGACGCGTGCGCCGCAGTCGCGGGTGGTGGGGCCGTCCTCGTCGTAGTCCTCGACGAGCCAGTCGCAGGCCTCGTCGGGCTCGTCGGTGGCGGTGGCGGTTTGGGGGGCGCGGAGCTCGGTCACGGGCGGTGCCTTGTCCTTCAGGCGAGGGCGGGCGGTCATGGTGGCCGGGCCGGAGCGCGGGAGGGGGCCGGTGCTCCGGCCCGGCGTGATGACCATGGCGAGGGCGGGGGCTAGCGGCTCAACCCTGGGTGGAACGGCGGCGGCCCGCGCCGTTTCTGGCGCGGGCCGTGGTGAGGCTGTAGTGGCGGTGGCTGTGGTGATCGGTTCGCTAGGTGTGGTTGCTGTTTGCTGAGTTGCCAAAGGGGTGGCGCAGGTGGTGGGGCAAGGATGCGCGGAATTGCCAGTAGTGGCGCATGGTGGTGACGGTGCGGTGGAGGCCAGAGGGGGTCGGGGGGGTCGGGGGGTGCGGGTGCGGCGGATAGGCGGGGTCGCATCCGTCGGTGCCGCGGCGGCCGCAGGTCTCGCAGCGTGCGGAGTGCTCGTCGATCCACTGGTTGGATTCGATGGTCTGCCTGTAGCTGGCCAGGCCCCGGCGCAGGCGGGTCCAGGGCGAGGGGGAAGCTGTGGAGGCGATGATGGGCTCCTTTGGTGGGTGCTGGTCGGGGTGCCGGGCCGCAGCAAGCGGGACGGGTCTCACCGCTGCTGCGGTCCGGGGTCGTGGACAGCGGCGACCGAGGGCCCGCGCAACCGTGGTGGTCGTCTGCCGAGAGTGCGGCTCTCGCGGCGGGGGTGGCATGGGCCCGGTCGGCAAGGCGGCTGCGGGGCGCGGAGGGTCATGTGGTGTCGTAGGTGCGCGGGTTGGAGAAGGCGGGCCGGAGGACGACGGGGACCGGTTCACCGGTGAGCAGCGCGCGGCTGATCAGGGCGAGCACGCGGCGGCGCGTCTGCACCGGAACGGTCGGGAGGTCGTAGATCATCTGGGCGAGTGACTCGGTGGCGTCGATGATCGCGCTGCACAGGTCGGGGTCTTTGTGCTCCGCGGTGGTGGCGAGCGTGAAGAGTTCGTCGGAAAGTGAGCGGAGCGCTTGCAGCATGGGCGCTCTGGGCCTGTCGGCGGTGACGGCCCACGCGGCTTTCCAGGCATCGTTGGCTGCGGTCTTGTCGGGCACGGTGTTCCCTTCCGTGGCGGAGTTCGGGCTGCGGTGATGACGTGGCGGTGGCGCGGCGGGTGCGGCCGTGCTGTGGGTTCACGGTCGGGGACCGGCGGGCTAGGGCGGCAAGACGACGGCCGGGCGTGCGTCAGCCCCCAGTGCGCTGGTACGGCGCCGGGGGCTGGCGGGGTGACGGGTCGGGCCGACTAGTGGCAGGGCGGGTCAGGCGGCGGGCCGGTCGATCGCGTTAGCGCCGGCGGCGAGTTGGCTGAGCGCGTTGTGGACCTCGGCCGGGGTACGCCTGGCTTCGAAGAGCCACGCGGCGTCGGATGCGGTCAGGCCGAGTTCAGCACGTGCGACGTGATCGACCAGGGTTGCCGAATGGCCGGGCTTGTGGGCGACGACGAGTAGGTCGGCGTCGAATACGACGGTGTAGTCGGTGAGATGGGCGGCGAACCCGGCGACACAGAGCGTGGTGCCGCAGTCGAGGGTGCCGGTGGTGAGGTCATCGGTGGGCAGCAGCACGTCGACTCCGTCGATCCAGTAGGACTGGTCGTGGTGCTGGGGGCGTTCGGTGATCTCGTGCAGGATGCGGGCGGCGAGTTCGGCGTTGGGCATGGCGTCTCCGTTCAGGGGTGGGCCGGGCTGGGTGCTGGGCGTTGGGTGCACGGTCGGGGCGGAGCGGGTTAGCACAGCAACCGGCTGGCGCGGGTAGCGGCTGGGGTGCGGGACGCGGTCATGGGGCGGCCCCCGGCACCGCGCACGGAGCGGGTGCCGGGGGGCGGGGTGTGCGGCGGACATGGCGCGGCCCCCGACACGTGGGGTACGGGATCGGGGGCCGAGGCGGTCGGGCGCTCAGGCTGTGGTGGGGCGGCCCGGCTGTGCGGCGGCGTCTGCGGCCTTCTTCCATCCCTGCTGGATGGCGGCGGCCTGGCGGAAGTAGTCGGTGGTGCTGATGCGGCTCTCGGTGTCGTAGTAGCCGCGGAGGCCGAAGTGCTCCGGGGGGCTGTAGATCGGGACGCGGTCGATGACGAGCATGGCGACGACGGTCCCGGCGGGCACAGTGCGCCGGGTGCCGTCGATGAAGACGCAGCGGGTGCCCTCCTGCTCGAAGAGGTACTCGCCGAAGTCGAAGCCGGGCAGCAGCAGATCGACGTGATCGTCTCCGTAGGCGGCGCGTCGTGGGGCGTCAGCGGCCAGGAGCGTGTGCCAGGAGCGCAGCCCTTCGGCCGCCACGGTGGCGAACAGCTCGGGGGTGTCGATCAGGGGGGTCAGCGAGGGGCCGACGATGCCGCCGTTGATGAAGCGGATGGCGCCGAGGGTCGCCTGGGTGGGGTCGGTGTACTGCCACCACAGAGCACCGATCTCCTCCACGTGGCGGATCATCTCGGACAGGGTGCAGATCGTCCCGGCCCGGCCCATGTTGTGCTCGCGCAGGTAGGAGTTCAGCGGGCTGTCCCACATCTCCTGGTCGGTCTCGGAGGGCTTCGTACGGTCGCGGTAGAGGATGTAGCCCACGAGGCTGCCTTTCAGTCGGACGACAGGGGGTGTGATGCGGGCGAGGCCGCCAAGGGGAGCGGCCCCGGCGCCAAAGGACGGTGGCCGAAGCCGGTGTTAGTCCCGCAACGGCGGGGCTTTCCGGTGTTCGGGGACGGCTGGGGTGGGCCGGTGCGCTGTGGCCCTGGCACTGCGACCCGCTGCCCATGTGCGCGTCCAGCCAGCACGCGATGGCCGTGTCCGTCGCACCAGCGGGGCGGGTGTGGCGTGCCTGGCCTGGGGGCCGGCGAACTGGAGGGTGGCAGGTGACGGCATGAAGGACGCAACGCCTCGGCACCAGAGCCCGGGGGAACCGCTTTTTCCCTCGGGGGGCGGCCGGGCGTGGATGATACGGGCTGGGCCCGCCCAGCGAGAGGTACGGCGGGGCGGGCCCTGGTCGAGCAAGGCGGTCACATGTCTGGGGCGGAAGTGAGCTTGTGGCGGCTGAAGGCGTGACGGATGCAGGCGGCGATGGCATCGCGTCGCGCAACGATGCGCGGGGCTACTTCCGGAAGGAGGGGCACGCGACGGTGTAGCTGCGCCTGTGGTGCAGGAACGGCTGATGGCACGCGGAGCACCGGGGGTTCGACGGGGTGTCTGGGCGCGGCTCGACGTCGAACGTGTCGCACGCCGTGCCGTTGGGGTTGCGGTGCTCGCTCTCCCACTGGCCGCACTCACCGCATGCCGGTGTACGGGGCGTGGGGAGCGGCCGGGCCTCCTGCACCATCACGTGGAACGTCCCGGAGGCGTAGGTGAAGCCCACGGTCTTGCTCAGGTCGTCCAGGGCGAGCGCGCCGCCGCACTCCACGGCGTTGATCAGCATGGCCCGCAGCAGCGCGCCGGAGACCGGGCGCGGGTTGGGGGCGTCCGGGTTCAGGTGCCGGGCGGCCGACGCGGTCACGGAGTACGCCGCGAACGTCACCTCCGACGGGTCGAGCAGCGGCCGGAACATCGCGGGACGCTCGTCATCACGGACAGCAGACATAAGTGAACTCCCAAGAGGAGGAAGGGTCTGAAGAGAGGCCGGAGACCCGGGAAGGCGCTGATGGCTCGGGGCCGGTGACGGCACACTGCTGGGGCGTAGGGCAAGCCGTGCAAGTGGCGGTGTGCGCCGTATCCCGCCCCTGCGGGTGCAGGAGCGGGATACGGGGGTCAGCGGGCGTCGGCCGTCGGCTGCGGCTCGGCGGCGGCCTGGAGCTGGGGTTCGTTGGTGTTGGCCTGGTGGTGCTCGCCGACGGGCGTGAGGGACTCGCTGCCGTCAGGGCGGATGATTGCGGCGACGCTGTCGCGCCAGTGCCGGACCTGGTAGCGGCAGCCGTTGTGGGCGAGGTAGCCGCGGCCGCGAGACCGGGTGTAGGTGAAGGTGTCGCGGGTGGTGTCGTTGCTGAAGCGCAGCGGGTGGGTGAGTCGGAGCCGCGTGCCCGGCTTCAGCTGCTTGCGGAGGAACGCGCGCTGGTCGTGGTGTCGGCGGCAGTTCGCCCGCCACTGAAGCGCGTACTTGTGAGTCGTCGGGGTCAGCGCGTCCAGCACGGCCTCGGGGGCCTTGCAGTCGCCGGGGCCCATGTTCTCGTCCATGTCCTTGTAGCCGAAGTTGTAATTGGCGTCGCGCCTCCAGTGAGTCAGGGCGACGTAGGCGAAGACCTTGCCGGTCTCGCGGTCGCGGACGGCGGCGTAGAAGACGTGGTCGACGGTGCCGTGCGCGATGATCTCGTACCGGTCGTCGAGTTCCTTCGCGAAGTGCTCAGCGTTGCTCTCGACGCCTTTGTCGCGGTGGTAGAACGTCCAGCCCATGCCGGGCCACCTTTCGGGTCGGGGATGCGGGGAGGGCCAGGCCCGTGCTCCCCACTCCCCCGCGGCCCGCAGATGGCGAGGGGACGGAGGGGTGGGGGCGGGCGGCCGCGGCTGAGACCTTGGCCGTGACGGGCACAAGCCGCGCAAGCACGACGGCATGGGCAGCGGAGCCGGCGCGCGGCCGACCGGAACGGCAACGGTGGCAGGGGGCGGCGGCGCGGAGCGGTCAGGGCCGGGGAAAGACCCACGGACGATGGCGAGGAGCGGGACAGGGCCCGCAACACGGCGCCGCCCCGTCCCGAGGATGCGGGGCGGGGCGGCGGCGTGGGGGCTCGTCCTCTTCGGCGGGGCGGGCGGCCCGGTGTCGGTTCGGGGCTCCCGCGCGGGCTGTGTCAGATGGCGGTCAGGTCGGCTTCGCGGGCATGGGTGGCGGCAGCTTCGACGTAGGCGCCTGCCATGTCGGCGGTGGCGGCCCGTTCTTCGCCGGTGTCGTCGTCGGCGCGTGCGAGGGTTTGAGCGGCCTGCCGCAGGTGGTGGGCGCACTGCCGGTACTGGGAGGCGGCCGACTTGCCGCCGTGTGCGTCTTGCGTCTCGGCGCGCAGGTCGGCGACGGTTGCGAGTACTTCGAGGGGGAGGGTGACGCCTTCTCCCATGAGCAGCTCGGCAATCTCCCGGAGCCGGGGGCGTGGGTGGGGTGTTGGTCAGTCGGCGCCCGGCACGGCCTCGTGCGGGTGAGCCCCCGGACAGCCGCCGAAAGGGGGTGTCAGGGGGCTCACGAACAGATCGGGCGGGAAGCCGCAGGGCCTACTTGCGCGACGCGGAATCCTGAGAGGGCTTCGCATCCGGCTGCCGTCGGGCGG
This sequence comes from Streptomyces sp. 7N604, assembly GCF_052245475.1. Lineage (NCBI taxonomy): Bacteria > Bacillati > Actinomycetota > Actinomycetes > Kitasatosporales > Streptomycetaceae > Streptomyces > Streptomyces sp. 7N604. Next base: position 15,564 of record NZ_JBQQBX010000041.1, on the reverse strand, counting down.
CCCGGTACTGGCCGGCCGCGATGCCTGCGTGCAGGGCGGCGAGCAGCAGAACCAAGCCCACCACCCAGTAGAAGTGCGCCAGGCCGTACAGCAGGGCACTGGGCAGCAGCAGCACGGCGGCGGCAACCCTCCGCCGAGGCGTGGGGCTGCGGCGGCTGACCAGCATGAGGACGCTGGAGGCCAACAGCAGCAGCATCGCGAACAGATCGAGCACAAGGTCTCCTCGTGATGTGGGCGGGCGGGCTGCCCGCCGTAGGAATCCGCCCGCTTGTGGCGGCCGGGGATGGCCGGTGCAGGGCGTGCCGCCGACAGTGGTGGGGGGCGGAGCAAGCCACGCAACAGCGGCTGACCGGGCCGGATACGGCGGCGGTGTCGGACGCGGACGCGGCGGCGGGGGCGGGAACGCGAGGCGGCCCCGGGCCGGGACGGGTGTCCGGGCACGGGGCCGGTCGGCGCGGCGAGCTGGCGGGGGCGGTTGCCGCGTGCGGGGTTACAGGACGGGGATGTTGTAGCGGTCGGCGGCTTCGCCGGGGGTGAGTACCTCACCGTCGGGCATCCGGACGATCATGCGGCCCTCGGCGGGGCTGTAGACGTAGTCGCCGGGGCATCCGGCTTCCCTGAGGCGGTCGGACAGGGGCTTGCGTTCGAAGATGTGCATGACCGGTTCTCCTCGGTCAGTAGCTGCGGCCGGTCAGTTCCTTGTCGGCCTCGTCGGAGCAGATGGGGCAGAGCCCAGGCCAATCCGGTTCGGCCTTCTCGATGAAGGTCCGGGGGCAGTCGCGGCATTCGACGGGGACCACGCGGTGATGCGGGGCCTCGCGGGCGGGAATGTACGGGTCGCGGTTCGCCATGCGTATTGCCTTCCTTGGTCAAGTGCCGCCAGGGGTGGTCAGCTGGTGGTGAGTGATGTGCGGGTGACGCGGCGCGGGCGGCCGGGGGCGGGGTGGTGGTCACCGCGCCCCGGGCCGGTGTGCTGACCATGGCCGGGTGGGCGCCAACGGCCGCAACCCGTCGGGCCGGGCGGCGCGCGTTGCGCGGGGGGCGGTCTACGCAGTGGTGTCGGGGGCGGCGTGGCTGCCTGCCGGGAGGCTGCCGGAGGCCACTTGCGCGTCGAGCGTGTCCTGTGCGCGGCGGGTCCGGGGCCAGATCGTCACCCCGGCAGTGGGCGAGACGGTCTCACTGGGTCAGGGCGTGTCGGGGTTCATCTGACGGTAGATGTGGGCGATTCCGGCTTCGCCGTAGGTGATGGGCGCGCTGTAGGGGCCGCCGTCGGTGTCGAGGAGCTGGACCATGTGCTGGTGCAGGCGGGCCTGCATGGTCTTGCCCGCGGCGCGGATGGCGCAGGCGGCTTCGGAGTAGCCGACGGTGATCGTGATGACGTCGCCGGCCTTGTGGCCGGAACCGGCGGCGGTGGGTGTGGTGGTGCTCATGGCGGGTGCTCCTCCTGGCACGTGAGGCGGTACAGCGGTGACGGGGTCGATGCGGGAGCCGGGTCGCGCGGGGCGGTAGAGGGCCCGTGCACGGCCCGGCTGGCCGGTCGCTCTCAGCGCACGAGAGGGGATCTCGTGCGGGGCGCTCCCGGCTGAACGCACCGTCGTCCAAGGCAGGGTTAGCCGAGCAACCCCGCTCGAACGAGGGCGCGGGGCGCGGGAGGGCGGAGGCGGCCGGAGGGGCAGGGGCAAAAGGGGCTCCTGCTCGCCAGTCGGCGGGCAGGAGCCCCAAGAAGCATCGGTGGGGGCAGCTCACGGATGCTTCCGCGAGATCAAGGCAGTACGGACTCAGGCACAGCGCAGTACACGACCCAGCAGGGACCGGAGCGACCGGACGCGGCCGCGCCGCTCATACACCCGCACCATCGCGGCGATATCCGCCGGGTCCGGCGAGTCGTACCACGACATCTTGATGACCAGGGCCTCGCGCCGCTCCCCCTGCGGCCGGTCCAGCACGAGGATCGCCCCGCCCACGTCGGACTTCCATCGCAGCCAGACATGATCAGTCTCGGAGCTGAGCTCGAACTCCTCAGTGCGCAGGGCCGGGGGCAGACTCATCAGGCGGGCCACCTCGTCAGCGAACGACTCGAAGGTGTACGGCGACGGCGCGGCGGCGGGCAGGTGGGACTGGAGCCAGGACGACAGGGGCATGAGACTACGGGTCCTTCCTCTAAGCGGCGAACAAACCACAGGCGGGTGGTGGGTTCGCCGTCGGGTGTTGAGTGGTGCCGGGGCCGCGCGTGCGGCGGAGGCCGGGCCGGGCGCTCGCAGCGCACGTGAGGGGATTTCCGTGCGGGGCGTTCCCGGCCGACCTGAATGTCATGGATGGCGGGGTAAGCGTTGCAACTGTGCCCGCAGGGCTGGGACGCCCAGGTCTGGTGGATGTCCCGGTTCGGGAACGCGGCAGGGCCCGTCCCGGCAGGTGGCGGGACGGGCCCTGCCCGTAGGCCCCGTCCCGGCAGGTGGCGGGACGGGCCCTGCCCGTAGGCGAGAAGGCCGGGGGGTGCGTAGTGCGTGCGGGGCCGGGCAGCGAGACGAGCCGGGGTGGCCAGCGCGGGCCGCACACGGTTGTTCAGCGGCGGCAGTCGGCCGAGGAAGGAGCGTCGCAGCCGGGCTGGCAGGTGGACCGGCGGACGCCGTTCAGCAGGATGCGGACGGCGTTGGTGCCTTGGGCGCGGCGGGTTGTGTCAGATGGCGGCCAGGTCGGCTTCGCGGGCATGGGTGGCGGCGGCTTCGGTGTAGGCGCCTGCCATGTCGGCGGTGGCGGCCCGTTCTTCGTCGGTGTCGTCGTCGGCGCGTGCGAGGGTTTGGGCGGCCTGCCGCAGGTGGTGGGCGCACTGCCGGTACTGGGAGGCGGCCGACTTGCCGCCGCGTGCGTCTTGCGTCTCGGCGCGCAGGTCGGCGACGGTGGCGAGGACGTTCAGGGGGAGGGTGACGCCTTCTCCCACGAGCAGCGCGGCAATCTCCTGGATCTGGACGGTGGTTGGGCCCTGGTACTTGCGGGCCCCGGTTTCCGGCGCGGTCGGCACGGTCGCCGGGATTGCGGCCGGGGCGGGCTTCTTGCGGCTGGTGAGGGCGCGGGCGGCCTGCTGGCGGGTGTCCCATAGCGGCCCGGACATGCCGCCCTGGCCATCGGCCCACCCGTACCGGGAGACTCCTGCCTGGAGCGTGGTGAACGTCCAGCCGTGCACGGTGCTGGCGTCATCGCCGGTGACGGGCTGGAAGTGGTGGGCGGCGGGGTAGATGTCCCACGCGGTACGGCGAGCGTTGTCCGCGCGCCACACCAGGTCGGTCGCCTCGATATCCAGGGCCCGGCCACCACGGCGCACGATCCACCCGGCGGCGTGGAGCGTGTCCGCGACGCTGCGCAGGCCGACACTGTCACGCGTCCATTCCGGCTTGCCGCCTTCGAGGAACCACACCTGGGCGTGGCCGTCGTGGCCGGTGCGGGGGGCAACGAGGATGCCGCGCACGCTGGCGGCGTCATCGTCTTCGGGGTCGAAGGTGTCGCTGATGCGGGCCTTGACGATGGTCCCGGCGTCCGCGAGGGCGGCGCGCACCGTGTGGTTGGCGGCGTGCTCGGGGGCGCTGCCCTCGGCGGTTGCCGGGTGTCCGGCACGCTCGGCCAGCTTGCGCTCTTCCGTGCGGTCGGCTGCGTCCAGCACGGGGCCGCCGTCGGCTTCCTCCTGGGCCCTGTCGGTGTCCTGGGTGCCGGTGAAGCGGGTGATCTTGCTGATGGTCACGGTGGGTTCCCTTCCCGAAGGGTTATTGGTGGCCTGGCCGTTGGTGGCCTGGCCGGGCAGGACGATGGCCGGCCGCGGGGCTACCCGCGCAACCGCAACGGTGGGCAGAAGGGCGGCGGCGGGGAGGGTTGGAGCCGGGCCTGCGTTCGGCCCGCGCCCTTGAAGGGCGCGGGCCGAGGCGGGGGTATGTCAGTTGCGGGGCCTTGTGAAGGGGGTGCTGCCGCGCCCGGGTGCAGGTGCCGTCGGCGCGCCAGAGGCGGAGATAGCGACGCAACGCGCGGGCGGCGAGGAACGGCGGCGGGCCCGCCCGGCCGGGACGTGGCGGCGGGGCGGGCCTGGTGAGGTGGCAGGGGACTGGTGCGGGCTGGTGCGGTCGGCGGGGATCTCCGCAGAGCAACGCCCATGGCGGTCAGGGGCGGCGGACGGTTCCGGCAGACGCCTTGGCGGTGATGGTCATGTCCTGCCGGTGCGAGCCGTGCACGGTGACCGATCCGGCCGAGGAGCGGACGTCGACGGTGCCGGTGGCTTCGGCGGCGATGGTGAAAGTGACGGACCCGCCCGCCGCGCGCACGCGGGCGGTGTGGCCGGCGTGGTGGGTGACGGTGACTGATCCGGCGGCGGTGTCGATGTCGGTCCACTCGGTGACGGTGCCGATCCGCACCGATCCGGCGGCTGCCTCGATCTCGGCGCGGCCCACGCTGGCCAGGCGCACCGACCCGGCCGTTGCGTCGATCTTGGCGGCGGCCAGGTGGCCGAAGGTGTGGACGCTGCCGGAGTCGGTGTCAGTCTTCAGACCGGAGCCGGGCGGCAGCAGCAGTTCGATCTCGATGCCCTGGTGGCCGTTCACGGTCGTGCCGCCGGAGACGAACGTGGCGCCGTTGACCGAGCCGAACGTGATGCCGTCGGTGATGTGCATGTCGCCGACAGAGCTGAAGGAGTAGGTGCTGCCCGACCCGGAGACGTACGTGCCGCCCATGCTGGACCTGTGGCGGACGGTCCTCGGCGGTGCGGTCACGGCAGGCACGGTGACGGTGAGCTGCTGGCCGGTGTGCTGGATGCGGGTGTCGCGGGCGGCTTGGGCGTAGGGGCTGTCCGCGTCGGTGCAGTACACGCGCACCATCGGCACGGTGACGGAGGCGTCGACGGCGGCCCACACCGTGGCGGCGGACGCGGTGACGGTGGCCAGGACCGGGCCGGGCTGCTGCTCGTCGCCGGTGAAGGTGCGCAGCGGCTCGCTCCCGGCTTTGGCCGCCTCGGCGAGCAGGATGGGCTCGGCGGGCGCGGGCTGGCCGCTGGGGCGCTTGACGATCTCGAAGTTGCTCATCTCGGTTGCCTCCCGTGGGCGTTAGGGGCTACGGCCGCCGGGGCCGCGGGCCCCTGGTGGCGGGGCCGGGAGGACGGTCGCGGGGCAGGCGGTTAGCGCCGCAACCGTGGCGGCCCGCAGCCTCACCAGCGCCGCGAGTCCGCTCTGCGGCTGGGCGGCGCCCCGTGAAGTCTGGGCAGGCAGGCACGGGGGAATGTGACGGGGCGCCGTGCTGTCCCGGGGCGCGGGAGCACACTCCCGATCCGTCGCTTGGCGGCTCCGCCCCACGGGACCCGCCCAGCGGGGGAACAGCGGGCGAGCGCCGAGCGCGCGGGGCGGCAGAGCGGGCGGCGCAGGGCCGGACGTTCGGCGGGCCCGCCTCTCGGCCGGTGGCGGCAGGGAGGGGGCCCGCGTGGGTGCGTGCTCGTCGTCAGAGCGAGGGCTCGCCGTTGGGGTGGAAGAGCGGCTCGCGCAGGCGGCGGGTCTGGTCCTGGTGGCTGGTGAAGGTGGCGTTGTCGTCGGCGGGCCAGACGGGCGTGATCGACCGGATGACGCACAGGCCGTCGAGGTCGCTGTCCGGCTCGGCGGGCAGGACGAGGACGTTGCGCGTATGGGCGGGAAGGAACCGGGCCAGATCGGCGAGCGTGCCGATCGCGTACCACACGCCCGCTGCCCATCCGTTCTCGCGCTGCAACGTGGCGCAGGTGACCACGAGTTGGGAGGCGGTGGCGTCGAACAGCTCCACCACCAACTGGTCTTTGGAGCCTGCGGGCCGGATGAGGTAGCTGGTGATCTCGTGCCCGTGCTGCTGGAGGGATCGTGCGTAGCGCGCCAGCAGCTCGCGCCGGTCCTGTTCGTACGGGGTCACGGGCCGGTCGGCGAGGTAGTCGAAGTGCTCGCCGAATGGGGCTTGCTCGATGACCGGTTCCTGCGTGGCCATGGGGGCCATCCTTCCTGGGTGGAGGTGCACGGGGTTGTTCACGGTCGGTGCGGCCGGAGGGGACCGTGGGCACCGGGACAGGGACCGCCCCGGGCGGAGGGTGGAGTGCGCGGTGCACGTGCCGACCGGGTGCGGCGGGCACATCCGGCGTGCCCGGGGCGCACCGTGGCCGGGACGGGGGCTAGCCACGCCACCCGATACGCGGACGGGCAGGGTGGGCGGGCGGGAAACGGACAGCAAGCGCGGGCGCGGCGGCCGAGGGCCGTCGGCGGGCGGACAACTGGGCCGGGCATGGGTGAACCCCCGGCGGGGCCGGGGGTTCTGGGATGCCTGGGGGCCGCGACGGCCCTCACAGGTACGGGTTGCGGGCGGCCTGCTGGTCCCAGTACGCGGCGTCTTCCTCCTCCCGGCGTCGGATCAGCGCTTCGAAGACCGGCCAGCCGCCCAGAGCGTCGGCCGCGCCGAGGTAGCCACGTGCCCAGAGCGCGACAGCGGCGGTGTCCTCGGGGAAGTAGACGGGGGCGATCGCCCCATGCCCGGTGACCTGGAACCTCTCGCGCTCGGGTGTCGACTCGTCCTGGGACCACACCAGGCGGGCGATGACGAACTCGGCCTCGGGGAACCGGGCAGTGACCTCGGCGGTGGCCACGCCCCGGGCCTGGTCGTACTCGCTCGGCTCGCTCCACGCGATGGTGATGTCCGGGGCGTCCGAGTCGGCGCTGTGCCCGATCACCTCGGCAGGGCGGGCGGCGGAATCGGGGCCGGGGACGGCGGCCTGGGCGGTTTCGGCGGGCCCAGCCGCAAGGGTATCGATGCGGGCGGTGACGCTCGGCGCGCGGTGAACCGGAGAGGTCATGGCACATCCCCTACTTTGGTGGCGAGTTGGATACCGGACCGGCACCGGCCCGGCAGGCATGCACCCTGCTGTCGGACACAGCAAGCCGAGCAACCCGCTAGCGCACGGCGGTCCAGTTGCCGGGCCGCCGGGTGCACCGGCCGACGCCACGCCGCTCGGTCTGGACGCGCGGCGTGGCGGGGCACGGCGCCTGCGTACGCCGATGACCCGCACAACCGCGCACGCACCGGTCGGGGCGAGGACGCGAAAAGGGGCCCGTCCCGCCAACGTGGGCGGGACGGGCCCCAAAGGGCGGGGACGCGTGGCACTTAGTTACGGGGCGGGGCGGGGACCTCGATCTCGTAGCCGGTGTTGTTGAACGGGCGCTCGGTCTCGGCGATGAACTGGGCGCGCTGCGGCGTGTCGCACTCGATCGTGCAGGCCCCGCGGCCGGAAGCGTTGTACAGCGTGACGATGTAGCGAGCGTCGTCGGGGATGCCGCCCTCGAGGGGCCGGACGGTGTCCGGGGCGTAACCGCGGGCGGCCAGGCGGGCATTGACCACGGCGATGCAGCTGGCGCACAGCCACGCCCCGGGGAGGGTGACCTTGATGGCGCCGTATGTCAGGCAGCCGGTCTCAGTGCAGCGGATACCGGCCGCGCAGCGAGCGCGGGTCGCGGCACGCTCGGCGGCCTGCCGGACCAGCTCGGCGTCCACCTCGGGGTGGACGGCACCGGCCTCCTGGGCAGGGCCGTCGTCGTCGGCGCCAAGGCCCCATCGTGCGGCCCACTGCTGGAGGCGGTCGCTGGCGGCCCGGTCGTGGCCAGACCAGCCCCGGCGGGCGAGCACCGGCTCCACACGGGCGGCGTCGACCAGGTAGCGGCACCGCTCCTCGATGTCGCGGAACACCACCACTCGCACATCGTCGTCGGCGGCATCAGCCTGGGCGGCAGCCTCCCGGGCGGCGTTCGCGATGATCAGCAGCCGGGTGGTCGGGGCGTTCAGCTGCTGCTCGGCCGCGTTCAGCAACGAGCGTGCGTAGGCGGTCTCCTCGTGGCCGGCGACCCCGGGCAGGGCCAGCAGCCGCCGCGCCGCCGACAAGGCACGCGGAATACGCGCCATCGCGTAGGCCACGGTCGCGGCGTTGGCCTGCGGGTTCGCCAGCATCTGCCCGATCGGCTCCACTCGGTAGGCGAGGTAGTACAGGCGGCGGACCTGCCGGTCGACCTCGGCAGTAGTAAGGGCGGCGCGGGCGCGGTGGAGTATCTCAGGCATGGCACAAGCCCTCTCGTGAGGCGAAAGAAGGGGGGTGCCGGGCCGCACACCGCGGTGCGGGGAGGGGGTGCCCGCCCGGGGCGGCCCGGCAGGAACGACCCTGTGGCCGGGCAGGGTTAGCCCCGCAACACCCATTCCCCCACCACCCGCGCACAGCGGTATGCCCCCGGGGAGCGGAAAGGCCCGCCCGGCGCCGCGCGAGCGGCACAGGACGGGCCCAGAAGATGCAGGGGGCTTACTGCTCCCAGAGGCTCTTCCCGCGCGGCCACGGCGTCGTGATCGAGTGGGTCCGCCCCTGGTGGAAAGCCGCGGTGCACCAGGCGCAACGCACCTGCTTCTCGTCACGGCCCACTTCGTCTGTCACCGTGCGGCCGCACCGGTTGACGCACGTGTAGTTCTGCTCCTGGTCGTTCAACAACGCCATAGTTGCTCTCCGGAGTGGTCTGGGAAAGGTCGACGGGGCGCCGGGCCACCATGCGGTGCGAGAGGCGGGAAGGCCACCGCGGCACGACCGGCGAGAACGACCCTCGCCCGAGACGGCGTTAGCCCCGCACCACCCCACCCGCCGAAAGGGGGTGCCCCGGCCCGGCCCGGCACCGTGGACGGCACGGGCCGGGTACGGCCAGGAGCACCGGGTACGGCGACGGCCCGCGCCGGTGGGCGCGGGCCGGGCAGAGGCAAAGAGCCGGTCAGTCACGAGGGGGCCCAGGGTGATTCACCTCGACGCTTGCAGGTGCGGTCAGCAAGCCACACCACGACGAGGCGGCGGTCCTCGGCTACTGGCCTGCCGTCGCGGTCCCACAGGCGGGCCTCGGGCTCTTCGATCCCGCCGAGCCAGTCCGACGGTGGGGCTTGACACAGACAGGTGCGCAAGTCCTCGGTCTCATCGCGCCACAAGGCGGGCAGAACATGCATACGGACCCAGTCAGCAGCAGCGGGCCTCACAGTGGTCTCCGTTCGTATGATTCGGTGGTGAGTTGAGTGCCGGGTAGTTGGCCGGTCGGCACGGACTATGACCCCCCGGGTGCCAAGGCGCACAACCAACCAGCGTCGTCGGCCACGGAGGGCACGGCCGCGCGCAGCGCCTCAATCGCTTCACCGGTGCTGCGCCCCGGTTCGTTGCCCCACCCCAGGACGATCGCGCGGCGACGCCGCTCCACCTCATATTCCGGCTCGTCAGGGTCACCCTTGGCCGGCTCGCCCGCCAGGTGATCGGCCAGCAGGCGCAGCGCCTGCGTGCGGGACTGGCCGTAAGCCAGCCAGTGCGCGCGCTCGTCGGCCGGTATCGGCTTCGCGGCCCGCTGCGCCCGGTCCAATGCGTGCAGAAGCGTGCAAGGCGCGGTGTCGGTGAACCCGTCCGGGTCGTGCGTGAGGCCACCGGGCCTCATGGTCACGTCCTCCAGGTGGGCGGCGGCCCATCCCAGCAAGCTGGCCGTGGTGACCGGATACAGCGTGCGCGGCGGCCGACCCGGGCGACTCGCGGCAGCTACCGCCCGCTCGGCCAGACGAGCGGCCTGGCGGAACGCTGCGGCTGCCTCGTCAGCGGTGCGGCCCTCCTGCTCCCCCCACGTGTGCACGAGCCACCGCCGGTGGTGCTCGTCGTCGGTGAAGCGGGGGTCATGGGGCATCGCACCGCCTGCGAGATAGTCCGACAGCACGTCCAGGGCGAGACGCTGCGCGGCGTAGAGGGCCGGGTAGTCGTAGGTGCGGGCGCTGCTGCGCCGTCCATCACCGCCCGCGACGTTGAGCGCGCCGACCATGCTCGGGATCAGCTTGCGGGTTTCGGTGACGCCTGGGCGGCGGCCGTAGAGCCCGCCGTCGCGGCCGTCGTACAAGCCGAGGTTGTCCACGTGATCGGCAGCCCAGTCCAGCAGCGCGGAGGCGCTGGTCGGCAAGACGGTGCTCTCAGTGCTGTAGGTGATGGGCATGGAGCCTCCAAGTAAGTGGCGTGGGTGGCCGGGCTCGCGGAACAGCCCGGGACAAAGCCGCACCGCGAGCCCAGGACGGAGTGGAGCGGGTCGTGGTGCCGGGCCCCGCGCACACGGTGCGGGAGGGGCATGCCGCCGCAGAGGCGCAACCCGGCACCACGACGCTGACCCGAGGCCGGGTTAGCTCAGCAACACCCCGCTCCCCCACCCCCGGCACTGATGGACCGCCGCAGCGGCCGGGCCCGGGTAAACGGCAGCGGGCCCCGGGAGCCGCGCGTAGGCAGGCAGCCCGGGGGCCGGAGTGTGGCGGACAGAACTCAGATCCGGGGCCGTGGCGCAGCGGGGATCTGCGGCGCGGCGGGGGCCTTGCGGGACAGCTGGCTGTTTCAGGGCTGCGGGCCGGGGCACGGCCGGTGGGGAAACACGGCAGGCCCGCCCCAGCCGACGGGTCGGCTGGGGCGGGCCCGACACACACGCGGTGTCGGTACGAGCCCGGGGCACGGTGGGTGGAAGCGGGTGCTTCGCTACCCGCCGGCGGGGGCGGTGGACAGCACGAACACGTGCAGGCACTCGAAGGTGAACCGGTAGCCGGGGGCGTCGGCGCCCAGGGTGCGTTCGTAGCGGGCGTACAGCCGGCCCGCGGACTCCTCGTAGGACACCCGGGGCCGCTGCTGCTCGGCGAGGATGGTGGCGAGCACGTCGGCCATCTCGTCCAGGGGGAGCGTTGCCGCGAAGTCGTACGCGGCGTTCTCGTCGTAGAGGGCGATCAGGTCCGGCAGGGGCACCAGCCGGTTCTCCTGGTGGTCCATGAGGTACTGGGCGGCTGACCGGGCGGGCCCGAAGTCCAGGCGCTTCAGGCCCGAGGGGCTGTCGATCCGCGCTCCGGGGAGGAACGCGCCGGGCGGGCGCGGAACGAACCGGTGGCCCACCTCCCCGCGGACGGCGGAGCGCTGCAGCAGGTACCGGACATCGTCGTCAGCGAGCCAGCCAGCCTCACTGCCGGTCTGGGGCTCCCACCGTCCATCGGGGCCACCCCCGGGAGCACGCTGCCAGGCGCCTGCGTCGGCCTGCTCGTAGCGGTCGTCATGACAAAAGCGCAGGGGGGTGGACGGCGGGGGGAATCCGGCCGGTCGGGCGGGCGGGGCGGACAGGGCAGTAACGGGCACGGGGCAATTCTCCAGTGGGTGAGTGCGGATACGGCGGGGCGCGGCGCGCGGCGCGCGGAGTGCTGCTCGGACGCTGAGGAGGCGGCCGGGACGATGAAGCGCATCGGCGCCGGTGTCCGTGACGGCGCGGTGCGGCTTCTCGCCGACCTCGAGAGCCGGGAGCCGGGGGCCGGGCCGCACCTGGCGCGCCGTCATTGGAGCCGACCGCGTGGAGTGCGGTCCGGCAGCAACAACCGTGCCCCGGGGCCGGGGTTAGCCCCGCAAGCCGCGCTGGCCGGGCCGGGCCGGGGCGGGGAAATGGCTGCGGGCCCGCCCCGGCCGGTCTCCAGCAGGCGTACGGCAACGGCCCGTCCACGCGCCCCGCGCGGACGGGCCGTTGCCGTAGTCGTGGTGGTACGGGTGTGAGCATCCGGGCCAGGCGGACCGCCTTTGCCCGTTAGGCCGATCGCGGCAGACTGCGCGTCGGCGCCTCCTTCTTGGCCGCGGTCTTCTTCGCGGCCGTGCCCTTCCTGGCAGTGGACTTCTTCGCGGTCCCCTTCTTCGCGGTCGCCTTCTTCGCCGCTGTCTTCTTCCCGGCGGTCGCCTTGGTGGTGGAAGCCCCGCCGGACACGCTGCCTTTGGGCGCCTTCTTGACGGCGACACCCTTCTTCGGAAGCTTCTTCGCTCCGCTCACCAGGTCCTTAAAGCCCTGGCCCGCGCGGAAGCGGGGCACGGAGGTCTTCTTGACCCGAACACGCTCCCCGTTTTGCGGGTTACGGGCGTAGCGGGCCGGACGGTCCATCTTCTCGAACGAGCCGAAGCCGGTGACCGAGACCCGGTCGCCCGCGACGACCGCGCGGACGATCGCGTCCAGTACGGCGTCGACAGCCTCTACGGCCTGCTGACGGCCGCCGACCTTGTCGGCAATCGCTTCCACGAGCTGCGCCTTGTTCATCTCCAGCATTCCCCTCAAAAGTGGGTGACGGTTGCTTCGCCTGGCGCGGCCCGACCCCAACCCCGTTGCGAGGCCGGGAACTTCGTTCCGACCGGGCAAGAACGACCTTGACGGGAGGGGGAGTTAGGCCCGCAAGCTAGCGTTCCGTGCAGAGATGGCCCGGGGTTGGGGGGTGCCGGCGGGCGGGATACGAGGTGTGGGGCCGGTGCCGGTGGGCGGGATACCGGTGCGGCCGTGGGCGGGACACACCCATGGGGCGCGCTGGGAACGGCGGCGGCCCCTGGCCAGTCCAGGTGGACCGGCCAGGGGCCGCGAGGAGGGGGGAGCCGGGCGGGCCGCTGGGGTCAGCGGATGCGGGGCGCGGCCGGGGCCTTCGGGGCTGCGGGAACCTTCGGCGGAGCCGCCGGGGCCTTGGGCGCTGCGGGCCTGTTCTGGGAGCCGGAGGGCCTCTTGGTGAGGTCGGTCGGCTTCTTCGTCGTGCCGGATCCGCCGCCGTGGCGCTGCCGCCCGTCGTGGCCCGGGGCGATGCCGGTGCCCGCGCCGTACAGCACGCACGGCCGGGGACCGGCGGCGGGGACGAGGTCTACGGAGCCGGAGTGCGAGACGGGGCAGCGCGGCGGGGTGTCATCGTCCGCCGCGCTGACAGCGGTGAGCACCATCGCCAGGCCCATGAGGACGACGGCTGCCACCAGGAGGCCGTGAACGTGACGCGGCAGACGGCGGGTGTGCAGGTTGCGCACGGTGTGCCTTTCGATCGGTGCGGACCGGCCGGACCGGTCCGCGGGGTGAGTGAAGCGGAGATGGGGGGTCAGCGGTCGCTCGAGGTCGCGCTCGTCCCTTCGAGCGGCACCGTCGTGCGGGGCGGGTCGATCTCGGAGAAGGCCACCGAGTCGACGCTCAGGTGCACGGTCGTACCGTCGGGCCCGGTGACAGCCAGGACGTCACCGACGGACACCGACCGGACGTCTTCGGGCCAGCTCTGCCCGCTGTCGTCGCTGCCCTGCCGATTGCCGACCTCGAAAGCAGCTTCGGCGGCTTCGGCGGCGTCGGCGTGGGTGGCGGCGGAGAACGTCAACCGCAGCGGTGCGCCGTCGGCGGTGGTGACCTCGGCGACCCGGTGGCCGCTCTCGTAGCCGAAGAAGCTGTGCAGTGCGAGGTTCATGTAGACGGTCACGGTGTACACGGCGCTCGTACCGGTGGCGGGCGACTCGGCAGCAGGGATGCCGGTGTCGATGCGGGCCGTCACGACCGGCGAGTGCTGGATGGAGGTGGTCACGGCAGAGCCTTTCGGTGGTGGTGTGGGGCCGGGAGCGCGCCCGGCTGGCGGGAAGTGGCCAGGGCCGGAGCGGGAGAGAACGGGCGGGCTCCGGCCGGCGGCATGAACGGTGACGGGAGGGGGTGTTAGGGCCGCAACCGCCGGGCCGGGCAACGCAGACGGCCCGCACCGGCGACGGTGCGGGCCGTACAGGAGCGGCCGATCGGGCAGGCGGGCGGGCACGCCGACCCGGCCCCGCGGTGAGCGGGGCCGGGGCCAGGCGGCGGGCGGGCTGAGTGTCAGGTGGCGGTGGAGCGTGCCGCACGCGCCGCCTGGTGTCCACGCCGGGCAGCGCGTTGGGCATCCCGGATGCGCTGGAGCTGACCGAAGGAGTGCTCCCTCAGACCCACGCGTCGGCGGTTGGCCGCCATGCCAACGCGGGGCGGGCCGTGGACGGCCAGGGTGTCGGACGCCTCCTGGGAGGCGTACTCGGAATGCTCGAGTGCCTCTTGGTCAGGGAAAACATCCGCGTGCCGGTCATGGTCCAGGTCGATCAGCTGATCCTCCCGGCCACCGAGACTGTAGACCCACTTGAAGTTGCGGGGTGGATTCGGCTCGACCAGGCGGCGGAAGCGCGAGACCTCCTTGGTGTAGGCGTAGAAGGTGATCCCCTCCGGAGCGCCGCGCATGATGTCCAGCCACATGACCAGGTAGGCGTCGGAGAAGAAGTCCCCGGCATCGTGGATACGGATGTGGCGGCCCTGGTAGCGGGGGCGGCGCAGCTCGGCCGCCATCCGCTCCTTCCACACCAGCGGGGTCTCCAGCACCATGAGCAGATTGCGCAGGTGCGCGGCGCGCACGCTGGGGTAGCGGTAGGCGTTTTCCAGGGCGTAGCAGAACTTGGCGCAGACCCCTGCCTGGGGGCAGACGTTGATGGTGCGTCCGTCGGGCAAGCGGACGGCCCAGGCGGGCAGGGTCCAGTTGAAGATGCCCTGGGCTCGCATGTGGGAGTTCTGGGTGAGCAATGGCTTGGCGGCCATGAGTGCACTCCACGATCGTCGAGAGAAACGGGGTGGGGTGCGGTGCAGGAGGCCGTCGATGAACACGCCCCGGGGGGGCGGGTTCGGGGGCCGTGCCAACGCCCGCCAGCAGCGGGCTGCGCACTACCAGGCCAGACCCTGCGAGGAGGGAAACTCGGGAGTCCGGCCGGGCGGGATCAACCGTGACGGGACGGAGGGTTAGCCGCGCAACCGGCACGGAGCAGGTACGCGGGCCGGAGGGGCGGGTCTGCGGCTGCTCCGGTGTGAGCGTGTGCGGGGCCCGGGGACGGGGTGGTGTCGCTGAGCGGGCTGGTGTCCGCGGAGGTGGTGGCCGGATACGGCGGCGGCCCGCACCCCCAGGGTGGGGTGCGGGCCGTGAAGAACGGTCCGGCGAAGGAAGAGTTCGGCTCTCAGGCGCCGGAGGAGGCGGGGGCACTGTAGGAGGCCAGGACATCGCCGTACGAGGTGCTGACAACGCGTACCGGACCGCGCTTGGCCACGTCCGCAGCGATCTCGGCCAGCCACGCCACGCTGGAGCCCTGTCCTTCACCGACCCATCCCGAACCCTCGTTGACCTCGACAACAGCGAACCCGGACAGCACACCCCGATGGGCATGAGACTCAAGCTGGTGCGCGACACAGGCAACAACGGCCATACGGTCAGCGGGAGTAGCAACAGAGGGGCGCAGACACTCCGGCACGGTCTGGGCGTTCGTCCGGGCCTGCGCGGCGCAGTCCATTGCATAGGCCCACTCGCGGGGCAGGCCCAGCCTGCGCCAGCGGGCAGCCTGCTGGATCCGGTCACGGGCGTCGCGGATCCAAAACTGTCGCCATTCCTCAGCAGTGTTGATGATGCCGGCCTCGTCGTCGCCGAGGTCGACCGGAAGGGTACGGCCGTCGGCGAAGGTGGCATTGCCGCGTGTGGGATCCCACGCGAGCTGGCCGTTGGTGCCCTCGTACAAGCGGAAGGTCACCGACGCCGGGCGGGCGCCGTAGGGAGCTGCCGCGGCGCAGGCGTCCCGGACGGCACCCGGGAGCGCGTCATCGACGCGCGAGCTGAGAATCTCGGCGGCCTGGGTGTGTACCTGGAACAGCAGATCGTCGGGCAGCTGCTCCAGGTCGATGGGCAGCTCACGGCCGCGGATCGGGCCGTCGA